>NZ_JAUFQQ010000005.1:334042-668084 GCF_030409845.1 Flavobacterium branchiarum | reverse complement strand
AGCTACAGGATATTCGCATTTGTATACTTACAATTTAAAGTCAAAAAAGAAATCACAGCTGACTAGTGGAAATTGGGAAGTAAGAGATTTGACTTTGTCAAAAGATAAAAAGACATTTTATTTAACTACAAATACAACGCATCCAGGAAATAGAAATTTCTATAAATTGGCAGTTGCCAATGGTGTTTTAGAGCCAGTTTTAACTAAAGATGGTGCATATGAAGTAAGTTTGTCACCAGATGAAAAAACGTTGTTGGTGCGTTATTCTTATAAAAATAAGCCATGGGAATTGTATATTGGTGAGAATAAAAAGAATACAGCGTTACAGCAAATAACATCTTCGACTACAGAAGAGTTTAAAAAATACCAATGGAGAGAACCAGAGGTAATTACATATAAGGCACAAGATGGGACTACCGTTTATGCGAGATTATATACTCCAAAAACCGAAAAGAAGAACCAAGCAGCCATATTATTTGTTCATGGTGCAGGATACTTACAAAACGCGCACAACTATTGGAGTAATTACCATAGAGAATATATGTTTCATAATATGTTGACTGATTTAGGTTACACTGTTTTGGATATTGATTATAGAGGTAGTGATGGATACGGACGAGATGTTAGAACTGGAATATACCGTTTTATGGGGGGAAAAGATTTATCGGATCAAATTGATGGAAAGAAATACCTAGTTGATAATTACGGAATCGACGCTAGTAGAGTAGGGATTTACGGTGGTTCTTATGGAGGGTTTATTACTTTAATGGGAATGCTTACTACTCCGGGGGAATTTGCTTCGGGAGCTGCATTGCGTTCAGTTACTGATTGGGCACACTACAATCACGGTTATACAGGAAATATTCTAAATTTTCCTGAAACAGATCCAGATGCATACAAAAAAAGTTCTCCAATTTATTTTGCAAATAACCTAAAAGGAAACTTATTGATGCTTCACGGGATGGTTGATGATAACGTTGAATACAAAGATATTGTGCGTATGTCTCAGCGTTTTATCGAATTAGGAAAGAAGAATTGGAGTCTTTCGTCATTCCCAGTTGAAGCACACGGATTTAAAGAAACGTACTCTTGGATTGATGAATATGACAGAATATTGAATTTATTTAATGACACGCTTTTAAAAAAGTAATTATTTAGTCTCCATTTTCAGTCTCAGTATGTAAATTCTTAACTTTGATTGAAACTGAATACTTCTTTTTTTCTTTGCGTGCTCTTTTAAATAGTTTTAAATTTGCATCTATAAAACACGAAACAACACAACACAACACAACAAATAATAATGAGCAATACAATTACAACTACTAATTTTAATTTTCCAAATCAGAAATCGGTTTATCGCGGAAAAGTTAGAGAGGTTTATAATATCAACGATGAACTTTTGGTGATGGTTGCTACCGACAGGCTTTCGGCTTTTGATGTAGTTCTACCGAAGGGAATTCCATATAAAGGACAAATCTTAAACCAGATTGCAACTAAATTCATGGAACTTACTAAAGATATTGTTCCGAATTGGTTAATTGCAACGCCAGATCCAAATGTTGCTGTAGGTCATTTATGTGATCCATTCAAGGTAGAAATGGTAATTAGAGGTTATGTTTCTGGTCATGCAGCACGTGAATACGCTGCAGGAAAAAGAGAAATTTGTGGTGTTGCTATGCCAGAAGGATTAAAGGAAAACGATAAATTTCCAACTCCTATCATTACACCAACTACCAAGGCTGATAATGGAGAGCATGATGCTGATATTTCGCGTGAAGCGATTCTTTCTAGAGGTATAGTTACTGAAGAAGATTACCTAGTTTTAGAAAAATATACAAGAGCTTTATTTCAAAGAGGAACTGAAATTGCAGCAAGTCGTGGCTTAATTTTAGTAGATACTAAATATGAGTTTGGAAAAACTAAAGACGGAGTTATTGTTTTAATTGATGAAATTCATACTCCAGATTCTTCTCGTTATTTTTATGCAGATGGATACCAAGAGAGACAAGATAGAGGAGAAGAGCAAAAACAATTATCAAAAGAATTTGTACGTCGTTGGTTAATCGAAAATGGATTTCAAGGACAAGAAGGACAACAGATCCCAGATATGAATGATGCTTATATCGAATCTGTATCTGAGCGTTATATCGAGTTATATGAAAATATACTAGGAGAAAAATTTGTTAAAGCCGATATTGATAATATCGACCAACGTATTGAGAAGAATGTACTCGCTTATTTGAGTAAATAAGATTTACTTAAAATAAAAAATAATGAAACCCCACAACTTTAAATTGTGGGGTTATTTTTTTTGTCATTGTTGTTCTTCTAGAATAATTTTTAAATTTTGAAGCCCCGTTTCTAGTTGCTCTCCAAGCATTTGATCTATATTCATAAAGGCAAGCATTAAGTTCATAGGATAAGGTGAACTACCATCAAATGCCCATTTAACTTCAGTTTGTGTTGGAGTAATTTCTACGGTTGTAATATTGGCCTTTGCTGTTGATTCCATTGGTGTTTTAAAACGTAATTCATATTCTATTCGTTCGTTAGGAATAATTATTTTTATTTCTTGTTCTCCTTTGCCTACATTTTTATTGGTACTATCCCAACCAGATATGGCCCCCACAGTTCCGTCAGTTCCAGAAAATGTTTTTTTCATAGCAGGGTCTAATCTTGCCCATACACTAAAATTGTTTTGATTCTTTAGATACTTCACATAGTTAAAGACACTATCAATTGGTTTCTTGATTGTGACCTCCCTTTCTACATGGTATTCTTTTGGCAAAAACAAGGCCACTATTAATGCTAATATTACAATACTTAAAAGCCCGAGAATAATTTTTTTGATAACATTCATAGTTGTATAATTAAGTGGTTTATAATTATTTTTTAAACTGTGTTTCATAACAATTAATCCAATCTGCAACAGACATTTTTTGTACAAGGGTTGCTATTAGATCATAAGGAATGGTATCCATTTTTTTAAAACGAATGCAACTTTTCCCCATATCTAGTTTTTGCTTGCAGTATTTAGGATATTCGGAGACAAACCATTGTAGTAATTCGGGTTTAGCATAAATTCCCATGTGGTATAATGCTATAAAGTTTTTTTGTGATGCTATATTTATAAATGGTAAAGGTAATTTAGGATTGCAATGATAACCAGCTGGATAAATTGAATGTGGCACCAGATAACCGATCATTCCATAGCTTATTTCTTCAGTAAATCCCTTGGGGATATTATTAAGTATTGTTTCATGAAGTTTTATAAAAGGAAGTTTTCTATCCTCAGGGAGTGATGCTAAATATTCTTTGATTGTTTTGGCCTCTGACTGCATTTTATGGTTTTTATTGTAAAGTTAAATAAAATTTAGTGTACTGAATTGCAATTAGTTATAAAAGTAAATACTTCTTTTTTAGTTTTTATTATTTATAATGCAACCTTTTTGTTTTTTTATACGTCTCATTGATATACGTGGCTTCTTTGTGTTTGTAAAAAAAAATCAAGAAGTTAATCTTGTAAAAATCATCAAAAATCAATCAAAAAACTATCATCATGAAAAAATCAATCGTTTATTTCGGAATTGCTTTAGTTCCTTTCCTTTCTATTGCACATGCATCTGGTTCAGAGTTTAGCTTTCATAGTAATTATAATGTTGTTGCCCAGAGCTATGACAGAAGTCCTTTGAATGTTGCTATTAGTCAAGGCGATATTGAAACGGTCAATAGATTTATTAATTACGGGGCTGATTTAAATAAAATAGTAAACGGAATGTCTCCATTGATGACGGCTGCTCGTTACAATAAAGTAGAAATTATTAAACTATTAATTTCTAAAGGTGCTGTTTTAAGTATCGAAAACAAAAGAGGATATACAGCATTGAAATATGCCGAAGTTTCTAAAGCAAAAGAGGCAGTGGTACTTTTAAAAAGGATTCTTGAAAAATAACTGTTGCTTTAAATTTATTTTGAGGAACATTAATCTCTTTTTTTTTTATCAAAGTATGTTCAACAAATAATTTTATTCCAATAGATAAGAAAGAAGTTAAAATTGTACGATAATTATGTAACATTTAGTTTGTTTGTATGACTTATAATTATAACTATGTCTTTTTATGAAAGACATTTTTTTTATAATAAATCATCAATCAAATCATCAATCAAATCAATCATCATGAAAAAATCAATTATCTATTTAGGAGTAGCTTTAGTTACTTTTACAAATGTTGCACTAGCTTCGGATCATAAATCATTAAATCGAGATACGTATGTTAGTGTTGAGGTTAATCCTTTAAATACTGCCATTTGTAAAGGAGACATAGAAACCGTTAAAAAACTTTTAGAAAGCGGTGCTAGAATAAATAAGTTCTCAGGAGGTTTAACTCCATTAATGACAGCAGCTCGTTATAATAAAGTTGAAATTATTCATCTCTTACTTTCCAAAGGAGCCAATCCTCATATCACTGCCGATAATGGTTACAATGCTTTAAAATTTGCTGAAGTTTCAAAAGCTTTAGATGCTGTAGCAATTTTAAAAAAATATTAATCGATATTATTTCTATAAATCAAAGCTTCAAATCGCACTCTTAGATTTGAGGCTTTTTTAAATTTAATAGTATTGATAGTTTTAATTTAACGATATTTAAATACCTGATATATAATGTTTTATTTGTTCTGAAATAGTGTAACATTTTATTTATTTATTCGTCTATATAGTATAGTTCTTTTTTTTGAAAACAATTATTTAAAACTGAGCTTCTAATTTTAAGCGAATGTTAATTATTAGTTAAAACAAAGTACCTTGCAAAGCATAATACTAATTTTAAATATATATTTGTATAAGAATTAATAAAGATTCTAAATCATCAATCATCAATCAAAAAACAATCACCATGAAAAATTCAATCGTTTATTTAGGAATAGCTTTAGTAGCTTTTGTTAATGTTTCTTTAGCTTCAAATCCAGTTCAAAATTCATTTATCAATAGCAAAACTATTGTTTCAGACTTTGATCCGGCACCTTTAAATACAGCTATAAGAAAAGGAGATATTGAAACCGTTAAGAAGTTTATTGAATATGGAGCAGATGTTAATACTGTTTCAGAAGATTTGACCCCATTAATGACTGCAGCGCGCTATAACAAAGCAGAGATTATAAAATTTTTACTAACGAATGGAGCGGATAGTAAAATTAAAAATGATAAAGGTTATACTGCATTAAAATATGCTGAATTATCTAATGCAACAGATGCAATTGCGCTTTTAAAAAGAGACTAATTGGTTATTATAGTAAGTAAAAATCCCCGCAAATCTGATTACGATTTGCGGGGATTTTAATTATAGCTAGTTTAAATTTTATTTGAAATAAGAAAAAGTTTCTTCGTTTTCAATTTTAAGTAATGATTGGTAAATCAATTTGATTACATTTTCAACGTCATCACGGTGAACCATTTCTACAGTAGTATGCATGTATCTTAAAGGAAGCGAAATTAAAGCAGATGCTACACCACCATTGCTGTATGCAAATGCATCAGTATCTGTACCAGTAACACGAGATGATGCTAAACGTTGAAACGGAATTTTGTTAGCTTCTGCTGCATCAATTATTAGTTCACGTAGATTATTTTGAACTGCAGGTGCATAAGTAATAACTGGTCCCAAACCAATTTTAGTGTCTCCTTCAATTTTCTTTTCAATCATTGGAGTTGTCGAATCGTGGCAAACATCAGTAACAATAGCTACATTAGGTTTGATTGTTTTGGTAATCATTTCAGCACCACGTAAACCAACTTCTTCTTGAACTGAGTTTGTAATGTACAATCCAAACGGAAGTTTTACTTTATTTTCATGTAGCAAACGAGCTACTTCGGCGATCATAAAACCTCCCATACGGTTGTCAATAGCACGACAAACAAATTTGTTTTCGTTTAAGATCATAAACTCATCAGGATAGGTAATAACACAACCTACATGCACTCCCATTTTTTCTACTTGCTCTTTGGTTTCGCAACCTAAATCAATAAAAATATTACTGATTTTTGGAGTTTCTTCTTTATCGCGTAATCTGGTGTGAATTGCAGGCCATCCAAAAACACCTTTAACGATTCCGTTTTTGGTATGGATATTTACTCTTTTTGAAGGAGCAATTTGGTGATCAGATCCACCATTTCTTATTACATATATTAATCCGTCTTCTGTAATGTAGTTTACATACCATGAAATTTCATCAGCATGTCCCTCAATAACTACTTTATATGGAGCGTCTGGGTTTATAACTCCTACAGCTGTTCCGTATGTATCGGTAATAAAAGTATCAACATAAGGTTTTAAATAATCCATCCAAATCTTTTGACCTTCGCTTTCGTAGCCAGTTGGGGATGCATTATTAAGATAGCTTTCTAAAAAAGTAATCGAACTATCATTTAAGATTGATTTTGTGCTCATAAAATATTTTTTTGCTTATTTATAAATTTGTATTTGATATACTTTACCAACGTATTTTAAAAGATTATGTAAGTGAATAATCTTTTCTTTGGTTTGAAATTTAGACAAAAGAGAGTAATAAGTTAGCTCGTAATTTATTATACATTTATAGTGCCTAAATACAAAGTATGTTGAAACAAAAGTAAACTTAATTTTCAGGAATGACAAACAAGGGGGTTTTAGATTTCAGTCTCAGTGCTCAGTCTCGGTTTGCAGTCTCAGTTTGCAGTCTCAGTTTGCAGTCTCAGTGTACAGTCTCAGTGTTCAGTCTCAGTTTACGGTCACATCTTTTCTCTTTCATCTTTCATCTTTCACTCAGTCTCAGTCTCGGTTTGCAGTCTCAGTGCTCAGTTAAAAATAAACCTTTGTCTTTAAGTACCTAGTCACAGTGCTCAGTATTCACTTAAAGACAGCTTTGCGTCCTTTGCGTAAAACGTTGCGTTCTTAGCGGTTAATTTCCCAGTCTCAGTTTGCAGTCTCAGTTTGCAGTCTCGGTTTGCAGTCTCGGTTTGCAGTCTCAGTTTACGGTCACATCTTTTCTCTTTCCTCTTTCATCTTTCACTCAGTCTCAGTCTCGGTTTCAGTCACAGTGCTCAGTTAAACACTTCTTTACATCCTTTGCGTAAAACGTTGCGTTCTTTGCGGTTAAGTGAGTTGAGATATTGTGTTTTAGGAATAGCTAGTGAATTAGAGTTTGGCTTTAATTTTTTTGATTCGAAAGTTCTCTGATTTTATAACTTTTCCCTTATCAGTAATAAGCAAAGAACTATAATCTGGAAATTTTTTAAGTAAAAGCAAGCCCTCTTTTTTTCCGAGTACCATAATAGAAGTACTTAAGCCATTTGCCATTTCAGCATTTGGGCCAAAAATTGTTACACTGCATAAGCCCGTTGCTGGGTATCCAGTTGCAGGATTTATGATGTGTGAATAGCGTTTGCCATTAAGAACGACAAATTTCTCATAGCTTCCTGAAGTCGTTACTGCTTCTTGCTCAAGTGACACAGCTGCTAAAAGTTTTTCTGGATTAAACGGATTGGTGATACCTATTTTCCAAGGAGCTCCATTAGGTTGTTTTCCCCAGGTACTCATATCTCCTGATCCATTTATGATTCCAGCTTTGATACCTTTTGCTAACATCATATCACGACATTTATCGGCAGCATAACCTTCTCCAAGAGCACCAAATCCTATTTTCATCCCTTTTAATTTTAGGAATATAGTAGAATTTACAGAATCTAAAATGATATTTTTATAGCCTACTTTCTCTACGGATTTTTTGATGTTTTCTTCCGATGGCATTTCGGTCATTGATCCATCAAATTTCCAGATTCTATCCATTGCGGCAAAACTGATATCAAACCCACCATTTGTTATTTCAGATAAACGGATAGCTCTTTGTGTTAATTCAAAAACTTCACGATCTACTTTTATAGGTTTAATTCCGGAATTTTGACTTACTTCAGAAACTTGTGAATCAGATTTCCAATCAGAAATTAAATTTTCAATACGAGTAATTTCGGCAATACAGGCATCAATATTTTGTACAGCAGTAAGAGAGTCTTTTGCAACAATTGTAATATCAAAACGACTTCCCATGAGGAGAGTAGTTTTTTTACGTAAAACTTGTGCATTGCCATAAAAGCTACAGCTTATTACAAAAAGGAATAATAGTTTTTTTATAAAATTTTTATTAGTTGGCATGAATAGTGTCTTTTAAATAGGACTAATAACAATCAGTCAATATTTGTCCATTATTTTTAAAGTCTAAGATGCTTTTTCTTTGCTTAGCAAGGCATAATGCATCAAGAGCCAATTCTACATCCTTTTGCATAGCCAATGAGCCACAAATCATAATAGTACCACCTTGGAGTAATAATTCTACAAAGAAAGTAGCATCACGGTTTATAAGATCCATTACATAAATATGTTCTGCTTCACGTGATAGTGCCAAGTGGAAACTACCAAGTTGCTGTTTTTCAATCATGGTTGCAGCGAACTTTTTATATCCAGTAACCGTTTCTGTTTCCATTCTGAAACCACAATACAAATGAGTTTCTGTTTTTATTTTATTTTGTTCAATCATTCCAAGGAAAGGCGCAATACCTGTACCGTTTGAAATAAAAGCAACTTTTGGTGATTTTTTAGGAAAGTGAAAAGCTTCGTTCTTAAGAATTCTTGCTTTTATGGTAGAACCAATTTCAAGATTATTTAAATAACCAGAACCTAAACCTGGTGAATGGAGTTTTACAACTAATTGTACATTGCCTGAATGGTTACCGATAGAGTAGAGACGTTCTCTATTATCATTTGCAGGATAAACAGCTAATAAATCACCCGAAACAAATTTGGTTCTACTTCCTGTACGCAAAGTAAGTAGGAAAGTATGTTCTGAATCAGAAACAAGAGTTTTATCTATTACGACTAACTTTTCTAATCCTTTCGGTATTTCATTATATAAAGAAGGAGTAGGGGATAATGGGATTCCAGTTTTATCGCTCCATAATCTAACCCAGTTTACAAATTCTTCAGCAGATTTATCGTTTACAGTTTGAACATCTATTAAACGAGTAGCCCAGTTTTGTTCTTCTAAAACTGTATCAATTTCATAAGCAAAACCACAATAACTTGGATAAATTTTAGAACCAAATCCAACAACAGAAAAATGAACTTGATGTTCTTGGCTGTGTTTTTTTAGAATAGATGTAAATTTATCCCCATTAGAAGGAGCATCTCCTAATCCGTGTGTTGAGGTGAAAACTATGATATGTTCTGCTTTCGGAAAAGTTTTAAAATTATTCAATTCGGTTAAGAATACTTTTTCACCGTTTGCGATCAATTGTTTTTGAATTGCACTTGCAAATCGCAATGAGCTTCCATTTTCTGAACCAGCCAATAAAATAAATTTACTTTCGTCGGCTTTGAATTTATTTTTAATTCGGTTTGCTCTTCTCTTTAAGGTCATTACAAAACCAGAATAGATAAAAAACAAAATGTTTATACAAGCAATTGCTAGAACTATTGCCCATAAAGCATTAGTTTTTCCAGTATGGAGATTTAGACTCAAAAGAGCTAATTGCGTTCGCATTGGAGATAGCTTCTCTGTTACTACAGCTCCAGTTACTTGATTAACTTCAATCTCTCGGTCATTCAATTGAATGATATAATATTCTTCAGGATCATCTGAGAAAGGAAATTCAATTTTTTTAACATCAGACAAAAGAGTTTGTTTGAATATAGAAGGAGCGTCTTTTTTTTGTTCTGCAACCGTAATTGATTTTTCTTGCTTATTATTTTCTTTATCCATGAAAAAGTTAAACCTTTCCAATGTTAAATAAGTTCCCGTAAGCGCAATAATCAAAATTGGAATTAAACTCCATCTCCCCAATACAATGTGATAATATTGAGAAAAATAATCTTTGGTTACTTTTGAAAAGAATTTACGAACTCCCAGTTGTCTTTTAACAACAAGAACAAAGCCCGAAATCGAAATCAGAAAAAGTAAAAAAGAGATAAATCCAACAAAAAAACGTCCTGTTTCTTTCAAAAATAAAGAACGATGAAAAGCAGTAACCCATTGAACGAATTCTGTCTTTTTTAAAGGTGTTCCTAACTCTTTGGCACTTAAAGGATCAATATAAGCATTTACATCATTGCCATCTTGATCAATAGCTTGTAGCGTTACAAACTGATTGTGATCTACAGTTAACTCGGTAATTTCAGGATATACCTTTTTTAAAATAGGTAAAGTCTGTTCTAAAGTTATTGTATCAAAATTTGTAGCTCGGTAAGGAAGCGTTTTTTCTTGTACAGCATCGACTGCCAAAACTATTCCTGTAACAGATGCGACTAATAAGAACAAAGAAGAAAACAAAGCCAAAGCCAAGTGAGAGTAACGCCAAAAAGAAAGAATCATTATATGCTATTATATTTTATTTAATCTTACGTAACGAATATATCCCTTACCTTCTGTCTTAGCCGCCAATCCTTCAGTTGTAAGAGGGATTTCTAAATCGTTTACATAATATTTTTGATCTTCAACAGCGCTTTCAAATCTTAATTTGTATCCCGAATTGATTTTAGAATTTTCAATTTCTATTGTAGTAATACTTCTGTCTCCACCTGTTACAGATGCACCTGTTTTAGCACTAATATTATCAGACGAATTTTTAGAATGAAATTTATCCCATTCTTTTAGCGTATTGTACCATTTTTTATCATCTCCCATTACATAAAGAGTTTTCTCGTATGCTCCTTTAGGATTGATTAGAGAAACTACAATATAAGCACCTTCGCCCATATAGTTTGACATTTGAAGCATGCATTTGTATTTAGAAGCTTGTGCAGAAGCTTGAAAAGAAATAAGGCAGATAAGTGCTCCAGTAAGAGCTATTTTAAATATTGATTTCATAATGTAATTACATTTGTATTATTGATTTCTAGTAATGCGATTGTTTTTGTCGTTTCAAAGAGTCACAAATAGAATCTATTATTTTAAAAATTCAAGAGAGACATTCTTTTTTGTCAATGTTTCATTTTCCTTTGCTAATGCGTAGGCGCTTTCGTCAAATTCAGTTTGAATATCTTTTTTTGCACCAATAGATAATAAATATTTCAGGATTGAATCATCATTAGAAACCATTGCAGCTTTATGAAGAGCAGTTAAGCCATCTTTATTTTTAACATTTACGTCAATGTTTAGTGTAGCTAATTTCTTTAGCAATGTTAAATCATTTTTAGTCATTGCAATATGATATAAAGTACTTCCGTCTTTCTGAGCAGTAGCTAAGTTCAATCCTTTATCTTGAAGTAATTTTATTTTAGCTTCAAAAGGATCTTTTGCTGGAGCTGCTTCACGACCATTTTGCGGACGATATGATTGCACTAAATAAAAGCCTAAATTGTTACCGTCTTTATCTTTAACCGTAACGTCAGCACCTTTAGCTAAAAGTATGGCAACAGCTTCGGGAGTTCCAGATTTAATAGCAAATGTTAATGCAGATTCTCCTTTACCATTTTGTGCATTTATGTTTTTTACTACCGGAAGTAATTGCTCTAAAACGGCAGTATCTCTAGCCGAAGCAGCAATCATTAATGGTGTATTTCCGTCTTTATCTGCTTTGTTTGCATCTACACCTTTAACTAAGAAATATTTTACGATTTCTGTTTGATTAGGTTTAGCTACTAAAAAGTGAAAAACATTTTCTCCTGATTTAGTTGTTACAGTTGGTTTAATCTTAACTTCTTCAACTAGATATTTAAAAGTTTCAAGTGGAGTTGCATCTCTACGTGATCCTTGTGCTGCAAAAATAAGTGCGTTATCATTAAATTTCACTCCTTTTTCTAAAAGTTTCTTTAGTAGAGCAACGTTTCCAGATCTAGCAGCGTAATTAAAAGCCGTGTTTCCTTCGCTATCAATGTCTTTTAATGACATTCCTTTAGATGTAAAATAAGTTGAAAGTACTAAGTCTTTATCATTAGGAATTGCCATCAATAATAAATTAGCACCTCCTCTGTATTTTTTCTTTGGATCAATTCCTGCTTTAAAAAAAGTATCGTACAAAGCGGTATTAGACTGTCCGTTGCTAGCTGCGAAAACAACTGGAGTAGCCCCTTTACTGTCTTCAAGATTAATATCTGAACCTTTTGCAATAAGATATTCTACAAGTTCAATATTACCTTTATTTGCCGCCCAATGTAAATAAATACGACTGTCATGAGTTAATTTATTGACTGGATTACCTGGCTGTTCTAAAAGAAATTTTATAGTTGCTATTGGAGCATCAGTGTTAATAGCCAAAACAACTGGATCAAAAGCATTTTGATTTGGTTGAGCAGGGTTGCTTCCTTTTTCTATTTCGGCTTTAACAGCACTTACATCTGGTGAAGTTTTCCAAAAAGATTGTTCTAGTAAGGTGTTTTTTTGCTGTGCATTAACAAATAAAGTAGCAGCTAATGCTAGAGAAATAAAAAGATTCTTCTTCATATTTATGTATTTATTGTTTATTGATTTTTTGACAAGATTTGTTTTTCTTAGTTTGAGACAACCTATCTATTTAGAATAAATAAGAATAGAGCAAATGTAAATATTAATATCTTTAAATCAAGTTTAATTTGTCAAAAAATAAAAATAATTGGTTACCTGATATCTAAACTTTTTTTAATGACTTCACTGTTTTATTGCATTCTTTTAAGAATTAGTTTATTTAATAATGGAGTTAAGTATTAGTTTATGTTGTTTACATGCTTATTTTTAATTAATCAAATTACTACAGTTACTATGGTAAACTTTGTACTGTCGTGATTTTAGCTGTTTATTAAATAATTGCAAGTATCTATATTTGGAAGCATCTATATAGCGAGTAATTATTAGGTAGTATTAAATTTGAAATACATGTTTAAGTTATAGAAAAACAGATATTTAGAATATATTATTTCTAATTTATAAATTTGGTATTACAATTGTATATATAATGTATAATTTTACATTCAAATTAATAACTCAATGAAGTTTAGAACCTATTTATTTTGCTTTTTTTTAGTCTCTTTTATTGGTCATTCCCAAATCGAAAAAAATAATCCTTTGCAAATGGGGTATGTATTGACCGAAAAGGATTCTATTTTAAATGATACAATTCAATTGCCTGAGATTATTATTTCAAAGGAAAAGCTAGATCCTGAAGCGCAAAAGCAGTTTTTAATTCTACAAAATAGAGTTTATAAAACGTATCCATTTGCCAGATTAGCTTCGGATAGGTTAGTGGCACTTAATAAAGGAATGGCTCGTTTATCTTCAAATAGAGAAAAAAAGAAATACTTTAAAATTGTAGAGGACTATCTTAATAATGAGTTTGAAGGCAAACTGAAGAAGTTATCTCGTAAACAAGGTCAAATATTAGTCAAGCTAATTCACAGACAAACAGGAACTACGACATTTGAGCTGGTAAAAACTTTAAAAAGTGGATGGAAAGCCTTTTGGGCAAACACAACGGCCAATGTTTTTGATATTAGTCTAAAAACTGAATACGCTCCGTATGAAGTTAATGAAGACTATTTAATAGAAACTATTCTACTACGTGCCTTTGAATCAGGTAGACTGCAATATCAAGCACCAGCTCATCCAGTAGATTATAATGATCTTAGCGAACGTTGGCAAGAAAAAGCGAAAGAATTGAAGCAGAAAAAATAAAAAAACTTCTAGTAAAAATACTAATAAGACCTGTCAAAATTTATTTGGCAGGTCTTTTTTTATGGGTATTTTTTAATTATTCGTTTGATTTTATCTTTTTATTTGTAAAATCTGAGAATAAAACTTATTAAATGATTTTTTATAAATTACAATTTGTAAGTTTAATCTTTAAATTAAATACATTTTAAAATGAAGAGAAATTTACTTAACCTAATTGTAATGTTTTTGACTATTTTGGGATGGTCCCAAAATAGTTCTGAGGCTGATTCTATTATTACTATAAATGAAAATAAAATTTCAACTAAAACAGATTTAAATGTTCCAGGAGAATATGGCACTGAAGTATATAATCAATTAGCAGGTGACACAGACGCAATAAATGATTCTAAATCAATTACAATAAAAGATATTCCTAATCATACTACAAATGTAATGGGAACTTTTGATGGATTAGATGACTTTATGTTGATTGATCATAATTCAGCTTTGAATCTGACCAATAATTATACATTCGAAGCATGGGTTAATCAGGAAGAATCCACTGGTTTTGGAGGGATTATTGATAAAGGTTCGGTTCAGCTTTTTATACATAACAAAACAAACTTAACATCTTATAATGAAAATAGTTTAGTACTTTCAATAGCTACCGCAAAGGGGGCGTATGTTATAAACACAAAAAAGAATTCAATTAAGCAAAATAGTTGGCATCATATAGTTTATAGAGTAAGTACAACTAATATTTATAAAATATATATAGATGGAGTTTCAGTTCCTTTTACGACTACTGGAACTGCTGGAGCAGCGACATCAAATGTAACTTCTCCTGCTTATATAGGTAATAATCCTGTGTTAACAGGTGGTTTAAAAGGTGCTATCGATGAAATACGTATTTGGACAGGAGTTCGTAGTCAAGCAGTAATAAAAGCTAATGCAATGACTAAATATATTGGAAATGAATTGAAGTTAAAAGCTTATTATCCCTTTTCAGAAGGAGATAATAAGTATGTTCATGATTATTCAATAAATGATAATACGGCTGTTGTGACAAATGCTGATACAGATGGTATAGGAGAGGATAAATTTTGGAATGTTCCTGTTTTATTGCAAAAAATTGAATTTGTAAATCAACTTTCATCATCATATGACGCAACTACCAAAACGTATACAATTCTATTAAAGAAAGGAACAGATATAACTACTGCTGTTGCTAAATTCTCCTTAAATATGCAAAGCATTGCAAAAATAAACAGTGTAACTCAAAAAAGTGGTAATACAAAAAATGACTATACCAACCCCGTCACCTTTACTGTAGAAGGAGTAGGTTTTAATACTGGAATTATAGAGGCTTATACGTTAAATATTATAGGTAATTTAAATACAAAAAGTAAGTTGCTATCTTATGATTTTAAAACGGCATCTAATCCTGAGTTAACAGAGGATATAAATGCAAAAATTGTTGGCAATACGGGGACTATAAAGTTATCATATGAAGTTAATCTATCAAATTTAATTGCAGATTTTACAGTTTCACCAGGTGCGGAACTATATATTGATGGTTTACAACAATTAAATTCGAAAACTAATTCGTTTGATTATGCAGAGAGTTTTCAGGTAACTGTAATTTCAGAAGATAAGTTATCTCAAACCAACTATACCATAATTTTAGATACAAAGCCCCTAGAACCATTAGATACAAAAAGTTCTGAAACAAATATTATAGCATATTCGGTTGTAAATCAGTTAGGCACAAGTGTAATAAATCAGGATTTAAAGACAATACAAGTGTTTGTTGACAACAATGCCAATTTAAGCGCATTAATTCCAAGTTTTCAAATATCGGATTTTGCAACCTTACGTATGGGTACTCATGTTCAAAACAGTGGTGTCACAACATTGAATTATATTCTACCTGTAGTATATAATGTAACGGCACAAAATGGTACAATCGAAAATTGGACAGTAATAATTGAGAAGGTCAAACCAATAATTACTCTTGTAGGAAATTCTGTTGTTTATTTAAATAAAGGATGTCCATATTTTGAAGCTGGCTACACTACCAAAGATAATTTAGATGTAGATATAAGCACAGAAGTATTAATTTCAGGTACAGTTGATGTTGACGTACCAGGCGAGTATACCTTGAGCTATAGTATAAAAGATGCATTAAATAAGGATCCTTTAGTAACTCGTACAATAAAAGTATTAACATCTGTATGCGCTCTAAGTATAAATAAAAATGAAATTAAAGGATTTGTTGTTTATCCAAATCCCGTAAAAGATGGAAAACTTTACATAGAAGCAGCATCGACTAATATAAAGAATGTTATGATATTTGATTTAACAGGTAAAATGGTTTTTAGAATTGAAACCGAACACAAAGAGTTGAATATTCTGAGGCTTTCCGCTGGTGCTTATATAATCAAGGTAGAACAAGATGGGAATACATATACCAAAAAACTGCTTATTGAATAAAAGCATTATATAATTTGATTTATTCACTAGAGGCTACTTCACGGTAGTCTCTTTTTTTGTACCTATGGAGTAGAAAATTCACTTTTTTATAATTACTAATAAATGATAGCGATTTAACAATATTGAGATGTTATAGTGAATATTAATTTTGTTACGAATATTTTTAGTTTTATTGTTATAAGAAATGTTTTTTTTTATTCCGTTGTGAAGTGCTGATATTGTTAGTTTTTTTAGATTTTAGTGTTTTTTTGTGAGTTTATTTAACATAAAAGATTCAATAAAAACATTTTTTTTGCTTTTTTTTTGTAGGTTTACCCTTGATTAAGAGGTCTGTAAAGAAAAATAATAATTAAATTTTTTATAAATGGAAAAAAAAATACTAAGCTTAATTATGGTGCTTTTTATTGTTTTAGGATGGGCACAGAATGCTTCTGAGAAGGATTATTCTGTTTCTATAAATGGAAATAAAATCTCAACTACAGCAAATTTTAAGCAGCAAGTTAAAGAGATTAAAAACAGTACTAGCAAAAAGCAAATTCCTAAAAGGGAATATACTTTGGTACAGTTTACAAAAATGCCTTCGATACAGGAACAGCAAAAATTAAAAAAACAAGGAGTAAATTTGCTTAGCTATTTATCTAATAATGCTTATTATGTAGCAATTGATTCTGAGTTTTATAGCAAAGGGGCTGCTTCTGATAATATAAGAGCGATAATTACAATTGATCCAAAATATAAATTAGATCAAATGCTTGCAAACAGCGTTATTCCTGATTACGCTTTAGAAGGAAACAATATTAAAGTTGTAATCAGTTATTTTAAAGGAGTTAATCCAAATGATATTTCAAAGGATTTAACAAATATATTTGTTAAGGGAATCAAAATCGAAGAACCGTTTAGTCAAATTTATTTGCAGGTTTCTAAAGAGAAATTAGATGAAATTGCAAAATTTAATTGGGTTCAAAACATAGATTTGATTCCTCCACCGGTTGAAAGTGATAACAAACCAGGGGTAACTTCGCATAAAGCAAACGTATTAGGATCTACTATTCCAGGATTAGGGTATGGACTAACAGGAAAAGGAGTCAAAGTTGGTATTTGGGATGGAAATCTAGAAGAACACAAAGATCACACAGGTAGAGTAACCATCAAAGAATATGAATCAAATTCATCACACGGAGAACATGTGTCTGGAACTATCGGAGGAGCAGGGTTATTAGACCCAATAGCAAAAGGGATGGCGCCAGAGGTGAAGATGTATGGCTGGAATTTTAATACTCAGTCCAATGGTTTATCTGTAGCAAGTGAAAGATTAAAATCAATTGCAGAAGATGGAATCGAAATCACATCGAATTCTTACGGAATACTTATCAGTTCTGGTTATAATACTTATAGATATAACGGGAATGATTATGGAGATGATTATGTTACGGCAATGAATCCTTATCTTTTAAATATATACTCTAATGGAAATGCGCAAACGGCAAATCTACCAAGCGGATTTAATACTTCTACAAAAAATTCAAAAAACTCATTACATGTTGCTGCTAATGATCCAAATGATTTAATTAGTAATTATAGTAGTTTTGGACCTACAATTGATGGTCGTTTAGTACCTCAAATCGCTGCAGTTGGTACCGATGTGTATTCATTAGATTATAGTAATTCGTACCAAGTAATGAGTGGAACCTCTATGGCTACACCAGGAACTACAGGAACGGTAGCCTTACTATATGAAAGGTATAAAAATATTTATGGTGAAAAACCATTGGCTTCATTAATGAAAGCTTTGGTTACTAACACAGCAAAAGATGTAGGTAATCCGGGTCCTGATTATAAATATGGTTTTGGAAATTTAAATGGCTTAAGAGCAGTTAAAGTTTTAGATAAAAAAATGTTCTATACAGGTACTGTTTCAAACGGAGCGTCTGTAGAAAAACAAATTACAGTTCCTGCAGGATTGGTTTCTTTAAAAGTAATGCTTGCATATTCAGATCTTCCTGGAACACTAGGGGCAGGTTTAATTCAGGTTAATGATTTAGATATTAAGGTGGTAAAGGATGGGGTGACTATTCTGCCATGGGTTTTAAATCCAACAACTCCAGGTGCAAATGCAGTAAGAGGTGTGGATACTAAGAATAATATAGAACAAGTAACTTTAGATAATCCAGCACCAGGAACTTACAAAATCATTGTTACAGGTACAGAAATTCCGTTAGATAGCCAAGAATTTTCAGTTGTATATGATTTTGTAGCTCCAGAATTAATCCTTACCTATCCTATGGGAGGAGAAAAATTTAATCCAGACACAACCGAATATATTCGTTGGGATTATGAAGGGGAACCTAAAACGTTTACTGTCGAATATTCTGTAGATGGTGGAATTAATTACGCAACAATTGCAAAAGATGTACCAGCAACTGCAAGAAATTTTGAGTGGAAAGTTCCTTCTAGTATAGTAGCAAATGCTAAGATAAGAGTAAGTGCGGGTTCGAAAGTTTCCACTTCAAAAGAAATATTTAACATTATTGCTGAGCCTAAAAATTTAGTTATTGCACCTTCAGTATGTGGTACATCATCTTATAAAATGGATTGGGATCCTATTGTTGGAGCAAAATACGAGGTTTTAAAATTGAATGGATATAAATTTGATGTTGTAGCTACGGTTACAGATCCTACTTATACATTTAATAATCTAACAGTAAGCGAGGATAATTGGTTCTCTGTTCGTACAGTAGATATTGCTACAGGAATAGTTTCAGAACGAGTTAGAGCTGTAAATGTAGAGCCAGTTTCTCAGCCTGTTTTAAATGCTTTAAGCTTGCCATTTGTTGAGGATTTTAATAATAGAAAAGCAACTAATTATGTTTTCTCTAAAGGATCAACAGGAGATATTAAATACGAGTATATCAATGCACAATTATTGGATGGTGTAAAAATGCAAGGATCAAATGCTGTAGCTGTATCTCCTTGGGTTGCAAGCACTGAGACAAATGCATTTATTAATAATTTGGATTATATTAAAAAGGTTTCTTTTTGCGATATAGATGCGACAAGTCTTACGGGTAAGAATATCAAAATGACATTTAATTTATTATGGAATAGTGTTGGCTCAGTTAATAAAAACTTTTTTAGAGTTTTGGTAAACGGAAGCCCAATAAGTAGTCATTTAAATAAAAGTGTATATGGCGGAACACAATTAACTGGTAATGCAGAATTGACATATGATTTATCTGCTTATGCGGGTACAACGTTTAGCGTTGTATTTGAAGCTGTAAGCGATAATGATGTAATTATAGCAAATAATGATTATGTTTTCAATTCAGTTTCTATTGATAATATTAATTTCTTTGAAGCTTCGGGAACTGATTTAAAATTAACTTCTTTAATTCCAAATGCTGGATTTACAGCAACTGAGGTAGTAAAAATTAAAGTTTTTAATAATTCACCAGTGGCTATAAGTGATATACCTGTTTCTTATAAAATTAATGGAGGTGCAGAAGTAATTGAGACAATTGCTGGGCCAGTTAATCCGTTAAGTGAGATATCTTATGATTTTGTACAAACAGCAAATTTCTTAACCCTAGGTAAATATACCGTAGTAGCTAATGTAAATTATACAGGAGATCAAGTAACGGAGAATAATACAATGACTAAAGTTGTTTATAATTCAGGTACCGATGTTTTGATGGGATCGGTTGCGAGTATAACGACTTGTTCATCAGTATTTACAGATTCAGGTACACGTTATGATAACTATGGAGACGGGGTTACTCAAACGATAACATTTATTCCTTTAACAGCTGGTAATAGTATAAATGTGAACTTTAGCAATTTTGATCTTGAGGCTGATTATGATTTTATGTACGTTTACAATGGTGCAAACACAAGCGCTCCATTATTAGGAAAGTATACAGGAAATACTTTACCTCCATCATTGACTTCTACCGCCGCTGGTGGGGAATTAACATTTAGGTTTGTTTCTGATGAAGCTGTAAATGAAAAAGGTTGGATTGCAGATATTACTTGTGTTGCAAAACCAGTTGTAAATGACGTAAGTGTAGTTGCTATTGTAAAACCAGAGATTATCGGGAAAAAATCAAATGAAAGTATTGTCTCTATTAGAGTTAGTAATTTAGGGTCAGTTGCATTGATAGATTACCCTGTGTTTTATCAAGTGAATGAGGGAGAGAAAGTTACAGGCGTTGTACCTTCTATTCCTGGTAATGGAACTGTAAATTTTACTTTCCCTACCAAAGCAGATTTATCTATTGTTGGAAAAAAGTATGTCATTAAAAGTGGTACTGATATGACTGATAATAGCATTGAAAAAACGGTCTATAATGATAATGAATTGCCAACACATACTAATACTAATGGATATGCAATTTCTAAATTTAAATGGGATGAGTTTGTAAATACTTCTGGTACTACCCCTTATTCGGATTTTAAGAATTTAAAAATCCCAGTATATGCAGGATTTACTTATCAGCCCGAGGCAACGATTACGATAACAGGAGTTCCACTTGCAAAAGATATATCAGCAACAAACGTAGGTGTTTTTACAATGATTGTTATTGATTTAAATGGCGATGGTGACTTAACAGACGAGTTTTATGCAGGTAATTTCTGGATAAATACTGTAGCAACATCACCTTCTCCGGCAATTAAGTCAACATTAAGTGCACATTATTTCAGAAATAATTTAACGTTGACAGGAGGATTAACAATTCCTGCTAATACGGCACCAGGTGAAAAATTAATGAGAGTGATACAAATGTATCGTTCACCAAATGAATATTATAATGTGAACCTTGGACCTACATTTGATGGGGTAACAACTTCAAATAATAATTTTGAAATAGAAGAATACACGATTGATGTATTGCCGTTTACAGCTATTAATGCAAGTGTAGAGAAAATCGTAGCGCCCATTAAGCCAGGTAATAAGCCAGTTACTGTAACGGCTGTGATACGTAATCTATCCAATGTTCCAATCTCAAATTTTCCAATAGCATATAAAGTTAATGGAGAAAATGAGGTAGTGCAAAATGTTGTAGGGCCTATCGCAGCCTCAGGAACAGCTACGGTTTCATTTGTAACCAAAGCAGATTTAAGTGCTCTTGGGGATTATGTAGTTGATGTGTATACTAAATTAGTAGGTGATACAGATCCTGCAAATGATCTAAAATCGGTAACATTAACACATGTTCAAAATAGTGCTACAAATGTAGTAGGAACATTTGACGGGATAGATGATTTTGTAAAGAGTGATGTTACTCCAGCTTTAAATATTAGTAACAATTATACATTCGAAGCATGGATTAACCAAAAGGAATCAGGTATTTATGGGAGAATTTTAGATAAAGGTACTATATCAGTATTTGTGCATAATGCTAATCAGTTAGGTACTTACAAAGAAAATAGCTTAGTGCTTTCTATAGCCACAGCGACGGGATTTTATTATATAAACACACTAACTAATTCTATTAAGCAGAATACTTGGCATCATATCGCTTTTACTGTGAGTATAACCAATGTTTATACTGTTTATATAGATGGGGTTTCAGTTCCATTTACAAGCACTGGTGTAGCCGGGCCTGCGAGTACAAATGCCACATCGCCTGCATATATAGGTAATAATGCTGGTTTGGCACGAGGTTTTAATGGTAATATAGATGAAGTTCGTATTTGGACAGGTGTTCGTAGTCAGCTGACGATTAGAGCAAATGCATTGACAAAGTATCCAGTAGACGTACCAAGTTTACTAGCTTATTATCCATTTTCTGAAGGAAATAAGCAATTTGTTTTTGATGGCTCATTAAATGATAATACAGGAGTAGTAACAAATGCAGATACAGATGGTATAGGGGAAGGCAAATTCTGGAACGTTCCAGTTTTGTTACAAAAAATTGATTTTGTTGATCAGATTTCATCGTCTTATGATAAAGCAACAAGAACCTTTACGGTCCTATTAAAAGATGGGGCTGATATAACTAAAGCAGTTGCTAATTTCACCGTAGGTATGCAAAGTGTAGTAATAATAAAAGAAAATATGCAAATGAGTGGAGTTACACCTAATGACTATACAACCCCGCTTATTTTAACGGTCGAAGGAGTTGGGTTTAACACTGGAATTACAGAAAGGTACACTATAAAAATGGCTGTTGGTTTAAATAAGGAAAGCAAATTGATTTCTTATGATTTTAAAACAGCTTCTAATCCTGGGTTAACTCAAGAAATTAATACAGATATAGTAGGTCATAATGTTACTAAAACAGTACCGTTTGGAGTTGATGTATCAAATCTAATTGCAGACTTTACTGTTTCGCTAGGGGCAGAATTACATATAGATGGAGAAAAACAATTAAACTCAAAATCGGTTAATTCAGATTACAAAGATAGTTTCTTTGTAACAGTAATTTCTGAGGATAAGCTTTCAAAAACTAATTATACAGTAACGTTGAATGCTAGTAACTCCGAAGCAAGTCTTCTATCGTACTCAGTAGCAAACCAAGTAGGGGTAACTGTAATAGATCCAGTTTCAAAAACTGTAAGAGTGTACGTTAACAATGATGCTAATTTAAGTGCATTGATTCCAAATTTTCAAGTATCTAGTTTTGCAACATTGCGTATAGGTACCTATATACAAAATAGCGGAGTTACTATACTAAACTACACTTTGCCTGTATTATATAATGTAATGGCGCAAAATGGAACTATCGAAAATTGGACAGTTATAATTGAGAGAGCTAAACCTACAATTACTCTTACTGGTAATACACTAGTTTCTTTGGATAAAGGATGTCCATATGTAGAAGCTGGTTATGTTGCCAAAGATAATTTAGATGTAGACATTTCTTCAGAAGTATTGGTTTCAGGAATAGTTGACGTTAATACACCAGGGCAATACATTTTGATTTATACTGCCAAAGATGCATTGCAAAATACATCTGTAGCAATTCGTACAATAAATGTATCGTCAACAGTTTGTACGTTAGGTATAGATACAAATGAAATTGATGGGTTTGTCATTTATCCAAATCCTGTAAAAGACGGAAAGGTATATGTGCAAACAACATCTCCTAGTCCTAAGAATATTGTAATAGCTGATATGGCTGGAAAAATAGTTTTCACAACCAAAACAGAACATAAAGAATTAGATATTCGTAAACTGCCAACAGGAGTTTATATTATAAAAGTTGAGCAAGAAGGTAAAACAGCTACTCAAAAGCTTATTGTCGAATAATAACATTACATAATTTAGTTAATCCAAAAGTGGCTACCATATAAGGTAGCCACTTTTTTTTGATACCTATATATTGGAGGCGCTAATCAAAAGAAGCGATCATACCGATTTCCAGGAGCTTTTACCTGCTATGCGCTTCAATCTTGTCCTTTTTAAAGAAAAAAGGGCAAGGATTTCCGCTTCTATCAGGGCTAGGAGGGGTAAAATAGAGGATAAACGACATATTTAACGACAATATAATAAGCTTTGCGTCTTTGCGTCTTTGCGAGAATCCCACTAAAAATGGGCATCACCAAGAAACAGCTACCGAAAATACTCACGAAACGCAAAACACTCAAATATTAAAATCAATGCAATCAGTGTATTAAGAAATATTCTAAAAATAAACGCAAAAACACAAGCGGAAAGTATTGTTTATCTAGAAAAAGGTGGTAGTTTTGCACCCGCAACAAACAAGACGTTCACTGAAATACTGACAGGCAAATAATCAAAATTAGAAACGAAAGTTTTAAAAATAAAGATTAAAAAAAGCTTGTGAGTTTGGAAAACGAAAGTTACATTTGCACCCCGCAAAAGAAGCGAAGTTCCTTGAAATACTGCTAAGATAAGAAGTGAAATTAGAAATAAAAATTTCTAAAAAAAACTTCAAAAATATCTTGCCAGTTAAAAAGGAGTTCATTACTTTTGCACCCGCTTTGAGAAACAAGCGACACAAAAGTAAAGAGAAAGTTCTTAGACATATTGAATTGACAGCCGTTTCGAAAGAGATTTCGAAACAAATAATAAAGAGTAATAGAATCGCAAGATTTGAATATAACCGATAGCATCTTAGTCGCAATATAATATAAAAAATATACGATGAAGAGTTTGATCCTGGCTCAGGATGAACGCTAGCGGCAGGCTTAACACATGCAAGTCGAGGGGTATGCTTCTTCGGGAGCAGAGACCGGCGCACGGGTGCGTAACGCGTATGCAATCTACCTTTTACAGAGGGATAGCCCAGAGAAATTTGGATTAATACCTCATAGCATTGCAGAATGGCATCATTCAGCAATTAAAGTCACAACGGTAAAAGATGAGCATGCGTCCCATTAGCTAGTTGGTAAGGTAACGGCTTACCAAGGCTACGATGGGTAGGGGTCCTGAGAGGGAGATCCCCCACACTGGTACTGAGACACGGACCAGACTCCTACGGGAGGCAGCAGTGAGGAATATTGGACAATGGGCGCAAGCCTGATCCAGCCATGCCGCGTGCAGGATGACGGTCCTATGGATTGTAAACTGCTTTTATACAGGAAGAAACCCTGGTTCGTGAACCAGCTTGACGGTACTGTAAGAATAAGGATCGGCTAACTCCGTGCCAGCAGCCGCGGTAATACGGAGGATCCAAGCGTTATCCGGAATCATTGGGTTTAAAGGGTCCGTAGGCGGTTTAGTAAGTCAGTGGTGAAAGCCCATCGCTCAACGGTGGAACGGCCATTGATACTGCTAAACTTGAATTATTAGGAAGTAACTAGAATATGTAGTGTAGCGGTGAAATGCTTAGAGATTACATGGAATACCAATTGCGAAGGCAGGTTACTACTAATTGATTGACGCTGATGGACGAAAGCGTGGGTAGCGAACAGGATTAGATACCCTGGTAGTCCACGCCGTAAACGATGGATACTAGCTGTTGGGAGCAATCTCAGTGGCTAAGCGAAAGTGATAAGTATCCCACCTGGGGAGTACGTTCGCAAGAATGAAACTCAAAGGAATTGACGGGGGCCCGCACAAGCGGTGGAGCATGTGGTTTAATTCGATGATACGCGAGGAACCTTACCAAGGCTTAAATGTAGTTTGACCGATTTGGAAACAGATTTTTCGCAAGACAAATTACAAGGTGCTGCATGGTTGTCGTCAGCTCGTGCCGTGAGGTGTCAGGTTAAGTCCTATAACGAGCGCAACCCCTGTTGTTAGTTGCCAGCGAGTCATGTCGGGAACTCTAACAAGACTGCCAGTGCAAACTGTGAGGAAGGTGGGGATGACGTCA
Organism: Flavobacterium branchiarum; assembly: GCF_030409845.1. NCBI lineage: Bacteria > Pseudomonadati > Bacteroidota > Flavobacteriia > Flavobacteriales > Flavobacteriaceae > Flavobacterium > Flavobacterium branchiarum. Next base: position 642,660 of record NZ_JAUFQQ010000005.1, on the reverse strand, counting down.
AATCATCACGGCCCTTACGCCTTGGGCTACACACGTGCTACAATGGCCGGTACAGAGAGCAGCCACTGGGCGACCAGGAGCGAATCTATAAAACCGGTCACAGTTCGGATCGGAGTCTGCAACTCGACTCCGTGAAGCTGGAATCGCTAGTAATCGGATATCAGCCATGATCCGGTGAATACGTTCCCGGGCCTTGTACACACCGCCCGTCAAGCCATGGAAGCTGGGGGTGCCTGAAGTCGGTGACCGCAAGGAGCTGCCTAGGGTAAAACTGGTAACTAGGGCTAAGTCGTAACAAGGTAGCCGTACCGGAAGGTGCGGCTGGAACACCTCCTTTCTAGAGCCTTAGTGTTAGCTTTATGCACGCTAGGGAAAGAAGACGAAAGATACTAAAGGTTCATCTCTAAAGATTATATTACTCTGCTGTTAGTTCAAATAATAAATTTAAGTAAAACAGAGTCTCGTAGCTCAGCTGGTTAGAGTACTACACTGATAATGTAGGGGTCGGCAGTTCGAGTCTGCCCGGGACTACTATTTAAAACTTAAATAAAAGGAAATTTTAGAAGTTGAGCATTTATGAGTGAATTCATAACTCATAATTCATCATCATTTTAAAAATGGGGGATTAGCTCAGCTGGCTAGAGCGCCTGCCTTGCACGCAGGAGGTCAACGGTTCGACTCCGTTATTCTCCACTATCTTTAAGAAGATAGAATATAGAAAAAAAGAATATAGATTAAGTCTATACTCTAATCTCTATTTTCTTTATTCTAAAAAGAAAAAGTTCATTGACATATTGAGATAAGAAAATAATAAAAAGTAGAAAGCGTTTTTATTGAGTAGTAATACAAAAGATAAAAACAAAAAAAAACGGTCATATTAAATTATGATTGGTACAATAAGCAAAATAAGGGCGTATGGGGGATGCCTTGGCTCTCAGAGGCGATGAAAGGCGTGATAAGCTGCGAAAAGCTACGGGGATCGGCACACACGAATTGATCCGTAGATACCTGAATGGGGCAACCCACTATGTTGAAGACATAGTACACCGATAGGTGGGCAAACCCGCTGAACTGAAACATCTAAGTAGGCGGAGGAGAAGAAAACAAAAGTGATTCCGTAAGTAGTGGCGAGCGAACGCGGATTAGCCCAAACCAACCATGTTACGGCATGATTGGGGTTGTAGGACCACGAGATTTCTTGCACAAAGAATTAGAATCTACTGGAAAGTAGAACCATAGAGGGTGATAGTCCCGTATAGGTAATGAGTGTAAAGGATAGTGGTATCCTGAGTAGGGCGGGGCACGTGAAACCCTGTCTGAATTTGGCGGGACCATCCGCTAAGGCTAAATACTCCTGAGAGACCGATAGTGAACCAGTACCGTGAGGGAAAGGTGAAAAGAACCGTGAATAACGGAGTGAAATAGATCCTGAAACCATACGCTTACAAGCGGTCGGAGCCCTTTCGTGGGGTGACGGCGTGCCTTTTGCATAATGAGCCTACGAGTTAACGTTGCTGGCAAGGATAAGTGGTTAAGCCATGGATCCGTAGCGAAAGCGAGTCTGAATAGGGCGCTTTAGTCAGTAGTGTTAGACGCGAAACCGTGTGATCTACCCATGGGCAGGTTGAAGCTGTGGTAACACACAGTGGAGGACCGAACCGGTTGACGTTGAAAAGTCTTCGGATGACCTGTGGGTAGGGGTGAAAGGCCAATCAAACTCGGAAATAGCTCGTACTCCCCGAAATGCATTTAGGTGCAGCGTTGTGCATAAAGTTATATAGAGGTAGAGCTACTGATTGGATGCGGGGGCTTCACCGCCTACCAATTCCTGACAAACTCCGAATGCTATATAATGTTTCACAACAGTGAGGGCTTGGGTGCTAAGGTCCAAGTCCGAGAGGGAAAGAACCCAGACCATCAGCTAAGGTCCCCAAATATATGTTAAGTTGAAAGAACGAGGTTTGTCTGCCCAGACAGCTAGGATGTTGGCTTGGAAGCAGCCATTCATTTAAAGAGTGCGTAACAGCTCACTAGTCGAGCGGACGAGCATGGATAATAATCGGGCATAAACATATTACCGAAGCTATGGATTTACAGCTATGCTGTAAGTGGTAGGGGAGCATTCTAACAGGGTTGAAGGTGTATCGTAAGGTATGCTGGACTGGTTAGAAAAGAAAATGTAGGCATAAGTAACGATAATGCGGGCGAGAAACCCGCACACCGAAAAACTAAGGTTTCCACAGCTATGCTAATCAGCTGTGGGTTAGTCTGGTCCTAAGGCGAACCCGAAAGGGACAGTCGATGGCTAACGGGTTAATATTCCCGTACTACTAATTACTGTGATGGGGTGACGGAGTGATGAAAGCGCCGCGAACTGACGGAATAGTTCGTTGAAGTACCTACCTATAAGCTGTGCAGGCAAATCCACACGGCTTGGGGAAATACGATAGTACTCGGAGACTTCGGTTGAAGAGATAGTGCGCCTAAGGGCTTCCAAGAAAAACCTCTAAACTTCAGGTAATTAGTACCAGTACCGTAAACCGACACAGGTAGTTGAGGAGAGAATCCTAAGGTGCTCGAGAGATTCATGGCTAAGGAATTAGGCAAAATAGACCTGTAACTTCGGGAGAAAGGTCGCCAGCAGCAATGCTGGCCGCAGTGAAGAGGTCCAGGCGACTGTTTATCAAAAACACAGGGCTCTGCAAAATCGTAAGATGAAGTATAGGGCCTGACACCTGCCCGGTGCTGGAAGGTTAAGAGGAGATGTTATCTTCGGAGAAGCATTGAATTGAAGCCCCAGTAAACGGCGGCCGTAACTATAACGGTCCTAAGGTAGCGAAATTCCTTGTCGGGTAAGTTCCGACCTGCACGAATGGTGTAACGATCTGGACACTGTCTCAGCCATGAGCTCGGTGAAATTGTAGTAGCGGTGAAGATGCCGCTTACCCGCAGTGGGACGAAAAGACCCTGTGCACCTTTACTATAGCTTAGTATTGACCTTGGATAAATGATGTGTAGGATAGGTTGGAGACTGTGAAGTGGCGTCGCTAGGCGTTGTGGAGTCATTGTTGAAATACAACCCTTTGTTTATCTGAGGCCTAACCCCGTGATTGCGGGGGACATTGCTTGGTGGGTAGTTTGACTGGGGTGGTCGCCTCCAAAAGAGTAACGGAGGCTTCTAAAGGTTCCCTCAGTACGCTTGGTAACCGTGCGTAGAGTGCAATGGCATAAGGGAGCTTGACTGAGAGACATACAGGTCGATCAGGTACGAAAGTAGAGCATAGTGATCCGGTGGTTCCGCATGGAAGGGCCATCGCTCAAAGGATAAAAGGTACGCCGGGGATAACAGGCTGATCTCCCCCAAGAGCTCATATCGACGGGGGGGTTTGGCACCTCGATGTCGGCTCGTCACATCCTGGGGCTGGAGAAGGTCCCAAGGGTTGGGCTGTTCGCCCATTAAAGTGGCACGCGAGCTGGGTTCAGAACGTCGTGAGACAGTTCGGTCTCTATCTACTGTGGGCGCAAGAAATTTGAGTGGATCTGATTCTAGTACGAGAGGACCGAATTGGACAAACCTCTAGTGTATCTGTTGTTCCGCCAGGAGCACCGCAGAGTAGCTACGTTTGGAAGGGATAAGCGCTGAAAGCATATAAGCGCGAAACCCACCACAAGATGAGATTTCTTTTAAGGATCGTGGGAGATGACCACGTTGATAGGCTATAGATGTAAAGGCAGTAATGTCATAGTCGAGTAGTACTAATAATCCGTAAGCTTATGTACACCTTTTCCCCACACTACGGTGTGGGGGAGAAACTTTCTAAATAAATTATATTTTTTTTTATCTCAGTGTGTTAAGATATTGTTCACTTGATAATTAATAATCAACAATTAATAATTAACAATTGATAAGTTGTCCAAAGCAACTAACGACCTTAAGGTGGTTATTGCGGCGGGGCTCACCTCTTCCCATCCCGAACAGAGTAGTTAAGCCCGCCTGCGCAGATGGTACTGCAGTTATGTGGGAGAGTATGTCGTCGCCTTTCTTTAAAACCCTGTTTCTAACGAAACAGGGTTTTTTTTTTGACCAATTTTGTCCTTCTGAGGTACGAAAAATCAAAACGATCGTTTCAAAAGCATGGAATTGTTTAATAATTCTTATAAATCTCATCTGCTGCATAAAATTTATTATTTTTATAGGACTAGTGTTTTTTTTGGATTTTTATCAAAGTTTGTCAAAGCAATATAAATATGATACATCAAAATATACTCCTTATTATCACATTATTTTTCGCGATGGCTCTTTTATATGTATTGAGTCAAAAGTTAAAAATTTCATATCCAATTTTTTTAGTAATTGGTGGTTTGGTTATTTCTTTTATACCTGGTGCTCCTGATATTAGTCTTGATCCAGATATGGTTTTTTTATTGTTTCTCCCTCCATTACTTTTTGAGGCCGCATGGAATACATCTTGGAATAACTTCTGGAAATGGAAAAGATCGGTTTTGCTCATGGGTTTTGGTCTCGTTTTCTTTACTTCGATTGCAATTGCCTTTTTTTCAACTACTATAATACCTGGATTTACTTTAGCTTTAGGATTTTTATTAGGAGGAATCATTTCTCCGCCAGATGCTGTGGCAGCAACCTCTGTTTTGAAAGATTTAAAGATTCCTAGACGTGGACTCACTATTTTAGAAGGAGAAAGTTTAGTAAATGATGCTGCTTCTCTTACAGTGTTTAGATTTGCACTTCTTTCAATACTTACAGGTCAATTTGGTATACAAACAGCTACTAAATTTTTTGTTGTATCTTCAGTGATGGGGGTTTTTGTAGGACTTGTTATTGCTCATTTATTATATCTCATTTTGCGTTATTGGGCTAAGTCATCCAGAATAACGACTCCTATAACTATTATAGCTCCCTACCTAATGTATATGATGGCAGAGCAATTTCATTATTCTGGTGTTTTAGCTGTAGTAAGTGGTGGTTTATTTATGTCTTTTCGTTCTAAGGATTTTTTAAATTATCATACACGAATACAAACTGCGGATGTTTGGGAAACATTAACATTCTTACTTAATGGATTTGTATTTATTCTTATTGGGTTAGAACTTCCAGCTATTGTAGAGGGACTTGGTGATTACTCTCTCAAAGAAGCAATGCAATATGGTATAATTATAGCTGTTATCGTTATTATAGTGCGTATTATTTTGGTTTATGCAGTAGAATTTCTGCCTAGATTAATCAGCGCTAGAATTCGAAATAATGAAGCAAGCCCTAAACTAAAGTTGCCTTTTATTATTGGATGGGCTGGTATGCGGGGAATAGTTTCCTTGGCTTCTGCACTTGCAATACCGCTAACACTTGATAATGGCGAAGAATTTCCACACCGTAATCTTATTTTATTTATAACCTTCGTAGTGATTTTAGTTACTCTTGTATTTCAGGGGCTCACGTTACCACTTTTTGTTAAATTTATGAAAGTAGAAGAGGTTGATTATTATGTTCCCGCTGAGGAACAAATTGAAGATATCAGATATCAATTAGCTTCAAGTTCTTTAGAATATTTAGATAAACACTATCAAAAAGAAATGGAAAAATATGAAAGTATTGCAAGAATAAAAGAGCAGATTAAAAGAACTATGCTTATTACAGAACATTATAGGACTCAAGAGAATACAAGAAATGAAATTGGGTCGGTTCGTAAAATATATACTAAAATCATGCTTGATTTGATTAATTTGCGCAGAGCTTATCTCCATAAATTAAGTAAGGAAAAGAAATATGATGATTATGTAATTCGTGATATGGTAAATAATCTTGATCTTGAAGAAGCACGTTTAAACAAAAAATAATACTGGAAATACTGTTGTTGAATTAGGTAATGTATTCAAAGAAGTTTTGTGCTAAAAGGAATGAATGAGTATAACCAATTTATAATAGTTAAATTAGATAGGTATTAAAGTTTCTTTTTATTATTTATTTAGGGTATGAGATTAAATGTAAAAACGCCAATTTTTAAATTGGCGTTTTGTTTTGATACCTTTATTCAAATTCAGAAGTGAAGAATAATTTCACGCTTGGATATTTGTTTTGAGTCATTTGTATTGTAAAGTCTGAATCAGCTAAAAATACTAATTGACCGTATTTATCTTTTGCTAAGAATTTTTGTTTAATACGTTTAAATTCTTTGAATTCATCATTTTTGGCATCGTCAGGTTTAACCCAGCACGCTTTATGAACAGGGAAATTTTCATACGTACATTTTGCACCGTATTCATGTTCCAAACGGTATTGAATTACCTCATATTGAAGGGCTCCTACAGTTCCGATAACTTTACGGTTATTCATTTCTAACGTGAACAATTGCGCAACACCTTCGTCCATTAATTGGTCTACTCCTTTGTCTAATTGCTTAGCTTTCATAGGATCGGCATTATTAATGTATCTAAAGTGCTCAGGAGAGAAACTTGGAATTCCTTTAAAGCTCATTATTTCACCTTCAGTTAATGTATCTCCAATTTTAAAGTTTCCTGTATCATGTAGACCAACAATATCACCTGGATATGAAATATCTACAATTTCTTTCTTCTCTGCAAAGAATGCATTTGGACTTGAAAATTTTAAATTCTTTTTCTGACGTACATGGTAATACGGTTTATTTCTTTCAAAAGTACCAGAAACGATTTTTATAAAAGCCAAACGGTCTCTGTGTTTAGGGTCCATATTGGCATGTATTTTAAATACAAAACCAGTCATTTTTTCTTCGGTTGGATCAACCAAACGTGTTTCAGATTCTTTTGGTCTTGGAGAAGGAGCAATTGTAACAAAACAATCTAATAATTCACGTACTCCAAAGTTATTTAAGGCCGAACCGAAAAATACAGGTTGTAATTTTCCGTCTAAATAATCTTGACGATCAAATTTAGGATATACTTCGTCTATTAATTCTAATTCTTCACGTAGCCTATCAGCAGGTTTTTGACCAATTATTTTTTCTAGTTCAGGATTTTGTACATCAGAAAAAGCGATAGTTTCCTCAATGTTTTTACGACTGTCTCCACTAAATAAATTGATGTTTTGTTCCCAAAGGTTATAGATTCCTTGAAAATCATATCCCATTCCGATAGGAAAACTTAATGGAGTAACAGTTAAGCCTAATTTTTGCTCAACTTCATCCATTAAATCGAATGCATCTTTACCTTCACGATCTAATTTGTTGATGAAAACAATAATCGGAATTTTACGCATTCTACATACAGCAACTAATTTCTCAGTTTGTTCCTCAACCCCTTTAGCAACGTCAATTACTACAATTACGCTATCTACGGCTGTTAAAGTTCTGAAAGTATCTTCGGCAAAATCCTTGTGACCAGGAGTATCAAGGATGTTGATTTTTTTATCTTTATAATTAAAGGCCAAAACAGATGTAGAAACCGAAATTCCTCTCTGACGTTCGATTTCCATGAAATCACTCGTAGCTCCTTTTTTTATTTTATTGTTTTTTACTGCACCTGCTTCCTGAATAGCACCACCAAATAACAAAAGTTTTTCCGTTAATGTTGTTTTTCCAGCATCGGGATGCGAGATAATTCCAAATGTTCTTCTACGTTGTATTTCTTTTAAAAAGCTCATATTTTAATATCAATAGTTTGCAAAAGTACTATTTATTACGGCTTAAAAAAAATAGTAGCTTCAATTTTAAGTTCGTTTATACTAGATAATTTATTGTAATTATTGACTTATTTATGGATTGATTAAGAAATAGCTCGCTTATTTAAAGAAACCAATTTCTTTGTTTTGAGTTTAAAGTCTCAAGTTTCTATTTTTTTTTTTTTTTTTTTTTTGGAAAATAATTATATCACACCTAAATATCCTTTTTGTAGAACATTGAATTTAGATTTGCTTGTTTCAATTTTAGATTCTGTATTTTCATTTGAACTGTAAGAATAAAAAAGAGTTGTTAGAGGGATAAATAAATAAAGCTTTGTGATTTGTGTTTTTAAAATTATTATTTGTTGGGTATTTGTTTAAAATATTTAGATTATTTATATATTTTTGGCGCAAAAAATAGTAATAACATATCGAATATAAACGTAAACTTGTTTGCGTAGCGTTTTGCAAAGTGTTGTTCTAAAGTTTATACTTTACAGGACATTGAGAATTTTTTATTATTTACCTGAATTTGATTGTATTATGTTTTGTTTTTGATGGAATTTTTTACTTTTTAGAAAAAAAACGTAAGCGCTATTCTGGAAAGTTTTAAATATTTGGGCAGGGTCAATTCTCAGATATAATTTTTTGTTAATAGTAATGAGGAAACTTGTATTATGTGATTGAATTGTTATTTTTGTTGGTTATAAGATAATTAAGCAATGTTTGTTAGATTTGTAAAGATTTTATTTTCTGAACATTTAAAATATATATTGAAATAAGCGGTTTACTATATTTGTGACCGGATAATGCTAAAAATAAATAAAGCTACTTTACATTAAATTAAATTTTTAAATAATGCTATTAAAAAAATTACGAATAAAAACAATCAATTGTCAATTTATATTAACAGTGAGTTTTTTGCTTCTTTTCAATTCGCTAACTAGAGCGCAAGAAATTATTAAAGATGTTGTTGCAGTAAAACCAGTTGAAGTTAAAAGTAATCAAAAACCAAAAATTGATGGTATTATCGCTACAGTTGGTGATTATATTATTTTAGATTCAGATATCGACAAAAGTTATTTAGAAATTAGTAGTCAAGGAGGATCAGTAAAAGATATTTCTAGATGTCAAATGCTAGGAAAACTTTTAGAAGATAAGTTATACGCACATCAGGCTATTCAAGATAGTATTATTGTAAGTGATGCTGAGATAAAAGGTATCATGGAAGATAAATTAGGTATCATGTTGCAACAAGTAGGTGATATTAATAAAGTTGTACAGTACTACAAGAAGAATTCGATTGAGGAATTTAAGACTTATTTTTCTGAAATCTTAAAAGAGCAAAAGTTAGCTTCAGAGATGCAGAAAAAAATTATTGATGGAGTAGAGATTACGCCAGAGGAGGTTCGTAATTTCTTTAAAAAGATACCTAAGGATGATTTGCCAACTTTTGGAGCAGAAATGGAAGTAGCACAAATTGTTGTAGAGCCTAAAGTTTCTAAAGAAGATAAGCAAAAAGTAATTGATAGACTAAATAGCATCAAAAAGGATGTAGAAGAAGGAGCTAGTTTTGCAACTAAAGCAGTTTTGTATTCTCAAGACCCAGGTTCTAGTTCAAGTGGTGGTTATTATAAAATGAATAGAAAAACTGCTTTCGTAAAAGAATTTAAGGATGTAGCTTTTAGTCTTCAAGAAGGTGAAGTTTCAGCTCCTTTTGAAACGATTTATGGTTTTCATATCATAAAAGTTGATAAAATAAAAGGGCAAGAAGTGGAGTTGCGACATATCTTAATTGCTCCAGTAGTTTCTGAAGACGCTTTAAAAGAAGCAAAAGAAAGAATTACTGCAATTAGAGAAAAAATAGTAGCTAAGAAAGTTACTTTTGCAGAAGCTGCAAGAGCAGATTCAGATGAAAAAGAAACACGTGCAAATGGTGGTGCCTTAATTAACCCAAATACACAAGATACGCGTTTTGAATTAACAAAAATGGATCCTACTTTATACACTCAGGTTTCTAACCTAAAAGATGATGAAGTTTCGCAACCAATTTTGAATACAGATGATAAAGGTAAAAAAACATACAAGATCATTACTGTAACAAATAGAATTGAAGAGCACGTTGCTGATTATGGTAAGGATTATATCAAGATTAAAGACTTAGCTTTAAAAGAAAAACAGATCAATGCTATTGCGAAATGGTTTGATGAAAAAATTAAAGAAACTTATATTAAAATAATTGGTGAGTACAGAGATTGTTCTTTTACTAATAATTGGTTGAAAAAATAATTTTTATAAAATAAATAAAAAGAGTTAGTTTTATGGATTCATAAAGCTAGCTCTTTTTAATTTTAAATACATTCATAAGATGTCTGATGTAACAGTAATTCATAACTTAGTAAAAAAACGTAATGAATTAAAAACTGAAATCGCAAAAATAATTGTAGGTCAGGATGATGTTGTAGATCAAATTTTGATTTGCATTTTTTCTGGTGGACATGCTCTTTTAATAGGGGTGCCAGGATTGGCAAAAACATTATTGATTAATACACTTTCGCAGGCTTTAGGGCTTGACTTTAAGAGAATTCAATTTACTCCAGATTTGATGCCATCTGATATATTAGGAAGTGAAATTCTTGATGAAAACAGGCGATTCAAGTTTATTAAAGGACCTGTTTTTTCGAATATTATTTTGGCTGATGAGATTAATAGAACGCCACCTAAAACCCAAGCTGCTTTGTTAGAAGCTATGCAAGAACGTTCGGTAACTATTGCAGGAGAGAATCATAAATTAGATTTACCCTATTTCGTATTAGCTACACAAAACCCGATTGAGCAAGAAGGAACGTATCCTTTGCCAGAAGCTCAATTAGATCGTTTTATGTTTGCTATAAAATTAGAGTATCCTAGTTTTGAAGAAGAAGTGCAAGTTGTTAAGCGTACTACTTCAGATAATACAAGCGTGATTAATCCATTATTTACAGCTCAGGAAATTATTGATTTTCAGCACTTAATTCGTAGGATTCCTGTTGCAGATAATGTTATAGAATATGCCGTAACTTTGGTTAGTAAAACTCGTCCAGATAATAGTTTGACAAATGATTTTGTTAGAAATTATTTAGATTGGGGAGCGGGGCCAAGAGCATCACAAAATTTAATTCTGGCAGCCAAAGCACATGCGGCTTTTAATGGTAAATTTTCTCCAGATATAGAAGATGTAAAAGCGGTAGCAACTGGAATTTTGAGACATCGAATTATTAAAAATTATAAGGCCGATGCCGAAGGAATTACAGAAGAAATTATAATTCAAAAACTAATATAACGTTATAAAATAGTTTATTTAGAAAGGTTCTTTGCTTAAAACATAGCATAGAACCTTTTTTTTGTAATAACGAATTTCGACTTTGTCAAAGAAAGGATTTTATATTATTAATAATTTAATATTTTGACGTAAAATTGAAATTTTGCTAAATTTTAGCAAAGTAAATCGTTATTTATAAATAATAATTTTTGAAAAGGCTACTTCTGTTATATTTTTTTTAATTGTCATCTTTAATTTTTAAATTTGCATACAAAAAAATAAAAGACTTATATATATTATGAATACTTATAACGATTACATTAAAGAGATCGAAGAACGCAAAGGTCAAGGTCTTCATCCAAAGCCTATCGATGGTGCTGAATTATTAAGCGAAATCATTGCTCAAATAAAAGATTTAGATAGCCCATTTCGAGAAGATTCTCTTAAGTTTTTTATTTACAACACACTGCCTGGAACTACCAGTGCTGCTGGTGAGAAAGCAAAGTTTTTAAAGGAAATTATTCTTGGCGAATCAGTATTAAAAGAGATTACACCAGCTTTTGCTTTTGAGTTATTGTCACACATGAAAGGTGGTCCTTCGATTGAGGTATTACTTGATTTAGCATTAGGAAATGATGTTGCTATCGCTAAAGAAGCGGCAAAGGTTCTTAAAACTCAGGTTTTCCTTTATGATGCTGATACGGATCGTTTGGTTGAAGCATTTAAAAATGGAAATGAAATAGTTAAAGATATTCTTGAAAGTTACGTTCAGGCAGAGTTTTTTACAAAACTGCCAGAAGTAGCCGATGAAGTTAAGATAGTTACTTATATTGCTGGTGAGGGAGATATTTCAACCGATTTACTTTCTCCAGGTAATCAGGCGCACTCACGTTCAGACCGTGAGCTTCATGGAAAATGTATGATTACTCCTGAAGCACAAGAGGAAATCAGAGCACTTCAAGCGGCTCATCCAGATAAAAGTGTGATGTTGATTGCTGAAAAAGGAACTATGGGAGTTGGGTCTTCAAGAATGTCAGGTGTAAACAACGTGGCTCTTTGGACTGGTAAGCAAGCAAGCCCATATATTCCTTTTGTTAATCTTGCTCCAATTGTAGGAGGAACAAACGGTATTTCTCCAATCTTCTTAACAACAGTTGATGTTACTGGAGGGATTGGTTTAGATCTTAAAAACTGGGTAAAAAAATTAGATGAAAACGGAAATCCAGTTCGTAATGAAAATGGAGATCCAGTTTTAGAAGAAGCGTACTCTGTTGCTACAGGTACTGTTCTTACAATAAACGTTAAGGAGAAGAAACTTTATAAAGAAGATCAAGAGTTAATTGATATTTCTAAGGCATTCACTCCTCAAAAAATGGAATTCATTAAAGCAGGTGGGTCGTATGCTATTGTATTCGGTAAAAAACTTCAAACATTTGCGGCTAAAACTCTAGGTGTTGCTATTCCAGCTGTTTACGCTCCATCAAAAGAAATTTCTAATGATGGTCAAGGACTGACTGCAGTAGAAAAAATATTCAACAGAAATGCTGTTGGAAATACACCGAACAAAGTATTACACGCTGGATCAGATGTTCGTGTAGAAGTTAATATCGTAGGTTCACAGGATACGACTGGTCTTATGACTGCTCAGGAATTAGAATCTATGGCGGCTACAGTAATTTCACCAATAGTTGATGGTGCTTACCAATCAGGTTGTCATACAGCTTCTGTATGGGATAAAAAAGCGCAGGCAAATATTCCAAAATTGATGAAATTCATGAACGATTTTGGTTTGATCACGGCACGTGACCCGAAAGGAGTTTATCATGCAATGACAGATGTAATTCATAAAGTACTTAATGATATTACTATAGACGAGTGGGCAATCATCATTGGTGGTGATTCACATACAAGAATGTCAAAAGGTGTTGCTTTTGGTGCTGACTCAGGAACAGTTGCTCTTGCTCTTGCTACAGGTGAGGCTTCAATGCCAATTCCAGAATCAGTAAAAGTGACATTCAAAGGAGATATGAAAAACTATATGGATTTCCGTGATGTGGTTCATGCTACACAAGCTCAGATGCTTCATAAATTTGGAGGAGAGAATGTGTTCCAAGGTAGAATCATCGAAGTTCATTTAGGGACTCTTAATGCTGATCAAGCTTTCACATTTACTGACTGGACTGCAGAGATGAAAGCGAAAGCTTCTATCTGTATTTCTGAAGATGCTACTTTAATTGAATCATTGGAAATTGCTAAAGGCAGAATCCAAATCATGATTGATAAAGGTATGGATAACGAAAATCAAGTTCTTCAAGGTTTGATTGATAAAGCAAATAAAAGAATAGCAGAAGTTATATCTGGAGAGAAACCAGCTTTAATTCCAGATGCTAATGCTAAGTATTATGCTGAAGTTGTTGTTGATCTTGATCTGATTGCAGAGCCAATGATTGCAGATCCAGATGTAAATAATATTGATGTTTCTAAGCGTTATACTCACGATACAATTAGACCGCTATCTTTTTACGGAGGAGATAAAAAAGTAGATCTTGGATTTATTGGATCTTGTATGGTGCATAAAGGCGACATGAAAATCCTTGCTCAAATGCTTAAGAATATCGAAGTACAATATGGTAAAGTTGAATTTAAAGCTCCTCTTGTAGTAGCTCCTCCAACATATAATATTGTAGATGAACTTAAAGCTGAAGGGGATTGGGAAGTTTTACAGAAATATTCAGGTTTTGAATTTAATGATAGTGCTCCAAAAGGTGCTGCTCGTACTGAATACGAAAAGATGTTATATTTAGAGCGTCCAGGATGTAATCTTTGTATGGGTAACCAAGAAAAAGCTGCAAAAGGAGATACTGTAATGGCAACTTCTACGCGTCTTTTTCAAGGAAGAGTTGTAGAAGATACCGAAGGTAAAAAAGGAGAATCTCTTCTTTCATCAACTCCGGTTGTTGTTCTGTCAACAATTTTAGGTAGAACACCGACAATTGAAGAATATAAAATTGCAGTAGAAGGAATCAATCTAACTAAGTTTGCACCTTCTCATAAGTTATTAGTGAAATAATCATATTATTACCTAATTATAATTTTAGAGCCCGAGTTATAAACTCGGGCTTTTTCTTTTATAGCTATCCAATTTTTTGTAACTTGGGGTGTTCAAAATTGAATAAAAAATAAAACAAGTATATTATGGCATTTGATATTGAAATGATTAAAAAAGTGTATGACAACATGCCAAGTCGTGTTGATAAAGCACGCGAAATTGTTGGTCGTCCACTTACTTTAACTGAGAAAATTTTGTACAATCACCTTTGGGATGGAATGCCGACTAAGGCTTTTGGAAGAGGGATTGATTATGTTGATTTTGCACCAGATCGTGTCGCATGTCAAGATGCAACGGCACAAATGGCATTATTGCAATTTATGCATGCAGGTAAATCAAAAGTAGCAGTTCCTACAACAGTACATTGTGATCACTTAATTCAGGCTAAAGTTGATGCAGTAACCGATTTGGCTAGAGCAAAAACACAAAGCAATGAAGTATTCGATTTTCTTTCATCAGTTTCTAATAAATACGGAATTGGTTTCTGGAAACCAGGAGCAGGAATTATTCACCAAGTAGTACTTGAGAATTATGCTTTTCCAGGCGGAATGATGATTGGAACAGATTCTCATACTGTAAATGCAGGAGGATTAGGGATGGTCGCTATTGGTGTTGGTGGAGCAGATGCAGTAGATGTTATGTCAGGAATGGCATGGGAATTAAAATTTCCTAAATTAATTGGAGTAAAATTGACTGGTAAGTTATCAGGATGGACAGCTCCTAAAGATGTTATCCTTAAAGTTGCTGGAATTCTTACTGTAAAAGGGGGAACAGGTGCAATTGTTGAATATTTTGGAGAAGGTGCTACTTCTATGTCATGTACAGGAAAAGGTACAATTTGTAATATGGGAGCAGAAATTGGAGCAACAACTTCAACTTTTGGATATGACGCTTCAATGAGTCGTTACCTACGTTCTACAAACAGAGCCGATGTTGCTGATGCTGCAGACAAAATAGCTCCATACTTAACAGGAGATCCTGAAGTATACGCAAATCCAGAAAAATATTTTGATCAAGTTATCGAAATTAACTTATCAGAATTAGAGCCACACTTAAACGGACCATTTACACCTGATTTAGCTACACCAATTTCTAAAATGAAAGAAGAGGCTATTAAAAATAACTGGCCGTTACAAATTCAAGTTGGTTTAATAGGTTCATGTACAAACTCTTCATACGAAGATATTGCTCGTGCAGCATCTTTGGCGAAGCAAGTTGCCGATAAAAAGTTAAAAGTTAAATCTGAGTTTACAATCACTCCGGGTTCAGAGGTAGTTCGTTCTACTATCGAAAGAGATGGGTTTATCGATACATTCCATAAAATTGGCGCAACAGTTTTTGCAAATGCATGCGGACCATGTATTGGTATGTGGGACAGAGAAGGAGCAGAGAAAGAAGAAAGAAATACAATCGTTCACTCTTTCAATCGTAACTTTTCAAAACGTGCCGATGGAAACCCGAATACATTAGCATTTGTAGGTTCTCCAGAGTTGGTGACTGCTATGGCAATTGCAGGAGATTTAAGCTTTAATCCATTAACAGATACTTTAATCAATGAAGATGGAGAAGAAGTAATGTTAGATGCTCCTACGGGGGATGAGTTGCCTGCAAAAGGATTTTATGCTGAAGATCCAGGTTTTCAAGCTCCAGCCGAAGATGGTTCAAATGTTCAAGTATCAGTGAGTCCAACTTCAGATCGTTTGCAGTTGCTAGCTCCGTTTGATGCCTGGGATGGTAAAAACATCATAGGAGCAAAATTACTCATCAAAGCATTCGGAAAATGTACAACAGATCATATTTCTATGGCTGGACCATGGTTACGTTTCCGTGGACACTTAGATAATATCTCTAATAATATGTTGATTGGTGCAGTAAACGCATTCAATCAAAAAACAAATTCAGTTAAAAATCAATTAACTGGAGCTTACGATGCAGTTCCTGCAGTTGCGCGTGCATACAAAGCGGCTGGAGTTCCATCTATTGTTGTGGGAGACCATAACTATGGAGAAGGTTCTTCACGTGAGCATGCGGCAATGGAGCCACGTTTCTTAGGAGTTAAAGCGGTATTAGTGAAATCTTTCGCTCGTATTCACGAAACAAACCTTAAGAAACAAGGACTTTTAGGACTGACATTTGCTAACGAAGCAGATTATGATAAAATCCAAGAAGACGATACAATCAATTTTATTGATTTAGTAGATTTTGCTCCAGGGAAACCATTGACGCTAGAATTTGTTCATGCAAATGGAACTAAGGATATAATCTTAGCAAATCACACCTATAATGAAGGACAAATTGGCTGGTTTGTAGCCGGTTCAGCATTAAACTTAATTGCTGCTGGAAAAGCATAATTAAAAGTTTAAATTATATTGTAAAACTCTCAAGGCAACTTGAGAGTTTTTTTATTAGGAGCTATTTCCAGCTATTCATTACAATCTTTATTGTTTTAAAGAAAAACAATAAAGGATTTTCATTGCTATCTGGGCTAGAGAGTTAGGTAATGGGATACTGTTTTTTTTAAACTATAAGAATTTGCTTCTATTGGGTTTAGTGATTTCAAATTCATCTAGATCAATGCTATAAACACTAGCCGATGGAGATCTAGAATAATCATTTTCAGTAAAGCCTCCAAGTAAATATAATTTGTTGTTAGAGTAATGTATTTTAGAAGCTTTTAATGGTAAGGAAATTAAAAATTCCTTTAACTGCTTGGTTAGGATATTGTATGTGAATATTTTTTCGTTTTCAAGGATATAAAGCATGTTATCATTGTAAGCTATTGCGGGTTTGCTTATTCCATAAAATAATACACCTTCAATTTGCCATTTTTCGGTAGTTAAATCAAAAGATTCAATTTCTGATAGAGGCAGTTTGTTAAAACCACCAACCAAATAAATTTTACTTCCTATTAAAAGTCCTTGTGTTTCTTTTGCGATAAGCATATCGGGTAAATCATACCAATAACCAGAACTGATATTATAAGAATGTGATTTTTTAGAATATTCTTTTGTTCCGTTTTCGCTCATTTTTATAGATCCTCCCATAACAATTATATTGTCATTATAGGAAATAGAGGCAAAATCGGCAGCTTGATGAGGATTAGTATTATCTGTCGTTATCGTTTCTTTGTTAAGATCAAAAACTTCAATTGTATTGTCCAAATACTCAAATTTACCATTGACAGAAGAGTTTTTTCCTCCTATAACATAGATTTTATTATCATAATAGTTGAGATTGTGATAGGCTCTTTTTTTGAATTTTATTTTAGATTGTTCCCAGCTATCTGTTTCTATATTGTAGATTAATAAAGTGTTTTTGTATAATTTTAAATTAGTTTGTCTTTTAAGCTCTTGGATATAATCATTTATAGTGAAGTCTGGTTTTGTGTATTTTAATTTTTTAAACGCATCTGATTCAAAGGAAGCGTCACCACCAATTAGGTATATTTTGTTGTCTTTTAAAATCGAACCAAAAGAAGAAATAGGGTATTTTAAAGGAGTTAATTTTGTATAAGCTATTTTTGACTGCCTCTTGCCTTTAGAAATAGTTACTCCATTTAAGATCTCTATTTCAGGGTCAAGTAAAATAGAGAAGTTGTTTTTTACTAATTCGGCAAAAGGAACTTTCTTAGCGATATAGCCTATGTGTGATATGTATAAAGTGTCAGTTTCTTGAGCTTTGCGTGGCATAACGAGTTTGAACTCCCCTTTTTCATTAGTAAGGCCTCTAGTGTTTGATTGCTTTAGGAATATATTTACACCTTCAATTGGTGCGTTATTTACTTTATAGGTTACGATTCCTTTTATATTTTGAGCGAATAGTAGGGCAGGCAATAGGATTAGAACGAAAATTAATTTTCTCAAAGAGTTATTATTTTAATTGATTTTACTCTATAAAAGTAAGAATTTATTCCTTTAAAAAAGAATTAAATTAATATAGAACGATTATTTTTTATGCGGAATTTGTTAATTTGAATATAAAGAGTTGTTAAAAATTAGCAATTTTTAGTTTAAAAAATTAAATTAGCTTTTTAAGTAATTTAGATAGTTGTAATTTGATATTTTGGTAAATCAAATTAGGATCTGTGAACGTAATTTGAGTAGCATGAAAAGTTTTGGACTAGTATTAGCGTTGTTTTTTTTTAGTTTTGGTGTTTTTTCACAAGAAAAATATATCAAGCACAAAATTACTAAAGGAGAGAATGTTAGTGTAATAGCAAAAAAATATAATGTTAAAGTAAAAGAAATTCTTGATTTAAATCCTAAAGCAAGTCAGTTATTGAAACTAAATTCAATCTTGCTAATTCCAAATTCACAGAAAACAATAGCTAATAAAGCAAAAAAGACCAAAGAAGTAATTGCAAGTAACGCAACAAATACTCTTCAAGAAACTACCACACATGAAATTCTAGCAAAAGAAACATTATATGGAATTTCAAAACAATACCAACTTACAGTTGAAGAACTTAAAAAAGCCAATCCTAAATTAGAAAGCGAAGGACTTAAAATTGGACAGCAAATTATAATTCCAGGAAATGCTAAGCCTGTTATTAAAACCAGTTCTCAAGAAGGAATAGCCTCAGTTGAGAATGTTGCAATTACGACAACTCAGCCAGAGATACTTGAAAAAACAATAGGAACTGAAATCGTACGGGAGGTTTTACCTAAAGAAACTAAATATGCAATTGCTAAACAATACGGACTTACAGTTGCTGAATTGGAAAAACAAAATCCATTTATAAAAAAGAGATTACCAGTAGGGTCTGTTTTAAAAATACATCCTTCAGGAACTTACGTTGAGAATAATGTACAAGAAGAAGCTAAAACTTCAATTGATAATACTGCTACTGCAGTAGTAGCAACAGTTGTAAAAGACACTGCTACAACAACAGGTATAAAATTCACTCATGGCTCAGACTTATTAAACCAGTTGGTTTTAAATGCAACCGAAAATGTAGGAGTTCGTTACCGCTCAGGTGGTACAACTAGATCAGGTTTTGATTGTTCAGGTTTAATGGTAACAACATTTGGTAGTTTTGATATTAAGTTACCTAGAAGTTCAATTGAACAATCTCGTATTGGGGTTAAAATAGCTTCAGAAGAAGCAAAAAAAGGAGATCTAATCTTCTTTAAAACAAACGGAAGACGACAGATAAATCATGTTGGTATGGTAATAGAAGCCAACGATGGAGAAATCAAATTCATTCATTCTTCAGTACACCGTGGTGTTATAGTGTCTTCTACAAAAGAGGCATATTACGAAAGAAACTTTACTCAAGTTAATCGCGTTTTAGAATAAAATAGCTTTTAAAGATATTCTCTAAATTACTTCCTTTAAAAAATCTACTTTTTTAATTTTTCTAAATTTTCTTTAACTCGAAAATTTACAATCTTGACTATTAAATCCAAAGGCATTGGTTTGTTTATTGGAAACTGAATTGAACCTTTCCCTGCTTTATAAGCAACTAACTCTTTTTGAAAAGCTTCATTTCCAGAAGGCATTGCATAAAAGCCAATATGATTCTTGAAAGTTGCAAAGTGTACTAAATTTCCATTAAGAGTAAAAGTAGGAATAGCATAACTTATTTTTTCTTCAGCATCAGGAGCTGCCTTTTTTATTGTTTGACGGACTTGCTCTAATATTTCCTGGATTTCAGTTGGGAAACTAGCTATATATTCATCAATGGTTTTAGGTTTAGAGATCATCATAGTTACTGGTTTTTAAATATAAGAAATCAAAAATGCAATCAAATAATTACAGTTGGCTAAGTATGTATTGAAAAGTATCATTTTGGATATTTTCTTTCAATGCTTTTTTATTGCCATCTTTAGGAAAGCTATATGCATTTCATTAGATTTAGTTTTCAAATTGTTATTCACGTAGTATTCATTTTTCTTTAAAGTTACTGAAGAAATCATTTAGGAGAAAGCAATAATTGTAGATGTAGTCGTAACTCTAAGTGATAAGTTATGACTGATCATGTATGCTATTATTTTTATAGATTGAAAAATAGAAGTTTTATTTGTGTTTATGGCCATACTGTGATTACAATAAGGCTCATATTTTTTTTGCTCAGAAATAGAGAATAAGCCAACTGTAGGTGTTTGTACAGCACTAGCTAAATGCATGATACCACAATCAGCTCCAATAAAAACTTCTGTATTTGCTATCAATGCTCCAATTTCCCGAATATCCTTACTGTAAAAATGAGGTGCTTTAAAATTGATTTGAGAGACATTCTCAATAGGTAAGATTTCAATAATATTGTAATCAGGGTATTTTGTTTTTAGTCTTTTATAAAATTTACTCCACCAAGATTTCGAATGACATTTATCGCCAGTAGCATAGGTGTAAATGCAAATTGTCTTTTTGTTATTGTCGATCAAGTTTTCTAATGTTTTTTTGCCCTCAGTAATTTCAGAATTACTTAATTTGAGGTTCAATGCCGAAATAGGAGTATTGCTTGGAGTAATACCGATTTCATTTAAAAAGCTTCTAAAATTATATACAGGGTACTTTGCAATATGTTCGTAATCATTGTATTTCAATTGTATATCTTCCGTAGTAGGGTCTCCAAAGAATTTGAATTTTGAATTTGAAAATTTTACTGATAACCTTCCTGATGAAGAGTTTTTATCAACATTAATTGCAATATCATAATGTTGTTTTCGAAGTGATATACAGACTTTAACATATTGAAGTAAGCTGTTGAAAGGCTTTTTAGGTAGTTGGATTATTTTATCGACATTGTCATAGTTTTCGAATAAAATAGGGGCTAAGCTTCCCTTTACGAATAAATCTATTTTGCATCCAGGAAATGTATTTATGACTTCTTCTAATAGAGGCGTAATTAATAATAAGTTTCCTAATCGAGCATTAGGTCTGGAAATTAAGACTCTTTTAATATCAGACTTAATGATTGAATTACTTTTTTTACTTGGTTTCGAATAACCAATATTTTTGGTTAAACGATGCATTAAATTGCGCCTTACTATGTTTATGCTTTTTAAGAATTTCATAGTGTAAATGGTATTTGTTAGACTTATTTTAATTAAAAACGAACAACTTATAATTCAAAAAGCAACGGGAACAGAAGACTGAATTAGAGAGAATTATTTTTAAATACTATTATAAAAGGACTCAACGAATTGTCTTTAAGGATGACTTTTTGTAAAGTTAATTTATTCATTTACAGTGTTTTTATATAATTTTTGATTTTTTTTATATGATTAAACGAAATTCTTTTTTTTAAAATAATTATCCGTTAAGCCTTGGTTACCTTATGATTAGGTTTTTAGTGCTTTGATTAAAATGGAGGAAGTAGTAATTTATTAAAATTTACAATTTGTGTATAATGCAAAGCAAAACAAACCTTTGTACTGTTTGAGTTTATGAACAAAACTGATATTCAGAGTTGCGATATAATCTAAAAATCAAGAGTCTAAAACTAAAATTTCCAAAAAAAGTATATCTTTAACCAACCAAAAAACCAAAATTGATGCAAGAAAACAAACCAGAAGATTTTAAAAGAGAGCTCGGATTATTAGATGGAACTATGCTTGTAGTGGGATCCATGATAGGTTCAGGAATATTTATTGTGAGTGCAGATATTACTCGGCAAGTGGGTTCTGCTGGTTGGCTAACTTTGATATGGCTAATTTCGGGATTAATTACAGTTATTGCAGCGGTGAGTTATGGAGAGCTTAGCGCTATGTTTCCTAAAGCTGGTGGCCAGTATGTTTACTTAAAAGAAGCTTATAATAAACTAATAGCTTTTCTGTATGGATGGAGTTTTTTTGCTGTTATCCAAACAGGTACAATTGCTGCTGTTGGAGTTGCTTTTGCAAAATTTGCAGCTTATCTCTATGAACCTTTTAGCGATGAGAATATTCTTTTTGAGATAGGCGCTTTTCGTTTAAATGCAGCTCAATTAGTTTCTATTGTCACGATTGTTTTTTTAACTTATATTAATAGCCGTGGTGTTAAGGACGGTAAAATTTTGCAGACTGTTTTAACAATTATCAAAATTTTATCTCTTTTAGGATTGATAGTTTTCGGATTAACATTAGGAGCTAAAGCTTCTGTTTGGGATGCTAATTGGGCAGATGCTTGGTCTGCACGTGCTTTTGATGCTGGTACTACTTCTTGGTTTCCTATTGGTGGTACAGCCTTAATTACTGGTATTTCGGCAGCTATGGTTGGATCTTTGTTCTCTAGTGATGCTTGGAATGGAGTAACTTTTATTGCGGGCGAAATTAAAAACCCAAAACGTAATGTAGGGCTTAGTTTGTTTTTAGGAACCTTTATTGTTGCTATTATCTATGTTCTTACCAATTTAATGTATCTGGCAGTTATTCCTTTGAACGAGATTGCAACAGCAAAGTCTGATAGGGTAGCAGTTGTAGCTTCTCAATATATTTTTGGAAATATAGGAACATTAATCATTGCAATTATGATTATGATCTCAACTTTTGCGTGTAACAATGGTTTAATCATGGCTGGCGCAAGAGTTTATTATACAATGGCTAAAGATGGTTTGTTTTTGAAGAAAGCAGCATTATTAAATGAAGCTAGTGTTCCTGCTTGGGCTTTATGGGTACAATGTGCCTGGGCTTCGGCTTTGTGTTTGACAGGGAAGTATGGGGACTTACTTGATTTTGTAATTATTATAGTTTTAATATTTTATATCCTGACGATATACGGAATCTTTATTTTACGCAAGAAAATGCCAAATGCAGAGAGACCATACAAAGCCTTTGGATATCCGTTTTTGCCTATCCTTTATATAGTAGTAGCTTCGGCTATTTGTATTTGTTTGTTGCTTACTAAATTTTCTACTTGCGGTTGGGGAGTTTTAATTATGTTGACAGGGATTCCTGTATATTATTTAACTAAGCCAAAAGAATAGATAAGTTTGTTTTAAATGAAATAGGCGAACTGGATGGATTATTTCGCAAAGATTCACAAAGAGATTCCGCAAAGGTTTTAAAACTGAAAACTGTGACTAAAAACTGTGACTATTTTTAAGCTGTATTGGTAGTTGTTTCGCAAAGATTCACAAAGAGATTCCGCAAAGGTTTTAAAACTGAAAACTGTGACTAAAAACTGCGACTGTTTTTAAGTTGTATTGGTAGTTGTTTCGCAAAGATTCACAAAGTGAATACGCAAAGTTTTTGAAACTGAAAACTGCGACTGAAAACTGCGACTGAAAGCTGGAGCTTGAAACTTGAAACTTGAAACAAAAAATCACCATCAATAAAAACAGAAAACCCGTCATATGACGGGTTTTCTAGTGTAGTAAGCACTTGTTATAATGTTGGGAAACTATACGTTTTCTAACACTAATTCTTCATTATAAGGAAGGTTCCAAGCTTCAGCAACTCCTTTGTAAAGAATTTTTCCGTTAGCAATATTTAATCCTTTTCTTAATTCTTCATTTTCGTTACATGCTTTTTGCCATCCTTTATTCGCTAATTGTAAAGCGTAAGGAAGAGTAGCATTAGTTAAAGCAAGTGTAGATGTGTAAGGTACAGCACCAGGCATATTAGCCACACAGTAATGTACGATATCATCAATAATAAAAGTTGGGTTTTCGTGAGTTGTAGGAGTACAAGTTTCAATACATCCACCTTGGTCAACAGCAACGTCTACAACAACAGTTCCTGGGCGCATTAATTTAAGCATATCACGAGTAACCAAGTTTGGTGCTTTTGCTCCTGGAATTAAAACAGCTCCAACTACTAAATCAGCATCAGCAATAGCTTTAGTGATGTTATAGTGATTAGACATTTGAGTGTTTACATTAGCAGGCATAATATCGTCTAATTGGCGTAGACGTGGTAAGCTAACATCCATAATAGTAACTTGAGCTCCTAAACCAGCAGCCATTTTTGCAGCTTGAGTACCTACAATTCCACCACCAAGTACTAATACTTTAGCAGGAGGAACTCCAGGAACACCACCTAAAAGGATTCCTCTTCCTTTTAATGGTTTCTCAAGATATTTAGCTCCTTGTTGGATAGACATACGTCCAGCAACTTCAGACATTGGAACTAATAATGGTAAACTACGATCTGTTTTCTCAACAGTTTCATAAGCTAAACATACAGCTCCTTTTTCGATCATAGCGTGTGTTAACGGCTCAGATGAAGCAAAGTGGAAGTATGTAAATAATAATTGATCTTTTTTGATTAAGTCATATTCAGAAGCAATAGGCTCTTTTACTTTAATGATCATTTCAGCTATAGCGTATACCTCTTCGATAGTTGCTAAAACCTGAGCTCCAGCTACAGTGTACTCCTCATCACTAAATCCACTTCCTAAACCTGCAGTTGCTTGAACGTAAACAACATGACCATGTTTTTTCATTTCAGAAACCCCAGCTGGTGTAACAGCTACACGGTTTTCGTTATTTTTGATTTCCTTTGGAACACCTATTATCATTTTCTAAGTTTTTTTTGTTTTTGTTAATTTTGTTTTACAAAGCTACATATAGAGAATATATTATTGATATTATGGTTATAATTAAGAAAATATTGTTTTTATTTAATATTTTTACAAAAAAATATTCTTTTTATGGACCTTTTAACTAGCGTAAAAAGAAAAAATGACTGATTATCAATAATTATTAGAAACACTTTTCACTATGCTTTTAGATGAAACTGACAAAAAAATCTTACGCCTTTTACAAGAAGATGCGCACCATACCCTAAAGGATATAGCGAATAAGATAAATTTATCGCTTACGCCTGTTCATGATCGGGTTAAACGTCTTGAGAGAGAGGGAGTTATTGAGAAATATGTGTCCATTTTGAGTAAGAAAAAATTAGGAAATAATCTCACAGTTTATTGTCAGGTAACCCTAACAAAACAGACATATGATACCTCAGAAGGGTTTAATCAGTCTATTTTGAATTTACCAGAAGTAGTAGAATGTAATTATGTTTCTGGAAATTTTGATTATATGCTTAAGGTTATCATTCCTGACATGGAATCATATCATCATTTTCATCAAAAGAAATTATCGGTTTTACCCGAAGTTTCTCTTATCAACACTGTCTTTGTAATATCAGAAGTAAAAAGTACAACAGTATTACCAATACTCTAAATCAAAAAAAAACCATCAAGGAAACTTGATGGTTTTAATAGTAAATTGGTTTTGGTTGGTTGTATGCTAGTAATAAGTAAAACGTCTCACTTTGGCGATGTATTTGGCTAATCGAATCACTTGATGGCTATAGCCATATTCATTATCATACCATATATATAATACAATGCTTTTTCCATCTTTAGAAACTATTGTAGCGTTACTGTCATAGATAGATGGTGCCGAAGTGCCAATTATATCCGAAGAAACTAACTCCGTATTCAAAGAGTATTTTATTTGCTCAACCAGTTCCCCTTCAAGCGCATATTTTTTCATTATTTTATTAATTCCAGCAATCGAAGTTGCTTTCTTTACATCAAGATTTAATACAACAAGAGAGCCATTAGGAACAGGAACGCGGATTGCATTTGATGTTAATTTACCTTCAAGCGAAGGCAATGCTTTTGCAACAGCACTTCCAGCACCAGTTTCGGTAATAACCATATTTAAAGCAGCAGCTCTACCACGGCGGTGTTTTTTGTGCATATTATCAACCAGATTCTGGTCATTTGTATAGGCATGAATGGTTTCGAGATGTCCTTTGGTAACTCCAAGTGTATCTTCTATTGCTTTTAAAATAGGAGTAATAGCATTTGTAGTACATGATGCCGCCGAGAAAATATCATTTTCATCAGGATTATATTCATTATGGTTTACACCATGTACAATATTTGGTATTCCCTTACCAGGGGCAGTAAGTAAAACTTTGTCAACACCTTTAGAAACTAAATGCCTGCTTAATGCTTCTTGCGTAGTAAAAGCCCCAGTGTTGTCAATTACCAAAGCATTGTTGATACCATATAGTGTATAATCTATTTCTTCAGGAGAATTTGCTGAAATAACGTGTACAGTGGTTCCGTTAATTATTAAAGCATTATTCTTAGGGTCGGCAGTTACAGATCCTTGGAAATCTCCATGAATAGAATCGTATCTCAATAAAGAAGCTCTTTTTTCAAGATTAGCAAGTTCACTTTTGTCGCGAATAACAATAGCTCTTAATCGCAATTGATTCCCTTTTCCAGTTTTCGACATTAATTCTCTAGCCAATAAGCGACCAATTCTACCAAAACCATAAAGAACAACATCTTTAGGCTGAATTTCTTCAGTTGATTTAGCATCTTTAAGTTTTTCAATTACAAAATGACGAGCGTCAGGATATTTTTCATCCTCCAAGCGATATTCATAAGTCAACTTTCCGATATCTATTTTGGCAGGTGGTAATTTTAGAGATAAAACAACTCTTGCAATTTCTACAGAGTCAAAAACAGTAATTGGTTTACCTACAAATTCTCCTGCATATTGATGCAAGTTGATAATGTCGCTTACATTTTTGTCTAGTAATTGATTTTTAAACAAAACCATTTCGATGGATTTGTCATACCATAAATCGCTTATGATTTTAATCAATTCTACTCCGGCTTTTCGTCTGTCGACTTGAAATGATACTTCTTTTTGGTACAAAGATTTTTTGCTCATAGTTGAAAATTTCTAAAAATAAAATAGCTTGTTTTTTTAAATTTGGCGCAAAAGTACCTATTTCAATCGATTTCGTAAGCTATTTTGTGATTTATTTTTGAAATAAAAAAGCCATCTTGATTTTACAAGATGGCTTACGTTTTTGGAAATAATGAGAATTAGATGATAACTCGAATAACCTCTCCATTTTTATTTATCATTTCAATTCGGACACTTTGGCTTTCGTCTTTTTTATTCAAAAGTTTCGAAACCGTTTCAATATCCGTTGCTTTTATGTTATCAATACTTAAAATAATGTTGCCTCTTAATTCATCATTATATTGTTGTAAATTTTCATTTGTAAGGGCTTTAATTTTTACCCCGTAATTGATTCGGAATTTTTTTTTATCATTGGCATCGATATTTTCTAATTCGATTCCTTTGAATTCAGTACTAAAAAATTCGTTTTTACTTAAAACTACTGGAACTACTTTATTTTTTCCGTCACGAATAAAAGTTACTTGAACTTTATCATTTGGTCTTTTTGTATTGATGTATCCAGAAAGATCTGCAAAAGTTGAGATGTCATGATTGTCAAGTTTAACAATGATATCTCCTTTTTGAAGACCAGATTTCTCGGCACCAGAATTCTTATTCACTTTGCTAACGTAGAAACCCTCAGTTTGAGCAATACCTAGTTCTTTTGATGCAGCATTGTTAAGTTCTCCTCCTTCTACACCAAGAATACCTCTTTGAACATTACCAAATTGCATAAAATCTTCGATGATTTTTTTAGTAATATTAGACGGAACTGCAAATGAATATCCTACATAAGAACCTGTTGTAGACGAAATCATAGTGTTGATTCCTACCAATTCTCCTTTTGTATTCACTAACGCACCTCCACTATTACCTGGGTTTACAGCAGCATCAGTCTGAATAAATGATTGAATACCGTTTGTGCCTAAATTTCTAGCTTTTGCCGAAATAATTCCAGCAGTTACTGTCGAATTTAGGTTGTATGGATTACCAACTGCTAATACCCATTCACCAACTTTTACCGTATCAGAATCTGCGAATATAGTATAAGGTAATTTTCCGTCAGGATTGATTTTTAATAAAGCAATATCCATTTTAGAATCGGTTCCTATTAGTTTAGCAGGATACGATTTTTTATTATTTAAAGTAATTTCAATTTCAGTTGCTCCTTTTATAACGTGATTGTTAGTCACGATATAACCATCTTGAGAAATAATTACCCCAGAACCAGTACCTACTTGCTCTTGTAATTGTTGCCCACCATAACCATAAAAATATTCCAACATAGGATTAGTTACTGTTCTACGAGCTACGTTTTTTACGTGTACCACAGTATGAATAGTTTTCTCTGCGGCGGCTGTAAAATCAACTGTTTCGATTGGTAGTCCTAATCCAACTTGTTTAGAGTAAGAATCAGGTGCAACAGTTACAATTGAGTTTTTATCGCCAAAAAGTGAACCATTGTTATCAAATAATAATTTGTAAGCACCAAGTGTTGTAGCTCCACTTAGTAAAGACACTAAAAATAAGTTTGAAAATCGTTTCATAGTTGATTAGTATTTAAGTTATCTATTATAAAATTATGTCAAAAAAAAACTGAAGTAAAGTGGTTTAACTGTCTTTAACAATGATTAACATTTCATTAATAGTTCGT
Organism: Flavobacterium branchiarum; assembly: GCF_030409845.1. Classification (NCBI taxonomy): domain Bacteria; kingdom Pseudomonadati; phylum Bacteroidota; class Flavobacteriia; order Flavobacteriales; family Flavobacteriaceae; genus Flavobacterium; species Flavobacterium branchiarum. Next base: position 614,305 of record NZ_JAUFQQ010000005.1, on the reverse strand, counting down.
ACTTTTGTAGTTAATAATTCAAGAATAATTCAACAATAATGCAAGTAGAATTTTATAAATATCAGGGAACTGGAAATGATTTTGTAATGATTGACAATCGTTCAGCGTTTTTTCCTACTAAAGATACGAAATTAATTGAACAAATGTGCGACCGAAGATTCGGAATTGGTGCAGATGGACTTATTTTGTTAGAAAATGATTCTGAAACCGATTTCAGAATGGTGTATTATAACGCTGATGGGAATCAAAGTTCGATGTGTGGTAACGGTGGAAGATGTTTGGTCGCATTTGCTAAAAAACTGCATGTAATCGAAAATGAGACTACTTTTATAGCTACAGATGGTTTACATCATGCTACAATAGCACCAGATTCTATTGTTTCATTGCAAATGATTGATGTTGATACTGTAAATAAATTCGAGGATCATACGTTCTTAAATACAGGTTCTCCGCATCATGTGCAATTAGTAGACGATTTGGAGCATTATAATGTAAAAGAAAATGGAGCTGCTATTCGTTACGGAGATTTGTATGGTAAAGCAGGGAGTAATATCAATTTTGTAAAAAAAATTGATGATAAAACATTTTCATTACGAACTTACGAAAGAGGGGTAGAAGATGAAACTCTTGCTTGTGGCACTGGAGCTACTGCAGTGGCTATAGCAATGAATGCAATAGGTGAAACGAATGAAACTGACATCAACTTAAATGTTGAAGGAGGTAAACTAGTGGTTTCTTTTGAGAAAATGGGTGAACATTTTACCAACGTTTTTCTTAAAGGACCAGCTGAATTTGTATTTAAAGGAACAATTGAAATATAGACATTGTGATTTAAATTATTAGCCTAGCAATATTTAAGGTTAACTAAAAATATCAAATGATAACATTAAAAGGAAAATCTATTTACATACGCGCATTAGAACCAAATGATTTGGAGTTTATCTATGCTGTTGAAAATGATCTTAGAATTTGGGAAGTAAGCAATACTCAAACCCCTTACAGCCGTTTTTTGATAAAACAATATCTAGAAAATGCACATCAGGATATATATGAAGCCAAGCAGTTGAGGTTGGCAATTTGTCAAGATCAAGATTTTCCTGCTGTAGGTTTGGTTGATTTATTTGATTTTGATCCTAAAAATAATAGGGCAGGTATTGGGATTGTAATTCAAGACAATGAAAAGAGGAATCAAAATATTGGTTCAGAGGCTTTAGAGCTATTAATTAAGTATTCTTTTTACCATCTTAATTTACATCAATTATATGCAAATATTGGTGTTAAAAACGAAGCAAGTAATGCTCTTTTTACTAAATTTGGCTTTGAAAAAATTGGAACAAAAAAAGATTGGCTTTTAGTTAATGGTATTTACCAAGACGAAGCAATGTTTCAGTTAATTAATAAGAAGTTATAATTTTAGAAATACTAGCAAATAATGCAACCCCATATGAATATAAAGAAGGTTATAACGATAAGTGCCGTAATTGTAATTTCGGTTTTGATGGTTTATGGATTCATGTTGATAAACCAGATTTTTAGTGCTAATACTAAATTCTCAGAAAAAGAAGTATATGTTCACGTTCCCACAGGATCTAATTATGAAGATGTCAAAAAGCTATTAGAACCTTATGTAAAGGATTTAAGTAATTTTGAAATGGTAGCCAACAAAAGAAACTATCCTGAAAATGTGAAACCAGGACGTTTTTTATTGACTAAGGATATGAACAACATGGATTTGGTTAGAGCTATGCGTTCTAACGTTCCAGTTAAATTGGCGTTTAATAATCAAGAAAGGTTAGAGGATTTTGCAGGCCGTATTGCTTCTCAAATTGAAGCAGATAGCTTGTCTTTGTTAACTGCTTTTAAAGACCCAGAGTTTTTGAAAGAAAATGGTTTTAATGAAGAAAATGTTTTTGCAATGTTTATCCCGAATACTTATGAAGTGTATTGGAATACTTCGGCACTGAAGTTTCGTGATAAAATGATTAAAGAATATCATAATTTTTGGACAGATGAGCGAATTGCAAAAGCCAAAGCACAGGGATTAACTCCTGTTGAAGCTACTATTCTAGCTTCAATTGTACATAAAGAATCAGTGAAAAAGGACGAGAGACCTAGAATTGCAGGAGTTTATTTAAACAGATTGCGTTTAGAAATGCCATTACAAGCAGATCCAACGGTTATTTATGCAATTAAAAAGAAAGCGGACGATTTTGACCAAGTGATAAAAAGAGTTTTCTATAAAGACTTAACAATGTCTTCTCCATATAATACATATATGAACACAGGACTTCCTCCTGGACCTATTGCAATGCCTGATATTACTGCATTAGAAGCAGTCTTGAATCCAGAGAAAAACGATTATATCTATTTTTGTGCAAGTGTAGACCGTTTTGGCTATCATGAATTTGCTTCTACTTTAGCACAACACAATGTAAATGCAAAAAAATATTCAGAATGGATTAATAGCCAAGGAGTGGTAAGATAGTTTTAAGGTTTAAAATATCAGTTTTATCTAAACAGCGTTTTAGATAAAATTTAAAAATAGTAAAGATGCTGAAGTTCTAAAACTTCAGCTTTTTTTTTGTGAATTATTGAAACGGGAAATTGTTTTTTTTGAGTTGGTTAGATTTAGTTTGAAAAAGGAGTCCGGTTTTGATAACATATGTAATTTTTTTATTTAAAATATTGTAGAAAATGGCATTAATTGGAGTGTTATGTATGCAATTATTGTTTGTTGGTTTAGCCGTCTCTCGACGCTTTTCTTACAAAAAATGAAGAAAAAATACTTTTTACGAAAACGTTTTTAGGGGCTTTTCGGCGTATTAACAATAAAAAATAATTTTTGGAACGTTCTTCTAACTAGGGGGTTAAGGGCGATATTTTGTGATTTTAGAAAAGTTTAACTAGTTGATTTATAGCTTTATAAATTTTGTTGTATCTTTGCAGGCAGAAATTTTTGAATGGGACAGCGTTCAAAAGAAAAACAATCTATGATAAAGAAATGGTATTTTTACACAACGTTAATAGTTATAATTGCATTTTTAAGCACGGGATTTAAGCCCTTTAAGTTAGACGCCAAGCCTTGGTTTCTTACAGAAAATACAGATGGAGCCGAATACTTATTACCATCTAAAGAAAAGAAAGATTATCCTGTTTCAGACAGTATTCCTTTCACCGGAAACCACCTAATCGGTTTCAAAGAAGCAATCGCTTTAAAAGAATCTCAAGGCAAATACAGAAAAGTAAATACACTTGGTTACATGGGGAAATATCAATTTGGAACCCAAGCCTTACGTGCAATTGGAGTTCGAAATAGTGAAGCATTCCTAAAAAATCCTGCTTTACAGGAAAAAGCATTCCTTGCTTTATTGTCAAAAAATAAATGGATTTTAAGAAAAGAGATCGAAAAATATGAAGGAAAGCTAATAAGCGGAATTTATATTACCGAATCTGGGATATTAGCAGCAGCCCATTTAGGAGGTGCTGGTTCTGTTAAAAGCTTTTTTAAGCATAATGGGCAAAAATATTTCAGAGATGCTTACGGAACGTCTATAAGAAGTTATATGAAAGCTTTTGGAGGTTATAATGTGTCTTCGATCGAAGCAGATAATGATGCTACAGTACACTCAATGTAATTTATTAGAATAAATAACGATTAGTCTAAACTAATTTATTAGAAAAATCCCTTGCAAAAATAGTTTTGCAAGGGATTTTTATTTTAAAGTATTCAGGAAAACGTCGTATCGGTTGAATACTAAGCTTTTATAGAGATAATCAAAGAAGTCAGGTAACGATTTGGTAACGGTGCTTATTGCTTTATTTTTCAACGTGTTTCCGTTAGCTCAAAGCAAATATACAAAATTTTAATTTTTCGTTATCAATATATTTATGCAGTTTCTACTCTTCATATATACTTTGAATATTTCTAACAGTTGATTTTAAATCATCAATCAAGCTTTGAGGTTTAAGTACTTCAAGGTTTTCTCCAAAGGATAAAAGTTCCATAAAGAAATCGTGTGTAATGAATAGTTTGAGCTGTATTCTTAATTCATGTTCATTGTCTATCAAAATTTGTTGAGAATCGTGTAACGGTAATGATTTGATATATTTCCCTTGGAATGCATTGAAAGAAAGAATTACATCTTCTGGCTGATGACCGTTCGGACTGATAATACCAAAGCAGTATCTATAATGTTCATTTACATCAAAATCCTTTGGGAAGTTGAATTTCTTATTCAAAATTTCTAAATCTGTTAAACGGTCAAGGGCAAAACTCTTTATCTTATCATCACCTAAAACTTTTGATAAGACATACCATCTGTTTTTGAATTCTTTCAGAGCATATGGTTCTACTATGCGTTCAGTTAACTCATCTTCCCAATATTTTTGATACACAAATTTTATTTGAATCTGATTTTTAATAGCATGAAGTACTCCATACAGATGTTCAGTACCTTGAGGTTTCCGTTTTTCAAAATGAATATGCTTAGAAAGCCTATCTGTTAAATTCAAAGCATTAAAGGTGTCGAAAGCTTCTAATATCCTTTCATTTGCTTCTGGTTGTTCATCAAAATCTATGTAATAGACTTTTTTAGAAAAGTCAAACAAAATATCGATATTGTATAAAGAACGAATATCGTCTCTATCTCGTTGAAATGTACGCTTTGAAATATTGAAATTGTAAGCTTGAATTTCTGATTCCAAGGCAAGATATTCTTCAATTTCAGCAAATGTTGCAGGTCGTTTTCTTAATTTTTTTATGATGAGATTATACCTTGCTATTGATTCTCTTTTTGACATAACTTATGATAAATAGATGCGTTAATATACTGAATGTTTTTGTATTTTGTTTTTCCATAGTTGGAATGATTGTGACCAAATATGCGGTATTTTGGTGCCAACTGAAATATAAAATTACTAATTTCTTCACTGCCAAATCCATTGTCTAAAATACCGTAAGGAGGGTAATGTGACGCAATGATGTCAATTTTATTTTTCGTTTCAATACCATTATAAAAAGGGAAAGCACTGATTACCATTATGTTTATTTCACTTATTACTATCGCTTCGTCATTTAACCAAATAATGTCTTTAGGAATCAATCTTTTACCCCATTCTGGTTCTAACTCGAAAGGCAAATCATGATTTCCCTGAATAAATATTTTATGTGGTATTTCTAATTGAGCGTACCATTTAAAAAAATCCAAAACTTCATCCATATCTCCTGCATTACAAATATCTCCACAATGAATTACAATCTGAATATTTTTAGGAATATCGATTAAACGATGTTTGCCATGCGTATCTGATAACAATAAAATGTTTTGGCTTTTAATTTTAATCGTATGCATAGCCAAATCCAATTTTAGTTGTTTTTGTTATTATGGATTCCTCGCTACAAAATGACTGTATTTCTTCAAAGTTGGTCATTGTGCCATGAACGATTTCCTGTATTTCACTTTTACGAATAATATTATCTATCTGTCCACCTGAAAAGTCAAATTTATCTGCGAGTATTTGACAACTCTTTTCATCTAAATGTGATAATTTTGATTTCCATATTTTAGCTCTTACCTTTTTTGTGGGTTTCTTGAACGGTACTTTAAATAAAAATCTTCGTTCAAAAGCAGTGTCCAAATTATTAGCTAAGTTGGTAGTTGCCATTAAAATACCTTCAAAGTTTTCAAGCTCTTCCAGTATAATATTTTGAATAGCATTTTCAGTTTGAGCCACATTGGAATTACTGTTTTCTTTCCTTTTAGAAATAATGGCATCAGCTTCATTGAAAAGTAAAATAGGTGTTAGTTTAGATTCTTTTGCATAAGCTCTGTAATCTGTGAAAATACGTTTAATGATTTTTTCACTTTCGCCAAACCACATGGATTTTGACTGACTGATTTCCACTTTCATTATTTCTCTGTCTGTAGCTTTTGCCAATTGTTTTACAATTTCGGTTTTTCCTGTTCCAGGTGCGCCATGTAACAAAACTGCAATTCCTTTGGGTAAACCTTTATTTGTTAGTCTTGTCTGTGTTTCATTAAACTTGTCTTCTTGAAGTAAATTTTGTAGCGTTTCTAATTGATTCATCTCGTCCCTATCAAAAACCAATTCACGATAAACAATTTCCGAGGGAATAATGATATTATCTTTTCTCTTTTTGTTTAAAAAAAGTTTAATGTCACAATCATTCAGAAGTTGAAGAGAAGTGTCCGTCAATCTCATTTCTGTATCATTGAAAAATTGAGCTTCTATAATTTCAACCAAATTATTGTTAATAAGGATATGATTGCCAGATAACAATTTTTGAACTTCATTTACTCTCTCTGATGGACTATCATAAATACCCTCCAAAGCTCTTCCTATATCTGTAGATTCGTTTCCTGACACTGTTTTCCATATCAAGTACAAAAAAAGATAAGTGTCTTCTGTGCTTAAACTGAATTGTTTTACTTTTTCTATCAACGGAAAATGCGTATTATCTAAGATCAATTTATCAACTTCCCGAAATAGTTCAAAGGTTGAAATTTTATCATCGTCTCGTTGGTCGCCTAATTTGTATAACTGTTCTAACAAATCTATTATACCCTTTATTTTCTTTTCGTTGATTTTAGGCAAAGGTTTGTTTTGCAAAATGGCTTCCGTGATTTTTTCGTGGATGGTAAATTGGTCATTAGCTCCTGCTAACTTCACACGGTGTCTCGATTTCTTTTTTTCAAAAATCCCAACTTTATGTAAATACTCGAAATCATCGCTGTATTCCAAAATTTTCATTGGATTACAATCAAAATATTCTATCAAATCGTTCAAATCGACAGTATCTCCTTTGTAGTTTAAAGCAAAAACCATTGCAATAAAAAAGGTTTGATTATCCGATGTTTTAAAATATTGGGAAAGTGTATCTAGTTCGGATTTGATGCTTTCAAAAAATGAATTTTCAAGCTTACATTTTTTTGATTGTTCGTACACTTTCCCAATGCTTTCCAGAATTTGTTTCTTTGTGATACTTTCCATAAACCTATCTTTTTTGACAAAGGTATATCCAGAGTAAGACAAAGTGTGTCGTGGTTTATATTAGCCTTTTATATTCTTTTTAAAATTCTGTAGTAATGATAATATATTTTCTTTACCAACAGGATTCTGACTATGTACATCAAATTTGGGCAATCGAAAATTATTATCTAAACAATAATTTACTAACCATTTAGCACAATCATACCCACTCTCTTCGAGTCCTAAATCGTGGTCAAAAGAAATGAAATCAGGCAGTCCACTATCAGTAATGTAAGTTACAAACTCCGTATAAGAACTAACTCCTATGTGTCCTTCTGGGATTGGTCTCAAATCATCAAGATAAAGTTTTTTCATTGAGTTTGTCTTCCGTGTTTAGCTCTATAATATAGTCAAATACAGAGTTTCTATTTTCAAATTCTTGTTTATTATACCAATCGTTGTTTTGTGTACAAATATATTTACTGGTGTTACAATCAAATGCAATTTGATTGTAGTTCAATTCAAAAAACTTCCAATCATTAACCGAACGTTGCGGATAATATGAAATATCAGTTAATCTATTTTGAGTTTTTAATTCGATAAATAAAGAATAAGAATAATATTCATTGTGATAGCCACTTGTAGTTGTTGAACCTAGCAGAAGTATGTCAAATTCACTATCCCATCTTATTAGCTTTTGATTTCCACAAGCGGAAATCATTTCAAATTGTTTTATGAAATAATATCTCCAGTCATTTTTATCAGAAAATTCATCAACTATTTTTTGTAAATCGATAGTAAGATTTAAAACAGATACTTTATCAACAAGCTGTTTTAAATATGCTCGTTTTTCGTTATTATCTCTTAGGAGCCTCTTCCAACTAATATCACGTTCATTATCGATTAGAAAGCTGTGATTTTTTCCTTTACTCAACAAATAATCCCCTATGGCTAACAAGGCTCTTTCAAAAAGAAAGTTTTCAAAATTATTCAATCCTGTTGTTCCAAATATTGCTTTTGATTTTTCTGCATATTCCTTAAAACTATTCAGGTTAGGCTCATCATTTATCTGACACCAATGCAATAAAAATCCGATTTGTCCATTGAAATATTTATGATTTTCAATTTCAATAATTGTATTTTTCCAATCCTCATTTTGTGTAATAAGTTTCGCTTTTAGTTTTTCTTCTATAACTTGCTCACTAATGAAACCCGAAAGCGAATTAATTTGTATTTCTGCGAAGTGATCAACGATTGAATTTCTATATTGCAACAATTCGTTTATAGAACGTAGAGCATTTGCAAACTCATTAGCATTATTGAATAAATAGGGTCTGCTACCTTCTACCAGATTACGAACAACACGCAACCAACTTTCCAATTTTTCAATTTCAATATTTTTTTCCGATGCCAAATATTGATAATAAGCAAAAGCAATAACCAAATCAGGATATGATAAGTCATTTTTAATTGTACCATTAAAAATTTCTTGTTCATTCACGTAAGTGGTTTCTGAAATAAATGTATTCAATCCATCTTTATCAGACAATTTATTTAAAGTAGCTTTCAATGTTGTAAAATACTCCTCATCAAAACAACCTAACTCCAAATATTGATTGAATGGAATTGTATCGCTTCCTCTCAATAAATCAACGTTGGCTCTGAAATTATTACTTTTGATATCTGCTTTAAGCGTATAATTAATTACTGCCTTTGTTCTGAAAAAATTCAGAAGCTGTTCGTCAAAAATGTTTTCGGTTTTATCACGATAATTCCAAAACAAATCTGTCCAAAGAGTATCAATTTGATGTGAAAATGTCTCTGTTGGCTCAACGTAATTTTCCCAATCATCTTGTTTGATGTATTGTTCAAACTTTGCTTTGAAGTTTTCAAAATCAGTAAGAGGTTTACCTCTTGCGTTCATTTTGATATACAAATCATCGGAAAGTCCGAAGTTTTGTAATTCTATGTAATGAAAACTAATATTGTTGAGCTTGTCCCAAACTTCCGTTTTGTCTTGAAACGTTTGCTGAACAGCATCTAACATTCTAAGCATTGATTTTATTGTCGGGTCTCTTTTCCAAGAAAGGAAAAACCAAGAGCTGTCAATAATTGTCTTGGATAGTTCATTATTCTTTGGTTTTATTTTTTCTTTATCGTGATAATCTGTTTCTAACAAATTATCAAAATCAATTCCTTTATTGATTAAATCGTTGCAAAATTCACGTGAGCTGGTACGTGTTTCGTAAGTGAATTTTGTTAAGAGTTTTTTCAATTCATCGTCTAACTTATTTTCTTTGGTAGCAACGAACCAATGCAACAAAAACAAAGTTGTTAATCGCTGTTGCCCGTCAAGAGGTTGCAAAGTTGTATTACCCTCTTTATCCTTTTTAACACTTCCGTAAACAAAATCTAACTCTAATTTTTTACCATCAACTACTTCAAGCAAAGCATTCAAAAAATTAGTTCTTATATCTGCTTTTCCCTCTCTGCCTTGAGCGTAATCACGCTGTATAATAGGAATTTCAATTTTATGCTTACTAATTAACTCACTAAAAGTTAATTTTTCTGATGTTGGATTATTGTTCATTTTCAGTTAATTCGGTTTGAGGTAAATATTCAGTAATTACTTCTTGTATCTTTTTAAAATATGATGTTCTGTCGTTTTCATTCCATACTTCAATATCTTTTACGTTGGTGGAATAATATTTCATAAAAACATTCTTTGTACAAATTGGAATAAAAGTTCCTTCAATTTCTCTTTCGATTATCTTTTTCCTCTTTTCTTTAAATGAATCGTTTTTATAAGAACGATTTGTTCCCCTGTCCAACAGACAAAGATTTTGCAAGCTATTATCTTCTTCGCCTAAAACATAATCGATAATGTATTCAAACTCATTTTCGTCAATGGTTTTGCCTGATTGTATGATTTGTTCAATTTGATTATTTCTGTCTTTATCTTGATGATTTTCTGTTTTAACAAAGTTGTTTCTCAGCCAATCAGCTTGATTTTCCTTTTTCACTTTCACTTCTGTTGCAATAGCGTGAATATGTTCAACGTCCCAAAACTCTTTTTTATACCGGTCAAAAGGAAAACGATTAGTTTCGTTTTCATTATTGAGCATTGTTTGAATGTTGTGCAGTAATAAAATTTCACGTACATATCCTCCGTTATATTCTACTTCTTCAAAATTCACTTTTCTAAATTTGGATTGTATTTCTTGGTTTATCCAATTTGCAAATTCTGTTTTTGACCTTTCTTTTTTTTCGTTAAGAATATTTTTAATGTTTGTTCTAGTTGCAATCAGACAGCCGATTTTATGATACAATTCTCTGTCATTGAACCATTCTTCAAGTATTTGAAAATATTTTTTAATATCCTGCCAATTATCGTTTATTTCGTTTTCTGATTTGATCCTAAATTTTTGAGCAAAAAAACGGAAATTGGAATACTCATCATTACCAAATATTTCAACAATTGTTTGATGAGTTTTTCTTCTCTCATCAATTTGTTCTTTTGTCTTTATTCCCAAGCGTTTTCTTTCTTCCATCTCTTTATCCTCTGCTTGTGCTACTTCATACATTAAATTGAAAATAAACTCAATTCTTGTTGCTAAGTTGTTTTCATTTTTGTTGATGAAATACCAAAATGAATCGCCCTGTAGAGCATATTCAATTCTGTCCCATTCTGATGCAATTTCTAATTGTTTCAAACGCAGTTTCTCTGTGTCTGCATTTGTAAAATTGGAACTGTTCAAAAACAAAGCCTTTATCAATTCCGCATTTGTTAGTAGAATTTTTCCGCTGTTTATTCTTGTGAAAATATCAATTGAATCTTCGGTTTTTGAAGTTTCGTACCAAATAACCTTTGTAAAATCATTAAATTTCAATTCAAATGATTTTTCTACTTTTTTTTCTTTGAACCAACCCTTAATAGTTTGATAAGCAATTGATATGTGGAAATAGTCAATATTTGAATTGTCCTTTTCTATCTTTCCCAACTCATTTTTTAAGTAGTTTGCAGAACCTTCTCGTGTTTCATATTCTAACTCAAACAGTTTAACTTTTCCTTCTTCTGTATATCTTTGGTTCAAATAATACAAGATTAGATAAATTGTAGTTAATCTTTGTTGTCCGTCAATTACATCCCATTCATTTTCATCTTTTTGTTTTACTACTATTGGCTGTAAACAATACCAAGTTTTTTCATCAGAATTAGCAATTTCTTTTGGTGAAAATTCATTAATGTCATTCAATAAATCTGTTACTTGTTGTTCTGTCCAACGATAACCTCTCTGATAAGACGGGATATGGAAATTACATTTCAGCAATTCGCTGATTGTTTTTATTGATATGTTGTTGTTCATTTTTCAATATTGTTTATACTTTGCAAATGTATCAAAAACAATTCAGCACAAGCTTTAGCATCGCTTAAAGCGTCATGATGATTTAATGAAATTTTGTGGTGCATACACAATGAAGCTAAATTTTGTCTAAAAATTCGATACGTACAATGTTTTTCATATTTGGGATTTTCCATGCCATAATATTCCAATGTTTTTTCTAAAACTGGAAAATCAAAGGACAAGCCATTGTGGGCTACAACGGCTTGTCCTTTGATATAAGGTTCTAATCTGTACCAGACTTTGTCGAAAGTGAGAGCTTCTTTTGTCATGTCTGGAGTAATGCCATGAATGTCAATAAATCTCCCCCAATAATAGTTATCAGGCGGTTGTACTAATAAGTTAATTTCATCAGTGATAATACCATTACTGACACGAACAAGTCCAACCTGACAAATACTCCAACGATAACCTTGTGCAGTTTCAAAGTCTATTGCGGTAAAACATTCCATTTACAAAGCAGGTGCATGTTTTCCTTTGTGTGAGCCATTTGGGTGTCTCATACACGAACCACTTGTTAAGCTTGAAAGAGATGAATACTTTGTCCCGCAATGTTTACAGACATACTGCGATTTTTCGCTTCCCTCATATAGTTTGTGTTTTCCTTTATGAGAGCCATTAGGATGTCGCATACACGAACCACTTGTTAGACCTGATACGCTGGAATACTTTGTTCCGCAATACTCACAATAATAATTTGCCATAATCTGTAATGTTTTATATTATGCCTACTCTCAAAGTTTTCAGCTTTCCTTATTTTACATAGCAAAAATACTTAAAGAGTAAGCCAATCCGTGTCACACTCTAAATTATAAAAAAAATAGCACTAAGAATCTGTATATTATCTTCTATGTTTTTTCTTCTTCATCCTACTAGCAAACTGTTCTTCCTCGTAATCCACACCCTGTGCATCGGGTAACAGGCTGAACATTCCCAAATCGGTATTAGGCGAATGTTCCTGTGAGAGAAACTCAAAAAGGTCTTTTGTCAGTAGGTTGTCTATTTCATTTGCTTTAGAAACAGGGTTATCTTGTATCTTCAATTTGGGTTTATTTCCATTGTTCCACCAATCGTTAAACATATTTGCCGATAAGTTTCTGTCTAATTGTGAGCCGTTCCAAACGGTTCGACTTTCGTGGTCAATAAAGGTCATGCCGTAAATTCGTCCTTCACTATTACGTCTTACAACTGTATTAATACCCTGCTCGGTCAACTGCTTTTTAAAATCTGTTTCGTTGCTTGTGGTATGTATGGCAAGCTCCACCGTATTTTTCAGAACAGACCTTACAGGCGTGGTTTTCATTTTCTCTTTGGACTGCTCAAAGTGTTTTTGCAGTTGTACAACGCCTGCATCTTTCCCGAAAAGCGATGCCTTGAACGGATTACTTGCCTTATTTCCGTTCTCGTCCATTGCCACATACACCAACCCGTTTACAGGTTGTCCGTTCCGCTCGCCCTTGACTTCCTCCACAGTGATATTGAAAAGTGATAGTAAAGCATTGTAACTACCCATAGTAGAAAAGCTATAATACTTAGGCAAATACCTTACTACCGAAGCAATCTGACTTTTAATATCACCATTTTTATGATTTACAGGCTTGAAAACTTTATTGGCTTGTTTATGCTCCTGCTCAGTGGCTTTGTTCAGATTGTATTTCTGTTCCAAATCCCGACAGATTGCCATTGAGCGTGGATGGTCGTAATCATCGGGGATTTTCTTTCCGTCAATAGCTACACAAGTTGAAACAATGTGTATATGCGTTCGGTCAATATCCGTATGTTTGAAAACAATATAGGGCTGATTGCCATACCGCATACGCTCCATATACTCCTGAGCCATTTCGGTAAACTGCTCATCGTTGACCTTATCCGCAGGATCTGGGTTCAGCGATATATGCCGTACTGTCTTTTCCGTTTTGATGTTTGCCGATAAATATGGCTCAAAGCATTTATTAAAATAGGCTACAGAATAACTGCCGTCCACCGTGTCGGGTATCTTGTTCAGTAATAAAACTGTCCCATTTTCTTCGTCCACTTTCTGCTGATTGTACAAAATCGCTCCGTACATATTGCTTCCCTTCCCAATTTTTGCAACCATAACTTTACTCTTTTTTCAGATACTTCTCTTTAAATTCCTGTGTCAAACGGATGACTTCTTTCGTGACTTTTACCAATTCTATGGTTTCCTTTTCCAATTTAAAAAGGTATGTTCCTGCTTTTTTCTCTGAAAAATTGCGGTACAATATCTTCACAATCTGATTGTAATTTGTTCCGATTGCTCGGAACTGACTAAAAAATCGGGTCAACTTTTCGTGATATTCTATTGCATCCATATCAATTTTCACGGTCTTTACCGTCTTTTGAAAGATGCAAGCCGTAATAAAATGAGCTATTACTTTCATTCCCGATTGGTCAAACAGAGCAAGGAACTTGGCATTGTCTTCTGCATTCAGGTTAATTGAATACCGATTGACCGCAGGGTCGTTCTTCGGTTTTCTTCCTGTTTTACTAATCTTTTTTCTGTCTTTCTCTTCCATAATAAATCCATTTTAATTTTAAACAAACGGGCGACTTCGGAGCCGTTTCCAGCCCCCTGCAAGGGCAAGTGCTTTTGAGGTGCCGAAATTCATTTCGAGTACCTCAAAAGATAACTTGCTCTGAACAAGGGTTCAGAAAAATCCGTTTTGCAAACGGATTGTAGTTAGCAGGGAAAACCCATCGCTTCCATTACAAATTTCGGTAAGACTATTTGAATAACAGTTATTTACAACAATGACAATGAACGCCAAATTGTACCACTGACTGCCACCCCTGATTAAGATTGGGACTGCTTTTGCTTCCTTTGTATATGGTTAGCCAGCTAGTTACCTGTATCGTTAACGATGTAACCAATCAGCATAAATCCTGATTGCAAATGAGGGTGACTGATAACAAAGCAACGTACGTGATTGTTGGCTAATTGCATATTTTTCAGTTAGCGAAACAGCTAATTAACGGGATGCAAGTGCAATAGGTAGAAATGTTGTTACATAGGTGCAACAGTACATACAACTGACTACTTAACCAACCAGCCAAACAGCTAATTGGATATAACATTAAAATTGAGAGATATGATACACGAAGAAAACAAAAATCAGCAACCCGAAACAGAGAATTTTTCTATTGAAAATTTCCTAACTGATGAAAAGAAAGAACCTGAACAAGAGCAGAACACTTTACCGCATAGGGATGACCTTACTGCCATCGAAACAGGCGAAAAATCTGTAGAAACAGAAAATGCAAAACCGATTGCAGGCAACACCAAAAGAACCGTTTCAAAACCAAAGAAGCTGACGAAAGAGGATTATTGCGTAGAGTTCTTTAAAATCCCTAAAAGGAATGCAAGCAAAGGCAAATCGGTCTATGTACGGCAGGAACACCACGAAACATTTAACAGACTAACCAATATTATGGGAATTGACAAGCTTACGATTTATGCGTATTTAGATAACATTATCGAATACCATTTTCAGGAGTTTGGGGAATTGATTAGCGAAATCTACAACGAGAAACACAAACCGCTGTTTTGATTATGGTGTTTTGTCAGGTGCGATGCGTTGCTCCCTCTTAAAATTATTTTCCAAAAGAAAAAAACAGAAAAAAAAGAAAGCCATTTTAACAAGGCGGACAGGCGGAAAAACCAAAAGGAAACGGAATAAGTCCCGAAGGGTGGCAGGGCACACAACAAACTCGGCGAAGCCACCATATTTGCCCTGCCATTATGCCGTAGTCTTTTGGTTGGGTGGTGCGGTGGCTGTCCGCCTTATCTTTGCTCCCTTTTTATTCTTTTTTTAATCAATTCCAATCAAAGAAAGGGTACAAAAAACACGTAAGGGCTAAGGATAGGGTGTTTTTGGTATGCTTTCCTTTATCCTTACAAAACTCTTTAAATGTGTGAGAGCTTTGCGAGGAAAATTTAAAGTGTTTTGAGGATTACTTTCTATTCATATTGTGCCAACATAAGCCAAATACTGCCACATAATGCCAAATGAAAACAATACATTCCCTTGTGTTCTATATTGGGTGCAAATTTTGAACCTATGGCACAAAAAGTAATACCTGACAAAGAGCAGAAAGAGAAAGAACAAATCAGAAAAAAAGAACATAGTCCTTTGATACAGGTTGATAAGCAGAGCGACCCGATTTCCAATTTCATCGCTAATTTAAAACGTCAGTTCAGAGAAGCAAAAGGCTTAATAGATTGGAACAGGCTATTCGGGGGAAAACGTACTGAACAACAAAAGCAGACTTCCGAATCTGAAAGCATAATAGGTGCGACAAAAACGCTTATCCGTTCAGACTTCAAAAATGAAGAAAAAAATCAGGCTATACAGACCAATAAAAAGCCTGCTTTAAAAATGGACAATACAATCATAACGCAACAGTTTCATCCTAAAAGTAAGAAACCAAAGTTAGGATTATAGCCTAGTATTTGGCAACTGTACGCCAAATACCGCCATCGGATGCAACATTAAAATGACCTATGTGAATAGCTTTTATTTTAGAGGTTTAAATGATGCAGATATGGAAATAACAGTTTTAGACATTCAGATTTTGAAAGCATTGCATAGGGAAATTAAGGAAGTTTCCAATTTGATAGCGGAAATGACTACACCCTACAAAGCATTGCAACAGGCAACGAAATGGCTCGACCAACAGGAAGCCTGCCAATTGCTCAACATTAGCAAAAGAACGTTGCAGACGTATAGGGCAAAAGGCATTCTTGGAGCAACGCAGATCAATCGGAAAACTTATTTCAGATTATCCGAAGTGGAGTTACTTATGCAGGAAGACCGACCATTAAAAAAGCAAAAGAAATGAAACAGATTGGAAATTCAAACGAAGATATGCTTGCCTTGCTCGAAGCTGTGGTAGGTATCAAAAATGAACTGTTGTATATCAGAGAATATTTCCACCCATTACTAAAAGGGGAAATCTACCTGTCAGGCGAACAGGTTTGCGAGATGTTACACATCAGCAAACGGACATTGCAACAGTACAGGGATGACGGACTGATACCTTTTATCAAGCTCGAACGGAAAATCTTGTTTCGTGAAAGCGATATTGTAAAAGTATTGGAAGATAACTATCAGCGTTAGCCGATTAATGAATGCTTTGAAACTGTAACCCGTATCGGTCAATTAAAGAAACAGCCCACTGCTTAAAGCGGTGGGCTGTGTTATTTTTAGAAGTAACGATAAATATGATTTATTAACTCTGCTGTTTTTCCAGTTAGATATTAAAGTTTTTATTATTCATTTAGGTTAGGAATAAATCGTTTAATTACGTTCCATTCATTTTCATAGTAACTATTATGTACTGATTTTCCTTCTGCTGAAAAACTTGTAAAAACTAGCCGTTTAATATCTCCATAAATATTTTTAGGTAAAATTTTGTATTCAATATTTTCAGTAGTTTGATAAACAACTTTATATCCTTGCAAATGTAAAAGTTCTCTATTTGAAATATTTTCAGTTTTATGAGCTTTAAAAACAGTTTCTAAACCTCGTTTTATTTTTAAAGCAATAATCTCATCTTCTTCAATCAACTTGAGATAAAGAATATTTGCGTTTGGATTTTTGCCATTTGAATAATGATAGTTCATTCTCTTTTCTAGTATAGAATTTACATAAACTTTGTTTATATGTCCGTTGTCGTAACATTGAAGGAGAAATCCGTTTTTAAACTTTACGTCAATAGGTAATGAAAACAAACAATTTTTTTCTGAATTTTCTTGTATTTTGTATGTGTTGTCATTGAAAAGATTGAAGTAGCAAAGAATTTTGCTATCATTTGAAAATAGATTCCTCTGATTTGATTCTTCCAAATCTTCCTCAATCATATCAATGAATGACTTGTGTTTATGATTTGTAGTCGTACCATTCAATTGAACTAAAGGATTAGAAGTTTCACTCTTTTCTTCTAAAATGTCAATGTATGATTTATGTTTCGGCAAAACATATTCAGGTATTTCTTCATCATTCTCAAATTCTATTTCATCTTCAAATTCTTCTTTTAATTCAATTGTTTTTTCAATAATTATTTTATGATCTTTCTTCGTGTTTCTTTCAATGAAATCTATAATTTTTTGTATTTCATCTTGTGGACTTCTTTTATACGCCGAATAAAGAACACGATATACTTTCCAACCAACACGTTCTAAAAATTCTTGCCTTTCAATATCGTAAGCCACATCTTCAGGAAGTGAATGAAAAGGGTCGCCATCACATTCTATCGCAATCATTTTTCCATTATTATGGATTACTAAATCAATTTTAAAGTTGATGTAAACTTGTTTTCCAAGTTTATGATTATAAAAAAGTTCTGCTTCTTTTACACTGTATTGCGGTTGAATATAACTATATCCATTTTCAATGAGTGCTTTAGCAATATCGCATTCAAACCAGCTGTCAAATGGTTCAGGAACATTGTGTCTAAATCTTTCAATATTGTTGTTATCAATTTGTAATTGAGAAATTGGTTTTGCTTCATCTTTGAAGAAACTCAAGATTTTATTTCTAAAGTCATTTGTTTGTAAATCGTTATGCTCAACAGAATGAAATAAAATCATTTGTTCTTTTGCACGACTTAATGCGACATTAATTTTTTTAAATTCGTCTTGGTCACTAATAATTGCTCGTGGTTTGGCATTTTGATTTTCTTTCAATTTCTGAAAATCTAATGCAACTCCAAGAGAAACAATCATAACATCTCTTTCATCTCCTTGAAATTTTGGAGAATCTTCTATAATAAGTTTATGCTTATCTATTTTTTCCTTTCCAAATTCATTGGCTAAATCTTCCTTTATGTCCTTTAGTTTTTCAGTATGCTTTGTTAATCCTAAACTTACTACGCCTATAGATTTATTTGCATATTGCTCGTCTTTTAGAATTTTTTGAAGAAATTTTTTAATTTCTTCAATTTCTTTGTAAACAATTTTGTCTTCTGTAAATGCATCGTTTACAAAAACAGTTTCTTTTGGATTAAGTCTGTTTGAGTTAATCTGTTTCAGAGGTCGTAACGAATTGTCGTAAAAATGAAATTTTGAGAATTCAATAATTTCAGGAACACATCTGAAATGTTCTCTCAAAGTTAGATTTGCAGTTCCTGCAACCATCTTTGAAAGCATAAACAAACTATTATCACTTTTAATATGAAGTGCGTTTGCTCCTAAAAATTTGAGATGTTTATTTTTAATAGATTCAAAATCGTTTCCGTCAGCTCCTGTCAGACTACTTGGAGATGTTTGTTTGTCGTCTCCAACGATTATCATATTTTCTGCATAATAACTTAAAATAAGGCTATTAAAGTCTAATTGACTTGCTTCATCAACAATAACGCAATCAAAAATTTCAGGCTCACTTCCAACCGAATTTAAAACATCATTAAATTTCATTACCCAACAAGACAACCTCTTGCTAATATCAATACTGTTCTTGCGTGTAAGAATCTGATATTGAGTTTGGTTTCGAATCTTTCTAACACTTTGAGATAGGTTATATTTGTATTCTTCCAGCAAATTTATAAAAGCATCAATTTCATTATTATCAAACTTGTTTTTAAAGTTTGACTTTGCTAGGTCAAACAAAATATCACATTTAACTTGGAATATTTTTTTGTTGATAAATGATAATTCTTCTTTACATTTTTGTAAATCAATAAATTCGTTTTCTTTAATGAACCTATTGGCAGAAGCGTATTCGAAATTTTCCTTTGAAATATAATGATTAGGAATATTTTCAAGAGAATCAAAAGTATTTGGAAGCAAATCTCTCAAATACTTTTTTAAGTTGAGAAATGTTTGTTCTACCTCGAGCTGTTTTCCGATTTCTAAAAATTTGCTCTTTAAAAGTTCAAAATCTTGTGCTTCTCCAATTTTTTCAACAGGTAAAAAGTTTAAAAAGTCATTTTTTAATGAAGATTGTTCAATTATTGAATCAATGTTTTTTAATACTTCAAGTTTCTCAATTAATTGATAATTTATTCTTCCTAATTTATCGATGTCATCTTTAAATGATATTGCTTTTTTTGATAAATTGTCTATGTCAAACAAATTGATTTGAGTGTGTTCTGAAAAATTTATAAAGTCCGCATTGAATTGAATTTTAGAAACAACTTCCTTGTTTGTTTCTATCTTTTTCAAAACCTCCTTTAAAACGATGCTTTTTTCATAGAGATTGGAGTTATCGTCATAAGAGAACGAAAAACCATTTTGTTTCAACAACGTGAAATTTTTGTTGATAATAATGAGGTTTTCAATTGCCGATTTTAATTGTAATATTTCAGTTTTGTTATTACACTTTTTACCATTTACAGTAAATTGTTCTAAATATGAAACTTGTTTAAAATTAGAATTGGCGAGTTTTGTAAAAAATCCTGCTTTCCCATTTTCAGCAAACGATAGGTAAGTTTCTATGTCTAAAAGATACTTTGTTCCATTTTCAGTAAGGTTACTAAAGGATTTATTTATCGTAACACTTTCTTGAAAAACCTTATTGTTTAATTGTTTCTGTAGATTCTCTAATTCCTTAATGTTTTTGAGAACGATATCCGAGTTAGAAAATTCATTTGCAACTTTTGCGATATTTTCTAACTGAATGTTTAACAACTTATCTTTGGAATACTCATTTAATCCCAAATAATTTAATTGCTTGATGTATTGCTCTTGAATAGATAGGAAGTTTTTAAAATCAAAACTTTCTAAGTTTTTCAATATTGATGAAATATCAATATTGATAGCATTATTGTATCGGATTTCTGTTCCAATTAATTGTTTGTATTTTAAAATCCCATTTTTAATAACTTCAAAATTTAATATAGCTTCATTTGATAATTCATCTTGAATCCAATTCCATTCTTCTGATTCTTTCGATTCAAATTTTTCAACAATTTGATAGGCCCTTAAATTTTCAAAAGAGTCATTAATCCTGATTTGAGTGTATTCTTTTTCAAGAGCTCGAATAATTTCGGATTTTAATTTTACATATTCAGCTTTTAAATTGTCTAACTCTTCAATTTTAGTTTCAACATTTATATAAAAGTTGTCCGTAAGAATTTTTGAAATATTGCCAATACTTTTTTCTAATGAAAACCGATTTTGATTAGTTTCTAATTGTATTTTTGTGAATATCAAATCATCAAAAGTTTCTGGAATTTTATCAAGTAAAGATTCCAAAGCCTTATCTGTTTGGGCAGTGACAAGCACTCTTTTTCCTTGCGCTAACAAAGAACAAAGTATGTTTACAATTGTATGAGATTTTCCAGTTCCTGGAGGTCCTGTTACAACAGTTAATCTGTTTTTTAAATAATTTTCATAAATCTGTTTTTGTTCCTTGTTAAATGGAAGAGGGAAAAACACAGAAAAGTCGTCATCTCCAGTTAGGTTTTTAGCTTTAGCTTTATGAGTTTCAAAAAGTTCGTCTTTAAAATAGTTAGGTTTTGTGTAAGAATTGTTTCCTGATGATTCAGGATTTCTAACTAATAGATTAAATAGTTTTGCTTCTATTTCATTTTCATCATTGTGTTTAATGATTGAATCCGTTAATTTTTCGAAGAAACGTGGCTTTCGTTGTTTAATATTTATTGCAGGAGAAAATAGCACCTTAAAATAATCTTCTCTGAAATGGTCGCTTTCTGGTCTGTAAATTAAATTTTCAAATTCAGAATTGCTGGAAATTTTTTGAATAGATTTTGCAATTAAATCTTTAAATTCGTTTTCAAAAATGTACTCATAACCAAATTCAGTAACTCTTTCTTCAAATCTATCAATGACATTTGATAATATTTCTTTCTCAATAGGAGTATTATTTAGAAAGAAAAAATCTGGATAAGGGTTTTCTAAATCTGACAATGAAATTTTTACAACATTATTTGAATCAATATCTAACGATAAAGGAAAATGAAATAAATGTTGATTGGTTTTTGACAAATTTCCATTGTTATTTAATTTGGAATATTGTATGAATCCAACACTCAAAACGATTTCCAAGTTTGAATCATTTTTAATATCGTTATAAGCTCTGTAAAGCTTTGAATAAGTTTCTTTGTTTTTTTTAAACTTTTTTAATTTTTCTATTTCAACTTTTCCTTCTGTCGAATTTTGAAAACTTATAAGTTCTTCTTCATCTCCAATAATACTTTCAAACTTGTTTTTAGCTTCGTCAAAAGCAATAATTTCTAAGAATCTATTTTGGATTTGTATATTTGGTTTATACGGTTTTTGTAAAGAGAATATTAGAGGCTGTTTCTTGAATTTTGAAGAAAAAATATCAATTAAAGTGGATTCACATATACCCGAATCAATGAAATTTTCTATTTCATCAACCCAAATAAAATTACTGGAAACAGTTGAATTCAGAACGTCTTTTACTCCTCTTTCGAGCAGTTTTTTATATTCTTTCAGAAAGGTTATGTATTGGTTGAGTACGTTCATTTATTTCAATAGTAAAGTTTTTAGTCAAATTTACATTTTTTTCCAAAGTGTTAAGTTAATATTATGCATATCTTGCACATTGTAAAGTTTTTCTATTTGATCTTTTTAGTAACAGCTAAATTACTAAGAAAGTCAATATTATTAACATTGACTTTCTTTAAATACTATACTCTTAAAGTTGAGATACAAAAGACTGTTCCAATCCTTTAAATTTATTAGAGACCTTTTGCATATCCTTTCCGACTTTCTCGTTGAGAATTTTTGCATAAATCTGAGTAGTAGCAATGTTTTTATGCCCTAGCATTTTGCTCAAACTTTCTAATGGAACACCCTCGCTTAAAAATAGCGTAGCAAACGTATGACGTGCTAAATGAAAGGTTACTTTCTTTTCTACAAGGCAGTCAATCAGTTGAGATATTCTCTTTAAGCTGTCATTACAAATCGTATTTGATGGTACAGGAAATACCTTTCCGTCCTTTGACAATCCTGCATATTTTTCAATAATCATTTTAGGAATATCCAACAGCATTACATTGGATGATGTTGCCGTTTTCTTTCTTCGTACAATAATCCACCTCTTACCGTCAAAAAAATCTTGAAGATTGCTGTTTTTCAGTCCTTTCATATCTGAATAGGAAAGACCTGTAAAGCAACTGAAAATAAACAAGTCTTTAACTAATTCGTCTTTCTTTTTATCGCAGTTGAACGTTACGAGCTGTTCCAATTCATTACGCAATAGATAACCACGGTCTTTATCCTTTTTAGTATTCTTATACTCGCTGAACGGATTAAAAGCAAGATGCTTTCTGCTCATTGCCAATCGGCAAAGTGTAGTAAATCCAATCATATACAGCCAAATGGTGTTGTGTGTTAAACTTTGGTCGTCACGCAGGTAGTAATCAAAGTCCTGCACAAAATCAGGTGTAAGGTCGTTAAAGGGCACATCTGAATAGCCGTATTTTGTAAGTGCAAAATTTCGAAGATGTTTCAAAAGTATTTTGTATTTACTGCGTGTGCCATTCACACGAAGTCCGCTATTAACCTTTTTCTCATAGTCGGACAGGAACTGTTCATAGAATTTGAAAAAGGTCACTTCTCCACTTTCCATCCCAAGAACGGCATTTTTAAGTTTAGCACTGTTTACAGCCCCCTCGTTCTTCAGGATTTTGGAATAGCATTCCTCAATACCCGAACGAATTTTGTCAAGTTTGCTGTTTGTGTCTTGGGCTTCTCGGCTTTTACCTAAAACCCTGCCGTACTTCAAATCCCAATTTGTTGCGGAAATATCCAGCTTTGTACTGAATGCAGACTGTTTGCCGTTTACGGTAATTCTGCACATAACCGTAACTTTTCCGTTTTTCTTTGGGGCGTTCTTTTTAAGGTAGAACAATACCTTAAACGTTGATTTTTTTGTCGTTTCCATACTCACAATTCTTAATGATAAAATTAAACCTATGTGAGCTAAGGAACAATATGAAAAACTATGCAGAAAGCTGAAATACAGTATTTTAAAACGATTGTTTCTAATATTTAAAAGTAACGTTTTAGTAACCTTACTTTTGCCAAACCTCGCTTTTTACTGCTTTTTACCTCATTACCAAAAAATCACAAAACGGCTGTAAAGCCTTTATTTACAACCGTTTTGCCTGTTATTAATCTTTAATGTATTTTTACTGAAACTTTATTTTATAAAAACTGAATTTAATTTTTATTACACATTTGTATATCTACTTGATAAAACGCGATGTTGGTGAGTATATTATCTATAAGTATGTTTGTAACAAGTAAATGAATTAAATGCTGTTATTATTTTATTTTTCATTTTTTTTGTTCCAAATATCCATATTTGGAAAATTATATTTACTGTTATCAAAGACAGGGTCAACTCCAGCTTTAATTTGCTCGTTGTAATCTTTGAATAGTACGACCACTTTTTTGTGTAATAATAGAATAGCAACAATATTAAGCCAAGCCATTAACCCTACACCGATATCACCAAGTACCCAAGCAGTTTCTGCTGTAGTAATGCATCCGATATAGGTAGAGTATAAAATTAAAATTCTTAAAGACCATATCAATAATTGACTTTTATTTTTTCGCATCACAAAGCTAACGTTGCTTTCTGCAATATAATAATATGCCATAATAGTTGTAAAGGCAAAGAAAGTAAGTGCTATAGCTACAAAACCGCTACCTATGAGTGGGAAGTGTTGCGATACGGCAAATTGTGTATACTCAGGGCCCATTTCTACATTGGGGATATTTTCTACAAGAAATCCTCCTTTAGGATTGACTACATTGTATTGTCCTGTAAAAATAATCATTAGGGCAGTAGCTGTGCAGACAAATAAAGTGTCTACATATACCGAAAATCCTTGAACAAGACCTTGTTTTACAGGATGAGAAACTTCTGCTGCAGCAGCAGCATGTGGAGCAGTTCCTTGTCCTGCTTCGTTACTGTATATTCCTCTTTTTACACCCCAAGAAATTGCTAAACCTACAATTCCTCCAAATGTTGCGTCTAGGCTAAAAGCAGAATTGAAGATTAATGAAAACACTTCTGGTATTTTAGTTACGTTTAGTGCGATTACAATTAAAGACATGATAATATAGGATCCTGCCATAAAGGGAACTACATATTCGGCTACTTTACTAATTCGTTTAACTCCACCGATTATGATGACACCCAGTAGTAAAACTAGTACTATTCCTGTTTGGTACATAGGAATGTCAAATGCTGATTTTACTGCAACTGAAATACTGTTACTTTGAACACTAGGTAATAGTAAACCTGTACTTATTATGGTTACAATAGCAAAAGTCCAAGCAAATACTTTATTGTTTAGCCCTTTTAATATGTAAAAAGCAGGACCACCTCTGTATTGTCCGTTTTTTTCTTCTTTATACATTTGCCCAAGAGTAGCTTCAATAATTGCAGAAGCACTTCCTAAAAATGCAATGGTCCACATCCAAAAAATTGCCCCAGGACCTCCCATTGCTATTGCTGTGGCAACACCTGCGATATTACCAGTACCTACTCGGCCAGAAATTGCAAGAGAAAATGCTTGAAATGAAGAAATACCTTTGTCAGAGGAACTATTGTTAAATAGGAGTTTAATCATTCGCTTGAGATATAAGACCTGAGGAAATTTAAAGCGTATACTAAAATAGATTCCTGTTGTCAGACAAAGAAATATTAAGGCATCATTCCAAATAAGATTATAAATTTTTTCAATAAATACTTCCATTTTTGATAAATTAGAGATTAGGGTAATTGCTAAAATAGAGAAAATAAATGGATGGTTTCTGCCGTTAATTGGTTATTTAGGGAGTGTATGTTTTTTGGAAAACACGTGGATGAGGTGCTTTGTTGGTAT
Source organism: Flavobacterium branchiarum (assembly GCF_030409845.1). Lineage (NCBI taxonomy): Bacteria > Pseudomonadati > Bacteroidota > Flavobacteriia > Flavobacteriales > Flavobacteriaceae > Flavobacterium > Flavobacterium branchiarum. The sequence continues at coordinate 589,064 of NZ_JAUFQQ010000005.1, read as the reverse complement.
CGGTATTAATTGATATATAGTGTTTTATGGTTGGGGTTTACACTTGAAATAGAGCGCCTATTTTTATTTTCTTTAGATTGTCCTTTTACTTGTAATTGGTTTATAGGACTTTTTTTTCTGTTTCAGAAGTGAAAAAAGTTAAAAAAAAACAGGCTAATTGGATTAGAAACTAATGTAAAAAACAAAACCTGCAAGGATTTGCAGGTTTTGTTTTTTAATCAATTAAGATTTCGAGGATTGTTATTGCGGCTTCGCTGATTTTTGTTCCAGGTCCAAAAACGGCAACTGCTCCAGCGTCAAATAAATATTGATAATCTTGTGCGGGAATTACACCACCTACAATTACCATAATATCTTCACGGCCATGTTTTTTTAGTTCTTCGATGACTTGAGGTACAAGAGTTTTGTGTCCTGCAGCAAGTGAAGAAACGCCCAGAATGTGAACGTCATTTTCTACAGCTTGCTTAGCAGCTTCTGCAGGAGTCTGAAAAAGCGGGCCTATATCTACATCAAAACCCACATCTGCATAACCAGTTGCAACTACTTTTGCACCTCTGTCATGTCCGTCTTGCCCCATTTTGGCAATCATAATTCTTGGGCGACGACCTTCTTTTTTTGCAAAGGTATTTGCCAATTGTTTTGCTTTTTCAAAGCTTTTATCATCTTTTATTGCTGCACTGTACACGCCACTAAAGGATTTAATTTGTGCTTTGTATCTTCCAAAAACAGTTTCTAATGCATCACTAATTTCGCCCAGTGTAGCACGACTTCTAGCTGCATCAATAGCTATTTCCAGTAAATTTCCGTCTCCAGTTTTTGCACAAAGAATTAATTTTTCGAGTATTGCTTTTACTTTTTCAGGATCTCTTGTTGCTTTTATATGTTCGAGTTGGGCAACTTGTTGCTTTCGAACCATTTGGTTATCGACATCAAGAATCTGTAAAGGGTCTTCTTTTTCAAGTCGGTATTTGTTAACACCAACAATTATATCTTGTCCGCTGTCTATTCGGGCTTGTTTTCGTGCAGCAGCTTCTTCTATTCGTAATTTTGGAATTCCAGCTTCGATGGCTTTAGTCATTCCGCCTAGCTCTTCTACTTCTTCAATTAGTTTCCATGCATTGGCAACAATCTCATTTGTTAGGCTTTCCACATAATAACTTCCTGCCCAAGGATCGACTGTTTTTGTTATTTTGGTTTCTTCCTGCAAGAATATTTGTGTATTACGTGCAATTCTAGCAGAGAAATCAGTTGGTAAGGCAATGGCCTCGTCAAGTGCATTTGTGTGTAAAGATTGCGTTCCACCAAAAGCAGCTGCTGTAGCTTCAATACAAGTACGTGCCACATTATTAAATGGATCTTGTTCAGTTAAGCTCCATCCGCTGGTTTGGCAATGCGTTCTTAATGCTAGAGATTTTTCGCTTTTGGGATTAAATTGCTGAACTAACTTAGCCCAAATCATTCTTCCAGCACGCATTTTGGCAATTTCCATAAAGTGATTCATTCCTATTGCCCAGAAAAATGACAATCGTGGTGCAAACTCATCTATAAGCATTCCAGTTGCTAAACCAGTTCGAATGTATTCTAATCCGTCGGCAAGTGTGTATGCCAATTCGATATCGGCTGTTGCGCCTGCTTCTTGCATATGATAGCCCGAAATAGAAATCGAATTGAATTTGGGCATTTTCTTGCTTGTAAATTCAAAGATGTCAGCAATGATTTTCATTGAAGGCGTTGGTGGGTAAATATAAGTATTACGCACCATAAATTCCTTCAAGATGTCATTTTGTATGGTTCCAGAAAGTTTAGCAGGTAGAACACCTTGCTCCTCGGCAGCTACAATATAAAAAGCCATAATAGGTAAAACCGCTCCGTTCATTGTCATGGAAACAGACATTTCTTCAAGTGGAATCTGATCGAATAAGACTTTCATGTCTTCGACAGTATCAATCGCAACTCCAGCTTTTCCAACATCACCAACAACTCGTTCGTGATCTGAGTCGTAGCCACGATGTGTAGGTAGGTCAAAAGCAATCGATAATCCTTTTTGACCAGCAGCTAGATTACGTCTGTAAAAAGCATTGCTTTCTTCGGCAGTCGAGAAACCTGCATATTGCCTAATTGTCCAAGGACGTCTAACATACATAGTCGCATAAGGACCTCTTAAATTTGGCGCAAATCCAGCTCCAAAACCAATATGTTCTATATTCTCAAGATCTTGTTCGGTATAAGTTGCTTTTAAATCTATGCCCTCGGCAGTTTCAAAGTTTTTAGCTGGTTGTTGGTCTTTAGAAACAACATCTAACTTTTCACTTTTGACATCTAGCTTGATATGGTTGAGGTCTTTTCGTATCATTGAAACACTTTTTGTATGGGTTGTTACTTTAAAATTGAATTATTCAAGAGCTAAACGTTCTTGTTCTAATTTCTCAGACAACCGTTTTTCTATTATTGGTGTAATTAATGTTTTTCTAGGTTTTATTTTTACAAAAGGAAAAAGTTCTAAATCATGTTTCATTTTGTCGTCTTTGTTCGGGTACTTATTTGTTCCTAGCAATATTTCTTTCTTTGTGTCAAATAATTCTTGTTCCTTATCGGCGCTTTCCTGAATCCTTCTTTTGACGGTTCCTTCATTTAGAAGTTTTAAGAAACCGCCATTGGCTTCGATTTCTTTAAATAGAGTTAGTGCTTTTTCAGCAAGTTGCTTGGTAAGACTTTCAATATAGTAACTTCCATCGGCAGGATTATTGACTTTATCAAAATAACTTTCGTTTTTAAGGATCAATAATTGATTGCGAGCAATTCGATCTCCAAATTCGTTGTCTTTGTGATACAAAGTATCGTATGGTAAATTCGCAATAGCATCTGCACCACCAATTATTGCCGTCATGCATTCGGTTGTAGTACGAAGCATATTTACATTGTAATCGTACAAGGTTTTATTTCGTTTTGTTGGAGAAACCAGCAAATGACATTCTATATTCGGATTGTATTCGGTTGCAACTAAATTAAAAAGCAATCGTAGAGCGCGAAGTTTTGCTATTTCAAAAAAGTAATTTGTACCTACGGATACTTCTAGTACAATAGGTCCGTTTACTGAAGGGATTCTATTAAAATATTCGTTGGCATGGGCAACAGTATAAGCAATTTGTTGCACCATATTGGCACCAGCATTTTGATATAAACCTGAGTTTATACCTATTAATGATGCATTTGAAATTTCTCTTGAAAGAATTTCAAGTGTTTCAAAATTGTTTTTTTCTTTGGTTGTAAAAGAAAACCAATTTCCATCTTTTGCTAATTGTCCAATTGGGTCAATGGTGTAATGAAAAGTAGCTTTTTTTTGTTTCGAGATTATATCTAATCTTTTAACGAAATCGATTGAGATAAAATTCAAATTGAAGTAAACGTTTTTGTTTTCTAACGTTAAATTTTGGAATAATTTCTCAACATCGATGGTGTTGTCTTCGATTGTAAAGCGCAAGCTTTCGGCTCCTCTTTTTAGAGAATCTAAAGCCCTTTCAACTGATTTTAAAAGGTCATGAACAAAAATGTTCTGACATATTTTAAAATCAGTTGCTTTGGTTGTTACTTCAACAGGCTGTATATCTTCATCATTATGATAAAATGGTTTTACCTGAATGTCTTCTGGCGAATTCCATATCAGGGTTTCGTTATAATCGGCACCGTCCAATTCAAATTGGATTTGTTGTTTCCATTGTTTGGATGATACAGGACTAAAATTATCGAAAAGGGGAGTAGCCATTTTTATCTTTTTATAATTCTGATTTTATTTTTTTTTGATAGTGTCACCTTCAAATTCGATGATGTAAATGTCTTCACTATCTTTTTTCATAAAGTACTTTTCTCGAGCATATTTCTCAATCTGCTCGGGGTTTTTAAGTTCTTTTATTTGTTCCTGATCTTTTTTTATTTCTTCCTGATAATAGGTTTTATTGTCTTGTAACTCATTTATTTGACCGTCGAGAAAGCGATGGTCAAAATAGGAGTAATTGTCTAGAAAAACCATCCAGATTATAAAAAACAACAAGACCCAAACATATTTGTTGCTCAGGAATTTAAACCAGGATTTGTTTTTATAAGGATTTGTCATTTTTTATTTTTTAGCCCCGGTAGAGCCGATATCCTTTGTGAGGAACGAACAAAGATAAAGGCGAAAACGGGATTAGCTCCTAATTATTAATGCAATAAATTTACAATAAAATTATAGAATACGTTGCGTAATTACTGCACGAACTACATCTATTGCTACAGTGTTGTATTTGTCGTTTGGAATTATGATGTCTGCAAAAGCTTTAGTAGGTTCTATAAATTGCTCATGCATAGGTTTTAACGTATTTTGGTAACGTGTTAAAACTTCGTCTAGATCACGGCCACGTTCTGCAATATCACGCTTTAAACGTCTGATAAGTCTTTCGTCAGAATCGGCGTGTACATACACTTTAATGTCAAAAAGATCTCTAAGTTCTGGATTGGTAAGGATTAAAATTCCTTCTACAATCATTACTTTTCTAGGGTGTGTGCTAATTGTATCTTCGGTTCTGTTATGAGTTATAAAAGAATAAACAGGCTGATCGATAGTTTTTCCTTCTTTAAGGTCTTTTAAATGGCTTACTAATAAATCGAAATCTATCGCACGTGGATGATCAAAATTAATTAGGGCTCTTTCATCAAAAGATAGATTTTTATTTTCTTTGTAATACGAATCTTGAGAGATTACGCCCACTTCAGCATGAGGTAATTCATTCATGATTTGATGTACTACGGTTGTTTTCCCGCTTCCTGTTCCGCCTGCAATTCCAATAATGAGCATAAAAATGTTGTTATAATTTGAAGCTGCAAAAATAAGAATTAATACGGATTTGTCATTAGATAAAATCTTTAAAATTACATATAGCTTTTATCTTCTTTTTTGATCCGTTTTTTAAAAAGAAAAGGCTTCAATTACAGGGTAATAGAAGCCTTTTGTGCAATCAGTGATTTGTTTAAATACCTGACTTTAGTAAGCACTTATTATTTGTTTTTCTTTGCTTTTATCATCATTTCTAGCTGATCCCAAAGCTCTTCTGGAATTGCTTCTAATAAATTAAATTGTCCAGCCCCTTTTAACCATTCGCCACCATCGATAACTATTACTTCACCATTTACATAGGCAGAGAAATCGGAAACTAAATAGGCCGCTAAATTGGCTAATTCTTGGTGGTCTCCCACACGCTTTAATGGCACTTTCTTTGACATGTCGAATTTTTCTGCAAGATCTCCCGGAAGTAATCTGTCCCAAGCTCCTTTTGTAGGGAATGGTCCTGGAGCAATTGCATTAGTACGGATTCCGTATTTTGCCCACTCCACGGCAAGACTTCTTGTCATAGCTAGAACACCTGCTTTTGCAGTTGCGCTAGGTACTACATAAGCTGATCCTGTCCAAGCATAAGTAGTTACAATATTTAAGACTGTCGCAGCTGTTTGTTTGGTGTCAATCCAGTGCTTTCCAAATGCAAGGGTACAGTTTTTAGAACCTTTTAATACAATATCAATAACAGTGTCAAAAGCATTAGCCGATAATCTTTCGGTTGGTGAAATGAAATTTCCAGCAGCGTTGTTAAGTAAAACATCTACTTTACCAAAAGCTTTTAAAACTTCTTGTAGCATGTTTTCTACCTCTTCGTAATGACGTACATCACATTGTAATGGTAAGCAAGTTCCGCCAGTTTGAGCTTCAAGTTCTGTCGCTGTATTTTTTAGTTTTTCTAAATCTCTCGACGTGATAGCAACTTTTGCACCTAATTCTAAAAAGTATTTGGTCATTGCTTTTCCTAGGCCACTTCCTCCACCGGTTACCACTATTACTTTGCCTTGTAAGGCATCGTCTCTTAGCATTTTATCAGTATAACTCATGTTTTTTTAAGTTTAAAAGGTAAATATATGAATTTAATAGTATGCACGCATAATATATATGTTAATTTTACTTTGTGTCAAATACTGCATAATCGTTTAGCAGCGGCTTCTAGTGTAGCGTTGTCTTTGGCAAAACAAAAGCGGATGAGTTTTAAATCTTTGGCATTAGCGTAGAAAGTTGAAATAGGTATTGCGGCTACTCCGTATTCGGTAATTAGTTTTTTGCAAAATGTAACATCGTCTTCATTGGAAATTGATTTGTATGATGCAACCTGAAAATAGGTTCCTTGGCATGGTTTTAACTCGAATCGGCTTTTTTCTAGGAGTTTTTTAAAGTAATCTCTTTTTTCTTGATAGAAGTTGCCGAGTTTGGTTACATCAACAATATCTAAATATTCGCTTATGGCAACTTGACAAATACTGTTTACACTAAAAACCAAAAATTGATGTACTTTTTTAATCTCTATCATTAAGTGTTCTGGTGCTACGACATATCCAATTTTCCATCCTGTAATATGAAATGATTTTCCAAAAGAAGAAATCATGATACAGCGATTAAGAAGCTCTTGACGGGTATGTGCCGAGATGTGTTTTTCTTCAAAAGTAATGTATTCGTATACTTCGTCTGATAATACTAATAGCTCAGGATATTTTTCGAGGATTTTTTCTAATCTTATGAAGTCCGCTTCCGCTAAAATTTTCCCTGTTGGATTATGCGGATTATTGATGATTATCATTCGGGTTTTTGCAGAGCAAGCCTTTTCTATAATTTCCCAATTTGGGGTATAATCATCATTTAAAGGAACTCGGACAGAATGTGCGTTGCATAATAAGACAGGAGCTTCGTAACAATCATAACTCGGATCGAGAATTATTACTTCGTCGTTTGCTTTAATTAATGCCTGTATGGTGGTAAATATACCTTGAGTTGCTCCAGCAGTTACTAGGATTTCGGTTTCTGGTTGAACGACACGTTTGTAAGATTGAAGGATAAGTTTGGCTATTTTGGTTAATAGCGGTGGATAGCCAGACATTGGTGTGTATTGATGTACATTTTCGGTTGCGAGTCGTGCTACAATACTTGTTAGTCGTTCGTCAACTGGAAAGTTCGGAAAACCTTGTGATAAGTTAATAGCGCCATATTCGTTTGCCATCTTGGACATAACGGTAAAGATACTTGTGCTAATTTGGGGGAGTTTGCTCATAAAAAACTATAATTACTTTTATAAAGATAGCTTTTTTATGAGAACTAGAATTTGTTTTTAGAGAAGATTTTTTTAGCTTTAATTACATTTTATGAATGATAAAAATTGTAGGACGATTGTGTAAGTCTACTTTGATTTTTTTCCAGTCTGAAACGCGCATTGTTTTAATGAATTCGGTTGGTAATGTAATATCAGTAGCAATACAAAGATGTGTTGCAGGGTTTAGAATCTGCAAAATATCTTCAACTAATTTGTTGTTTCTGTATGGAGTTTCAATAAAAAGTTGTGATTGATTTTTATCCTGAGATAATTTTTCAAAATACTTTAATGCTGATTTTTTTTCGTCTTTATCGATAGGTAAGTAGCCATTGAAAGTAAAGCTTTGTCCGTTCATTCCAGATGCCATCATGGCAAGTAGAATAGAAGAAGGGCCAACTAAAGGCACAACCTGAATTCCTTTTTCATGTGCTAATTTTACAATTACAGCGCCAGGATCAGCAACACCAGGGCAACCAGCTTCGCTCATTAATCCTACGTTTTTACCTTCTAGTAATGGTTTAATGAAATCTAAATGTTCGCTTGCTTCTGTGCGTTTGTTTAGAGAAAATAATATTAGTTCGGATTGTTTTTTCTCAGGAGAAACTGCTTTTATTGACTTTCGTGCTGTTTTTTCGTTTTCAACAATATAATGATCTATGAAATCAATACTTCTCTTTATTGTTTGTGGTAAGACATCCATAGGGTCACTTTCGCCTAATGTTGTTGGAATCAAATAAAGTTTACCTAATAAAGAAGTGGATTTCATGTGTTTTAATTTTTAATTTATACAGCCGAGTTTGAATTTTGATGTTTGGCTATTAGTTTTTCTGCAATTACGTCAGAAACTTGGTCTAGCATTTCGTAAACGGAGTCAAATCCGTTTGGTTTTCCATAATAAGGATCTGGAACATCTACGTTTTCAGAAGGGAATAACTCGTCTAGTATAAGTTGTACTTTGTCTTTTTGTTCTTGGTTTTTTGTCAATGCAATTACGTCGTCATAATTGGAATTATCCATGACGTAGATATAATCGAAAGTATCAAAATCAGAAGTTTTGAATTGTCTTCCTTTTTGATTTGAGATATTTACCCCGTTTTTTTTAGCTACAGTAATAGAGCGTTCATCTGGGGTCTTGCCAACGTACCAAGAACCCGTTCCTGCCGAATCAACTAAAAAAGAATCTTTAGGTAATTTTGAGGCTAATATGCCTTCGGCTAATGGTGATCTGCATATATTACCCAAGCAGACCATTAAGATTTTTATGGGCATGTAGCGTCTATAGCGTTAATTTTTTATTGATATCTTCGACAAATTTTTTGAATTGTTTGTCTGTAGAGACTAAATTGTCAACAGTTTTACAAGCATGTAATACAGTTGCGTGATCACGATCACCAATTTGCGAGCCAATATTTGCTAAAGATGCTTTGGTGAATTTCTTTGCAAAAAACATAGCTAATTGTCTTGCTTGAACAACGTGCCTCTTTCTAGTTTTAGATTGAAGTGTTTCGATGTCTAGCTGGAAATAATCAGATACAATTTTTTGAATGTAATCAATAGAAATTTCTCTTTTTACATTTTTAACGAATTTTTCGACTACACTTTTAGCCAATTCAATTGTTACTTCTTTTTTGTTGAAAGAAGATTGTGCAATCAACGAAATGATTGCCCCTTCTAGTTCACGTACATTAGATTTAATGTTACGTGCTACATATTCGATAATGTCTTCTGGAATTTCAACTCCATCACGATACAAGATGTTTTTCAAGATAGAAATTCTTGTTTCGTAATCTGGCTGATGTAACTCTGCAGATAGACCCCATTTAAAACGTGATAATAAACGTTGTTCAATGTCTTGCATGTCTACAGGAGCTTTGTCAGAAGTCAAAATTACCTGTTTTCCGTTTTGATGTAAGTAATTAAAAATATGGAAGAAAACGTCCTGAGTACCTGATTTTCCAGATAAGAACTGAACGTCGTCAATAATTAAAACATCGATTAACTGGTAAAAGTGAATGAAATCATTACGATTGTTCTTCTTTACCGAGTCAATATATTGTTGTGTGAAAATTTCGGCAGAAATATATAAAACCGTTTTTTCTGGGTATTTGTCTTTTACTTCAACACCAATTGCGTGAGCTAAGTGTGTTTTACCTAAACCAACTCCACCAAAAATCAATAAAGGATTAAATGATGTTCCTCCAGGTTTGTTGGCAACAGCCATACCTGCAGAACGAGCTAATCGGTTAGAATCTCCTTCAAGGAAATTGTCAAAGCTATAATTTGGGTTTAATTGAGACTCAATTTTTAAATTACGTATTCCAGGAATTACAAAAGGATTTTTTAATTCTGGATTTAAGTTTTTAAACGGAGCGTCAACTTCTTGAGGTTTCATTGGGCCTCTATTAGCACTTGGTAACTGTTCCGTAAACGGTTGTTTGTTACCATAAGTGTTTTCCATTTTAATTTTATAGAGTAACTTTGCATTTTTCCCGAGTTCTTTGGTAAGAGCAACTTTAAGTAATTTTACATAGTGCTCTTCTAACCATTCGTAGAAAAATTTACTTGGGACTTGAATATATAATGCGTTATCGGTTAGTTCAACTGATTTGATTGGCTCAAACCAAGTTTTGTACGCCTGATCTTGAATGTTGTCTTTTATGAAAGACAAACAGTTTTCCCATACCGATTGTGCAGTTTTAGTCATAGATTCAATTAAATTTATGTGTATTGATAATATTAGTCTTATAAAAACGAGGTTGATTATTTGTCATTTTTCAAGATAACAAATATGTGAACAAATTTCGTTAAAAAAAAATATTTTGGGAGGTAATTTTATAAAATATTATTGTAAGGCTGGTCGAAAAATGTAAAAAAAATTTTAATAAATATATAATGAAAAATCATCAAACTCAGGTTCGTGTTCGTTACTCAGAAACGGACCAAATGGGAGTCGTTTATCATGGGAATTATATTCCTTATTTTGAAATAGGTCGTGTGGAATGGCTTAGAAATAAGGGGGTTTCGTATAAAAGCATGGAGGAAAGTGGTATTGCTTTACCGATTGTTTCTATGAATATTAATTATAAAAAATCCGCACGATATGATGAATTGTTAACAGTGCATACAACATTTAAAAGTCAGACTTCTGTTAAGATAGAATTTGATTGCGCGATCTATAATGAATCAAATGAGTTATTAACAACTGCTGTGTTTATTTTGGTATTTGTGTCTCTAAAAACAGGTCGACCAATGGCTCCTCCAAGTTATATTTTAGACCTTCTTAAAAACATTGATAATTGCTAGAGTTTGCCTTAAATGAGGACGGTTTCAACAAGGTTTTATATCTATTTCAAACATTGAATCAAAAATGTCGAACACCATTTCGGCATTTTTTTTGCGTATTTGTACCGTTATCATGCCAATTGGGAGCCCGGAAATCTCATTTATTTCCATTTCTTGGGATATAATTTCTAGCTTTTTTTCCTTAATTACTCGCATTACTTTGTTCATGTTTTTGTAATCAAACGAGATTAAAAACTGAACATCAATTGTTTTTTCGACAATTTCACAAACTTCTAGCGCCATTTGTGCTGTTGTTCGATACGCTGCAATTAAACCACCAACACCTAATTTGATTCCTCCATATATTCGTACAACGACTATAAGAACGTTTGTTAAGCCAAAAGATTGTATTTGCCCGTAAATAGGCATTCCTGCTGTGTTGCTTGGTTCTCCATCATCGTTGGCTCTGTAGCTTACAGTTGGTTCGATTCCTAGTTGATAAGCATAGCAATAGTGAACGGCACTCGGATGTTGTTTTTTTAAAGCTTCGATAATAGGTTTAACTTCTTCCTCAGATGATATTGGGTAAGCATATCCAAAAAATTTACTGCTTTTTTCTTTGTACAAGACTTCTTCCGATGGGTAAGCTATCGTTTGGTAAGTATCTTTTATTTCCAAGATTGTTTTTTAAATTATTTTTTTTTCAAATAAATCTACGACATCTTCTTTTCCTACTTGTAGGTTCCATACCTGAAGACCGAGTTCGGCGGCAGCATTGGTGTTTTCGATTTTGTCGTCAACAAACAACGTTCGTTTTGGAGATAAGTCGTGTTTGTTTATAATGTAGTTGTAAGCTTCATGGTTTGGTTTTCTCATTCCTATTTCGAACGAAAAATAAACTTTTTCAAAACATTGGTAGAAATCGCTGTAAAAGGAAACTCCTGTTTTATGCTCGAATGTTTTAATGTGAATAGAATCGGTATTGCTTAGTAAAAATAGTCTATATTTTTCAGAAAGCATCTGAAGGAATTCTAGTCGGTATAAAGGGAAATCTAGTAGTACGGCATTCCATGCGTTTAGAATTTCTTTTACAGAAGCGTTTGGAATTTCTTTCTGAAATCCTGCTATGAATTCTTCGGGTGTAATACTGCCTGTTTCGAATTTTATATTTAGAAGATCTAGATTTTCATTCCATTCTGATAGACCTAATTTTTTTAGTCCATCAATTGTAGCTTGTTTGTCTAGGTTGATAAATACATCCCCAAAATCAAAAATGATAGTGTCAATCATGGTTTCTAACTTGTATTAATTCGTCTTTCCCAATGTGTGTGTGTGTTGATTTTTTACCAGCAACTTTAGGAGCTTTGGTACCTTGTGTAAAGTAAGTATCTCCAACAAAAAAGCGTCCTTCATCCCAAAGATTGGCGTCGATAAAGGTTTGTAGTGTTTGTAGTCCACCTTCGATAATAATCGATTGAATTTGGTGTTGGTACAAAACAGCTAGTGTTTGTTGCGCTATATTTTCTTTAAAATCAATTACTTCAAAGGTAAGGTTTTCTTTTTCACTGGCAATTTTGAATTTTGTAAATACAATAGTTTTAATATCACCGTCAAAAATATGGCTATCTTTTGGGATGCGATTATTTTGATCTAAAACTACCCGGATAGGATTATTTCCAGCCCAATCGCGAGTGTTTAATTTAGGGTTATCATCAATAACAGTTTGTGTTCCCACTAATATTGCTTGTTCTTCACTTCGCCATTTATGCACCAATTGTCTGGAGTATTTATTGGTAATCCAAATAGGTCCTCTTTTTAAAGTGGTTTCATTTTCTTTTTTGGGAGTTAGAAAGCCATCTTTAGATGCAGCCCATTTTAAGATTATATACGGTCTTTTTTGTTTGTGAAAAGTAAAAAAGCGTTTGTTGAGTTCGTTGCATTCTTCTTCTAAAACTCCAATAACGACTTTTTTGCCAGCTTCAAGGAGTTTCTTAATTCCTTTACCTGCCACCTTTTCGTTAGGATCAACAGTTCCTACAACTACATTCGGGATATCATGTGTAATGATTAAATCGCAACAAGGAGGTGTTTTTCCAAAATGGCTGCACGGCTCTAGGCTTACGTAGATAGTTGCTTTTTTGAGTAATGATTTGTCTTTTACTGAATTTATGGCATTTACTTCGGCATGTGGTTCGCCTGCTTTTTTATGCCAGCCTTCTCCGATAATTGTATCATTATAAACGATTACGCTACCAACCATTGGGTTTGGATATGTTGTTCCTAAACCGTTTTTGGCAAGTTGAATGCAGCGATTGATGTATTTTTCATGTATATTCACAATGCAAAAGTAGTTATTTTTGAGTTTATGATTTAGTTTTGAAACTATCTAAAATAACAATAAAGTATATTTACTTTTGTGTTTAAATAAGACAGAATAAGAAGAGGTCGAAAATTGGATTATCAGATAGATATTAAAAGAAGACAATTTGGCTGTGGCATAATTAATAAGAGCAGTTTTTGATGAGTTTATTATTCCGAAAGTTGGAACACCATACGAAGATCCTTATTTAGATTTTATGTTTTGAGAATAGAATAACCAAAATAGGTTAATTATTTGGTGTGAAGTAATTGTAGGTTGTAAAGGAGTTGTTCTAATAGAGAAGGAAGCGCCGACAATTTGTGAATTGCAATGGGATTTGATTGCTAATTAAATCTACTTTTAATAAAATACAAAAATGAAAATAAAACAATACAGAACACAGTTTATTCAAGAGCTTTCAGGAATTTATGATGTTCTAGAAGTAGAGAGTTTTTTCTATTTAATTTTAGAAGAGAAACATAATCTTAGGCAAATAGATTTGGCATTAAATCCAGATTTAGCTTTTTCTGAACAAGAAATTGAAGAGTGGAGTAAGTTTGTGACTGAGTTAAAGAAGGAAATACCGATTCAGTATTTGCTTGGCAAAACTAATTTTTACGGATTAGATTTTGAAGTAAATTCGAATGTTTTGATTCCGCGACCAGAGACAGAAGAGTTGGTGGAGTGGATTATCAAAGAAAATTCAAATAATGAAAAACACAAAGAACTAAAGATTTTAGATGTAGGAACCGGAAGCGGTTGTATTGCTATTTCATTGGCTAAGAATCTTTCTAAAGCTCAGGTTTTTGCAATTGATGTTTCGGAGGGGGCTTTGGCTACAGCCAAAAGAAATGCTACTTCTAATGGCGTTTCGGTAACTTTTTTGCATAAAAATATTCTAGAAACAGACGATTTAATGCAGGTGTTTGATGTTATCGTGTCGAATCCGCCTTACGTTCGAAATTTAGAAAAAGAAGAAATTAAGAAGAATGTTTTAGATAATGAACCGCATTTAGCTCTTTTTGTAGACGATAATGATGCGTTGATTTTTTACAGAAAAATAGCCGAGCTAGCAAAGAAAAATTTAGCAAAAAATGGGAGTCTTTATTTTGAAATCAACCAGTATTTAGGAAAAGAAACAGTTGAATTGCTTGAGGATTTAGATTTTAAAAACATCGAATTGCGTAAAGATATTTATGACAATGATAGGATGACTAGGAGTGTTGTTTAGTCTTTAGTTTACAGTTTACAGTTTACAGTTTACAGTTTACAGTTTACAGTTTTCAGTTTTCAGTTTTCAGTTTGTTTCGTATAAAAAAAGATTTTGCAAAGCAAAATCTTTTTTTATATAGATGCTAGACTGCGACTGCGACTGCGACTGCGACTGCGACTGCGACTGCGACTGCGACTGCGACTGCGACTGCGACTGCGACTGCGACTGCGACTGCGACTGCGACTGCGACTGCGACTGCGACTGCGACTGCGACTGCGACTGCGACTGCGACTGCGACTGCGACTGCGACTGCGACTGCGACTGCGACTGCGACTGCGACTGCGACTGCGACTGCGACTGCGACTGCGACTGCGACTGCGACTGCGACTGCGACTGCGACTGCGACTGCGACTGCGACTGCGACTGCGACTGCGACTGCGACTGCGACTGCGACTGCGACTGCGACTGCGACTGCGACTGCGACTGCGACTGCGACTGCGACTGCGACTGCGACTGCGACTGCGACTGCGACTGCGACTGCGACTGCGACTGCGACTGCGACTGCGACTGCGACTGCGACTGCGACTGCGACTGCGACTGCGACTGCGACTGCGACTGCGACTGCGACTGCGACTGCGACTGCGACTGCGACTGCGACTGCGACTGCGACTGCGACTGCGACTGCGACTGCGACTGCGACTGCGACTGCGACTGCGACTGCGACTGCGACTGCGACTGCGACTGCGACTGCGACTGCGACTGCGACTGCGACTGCGACTGCGACTGCGACTGCGACTGCGACTGCGACTGCGACTGCGACTGCGACTGCGACTGCGACTGCGACTGCGACTGCGACTGCGACTGCGACTGCGACTGCGACTGCGACTGCGACTGCGACTGCGACTAAATACTAAGAGAAACTATTCGTAGCGTAACGCTTCAATAGGATCGAGTTGTGATGCTTTTATTGCTGGGTATAATCCGGAAACTACGGCAACCATGAAGCTAGTACCAAAAGCAGCAAGAATTGCACCCCACGGAATTACGAATACAAAGTTCATGGCTGAGGAAATTCCGAAGCCAATTAAAATTCCCAGAATAATTCCGACCAATCCGCCTAATTGTCCGATTAGTAAAGTTTCGATAAAAAACTGAATAGCAATAGTTGTCTTTTTGGCACCTAAAGCTTTGCGAACCCCAATTTCACGTGTGCGCTCTGTTACCGATACAATCATGATATTCATTAAGGCAATCGAAGAGCCCAAGATGGTAATGACGCTAATGCTCCATGCGGCTATGCCTAGATATTGTGTGATGCTTAGAATACGATTAATAAGATCATCACTTCGGACTACACCAAAATTATTGTCACGTATAGGGCTTAATTTTCGAACTCTACGCATGGTGCTTGTTGCATTGTCAATGGCTTGATCTAGTAGTTCTTTTTTAGAAACCATTACGCTTATAGTGTAATTTATGTTTGGAGCAGTAAATAATGAACGGGCTACCTGAATTGGAATCAATACACGTAAATCTTGACTATTTCCAAATGTAGATCCTTTTTCTTTCAATACGCCAATTACTTTAAAACGTGCCCCTCGAATAGAAATAATCTTATCAATTGGGTTTACATCTTTTAGTAAGCCTTTCATGAAATCGGAACCTAATACACATACATAGGTATTGTTTTCTATATCAAATTGATTGAATGTTCTGCCAATACTAGTTTCTAAACCAGAATTACCAATAAAATGCTCGTCAACACCTAGAACTTTAATTTCGGGATCGGTTTTAGTCGAAAGATATTTTACTTCGGCAGTAGAAGTTGCTGTGAATGAAAGGGAAGTTTCTGTAAAAGGGTACTTGAATTTATTTTTGAAAGCGACAGCCTCAGGATAAGAAATAATCGGATTGATGACTTCTCTTTCGTTTCCTCCACGGTTTCTAACTTCGTTTTCGTATTGATTTATGTTGAAGGTATTTGCTCCCATAGAAGCAAAATCAGTAGAAATGGTATTCTCTAAAGCCGATACTACGGTTAGGATTCCTACTAAAGCAGTGATGCCGATTGCGATAATTAAAACGGTAAGTATCGTTCGTAATAATTGAGTTCGAATCGAACCAAATGCAATTCGGATATTTTCTTTGAATAATTTTAGCATCATACTAGTTTGTCACGAAAATACAATTTTTGTTACAAGTTTGTTTTAGAAGAGTCATTATTTATTTTAAAAAGTGAGATATTTGCATTCGATTTAAAATAATAGATACTGTCTAAGGTCTGAAATCTAAAATAAATAAAAATTAAATGGCATCAAAACCTAGTATTCCTAAAGGAACCAGAGATTTTTCACCAACTGAGGTGGCAAAACGTCAATATATTATTCAAATTATAAGAAGTAATTTCGAGAAATTCGGTTTTCAACCAATCGAGACACCTTCGTTTGAAAACTCGGAAACCTTAATGGGGAAATACGGAGAAGAAGGCGATCGCTTGATTTTTAAAATATTGAATTCAGGTGACTATTTGTCTAAAGCAAATGAGGCGCATTTAGAAGCAAAAGACAGTACAAAGTTAACTTCAAGCATTTCTGAAAAAGCATTGCGTTATGATTTGACAGTTCCTTTTGCAAGATACGTTGTGCAACACCAAAACGAAATTGAATTTCCTTTTAAGAGATATCAGATTCAGCCAGTTTGGCGCGCTGATCGTCCGCAGAAAGGTCGTTTTAGAGAGTTTTTTCAGTGTGATGCCGATGTGGTTGGTTCAAAGTCATTGTGGCAGGAAGTAGAGTTGGTACAATTATATGATACTGTTTTTACCTCTTTGGGTTTAAGCGGTGTAACGATAAAAATTAACAACCGAAAAATATTATCTGGAATTGCAGAAGTTATTGGAGCTTCAGATAAATTAATTGATTTCACAGTAGCGTTAGATAAGCTTGATAAAATAGGCGAAGATGGTGTGAAAAAAGAAATGATTGAGAAAGGAATTTCGGAAGAAGCGCTTGTAAAAGTGCAACCATTATTTAGTTTTACAGGAACTATTTCGGATAAGATTGAGCAACTTTCAGATTTATTAGCTTCTTCAGAAGAAGGGATGAAAGGGGTGGAGGAATTACGATTTATATGTGACAATGTTTCCAGTTTAGGTTTGTCTACTGCAATCTTGGATTTGGATGTTACTCTTGCTCGTGGACTTAATTATTACACAGGAGCAATTTTTGAAGTTGGTGCGCCAAAAACGGTTGCTATGGGATCTATTGGTGGTGGTGGAAGATACGACGACTTAACTGGTATTTTTGGATTAAAAAATATGAGCGGGGTTGGAATATCTTTTGGATTAGATCGTATTTATTTAGTGCTTGAAGAGTTACAATTGTTTCCAGAAACTGTTACGGCAACTTCAAAAGCTTTGTTTATCAACTACGGCGATAAAGAAGCGTTTTATGCGCTAAAAGCTATTCAGGAATTAAGAAAAGAAAATATAAAAGTTGAATTGTATCCTGAGAATGTAAAGGTAGGAAAGCAGTTTCAGCATGCTGATAAACGTGCGATTCCTTTTGCGGTTATTGTTGGTGATGTAGAAATGGAATCAAATACATATTCGCTTAAAAATTTGCTAACAGGCGAACAAGTTTCGGTTGATTTAGAAGGATTGAAGAAAGCTTTGCTTCTTTAAATCGTAAAGAGAGTTTGAATTTTATGGATTAAAAACTATTTCTTATTCGTGAATTCGCTACGGATTAATCGCAAAGAGCATAATATTGCTAGTTATCGGGATTGAAAAGTTATAAAGTTTTAATCTGATTTAAGAATGCGAATTTTGCAAAGCTTTGGTGGTGATGACGTTAGCTTGTTAAGTGTAGTTGTTAGATTAAATATTTAAAAATTTATGTAAAATAATTGCTGGAGAAGGGAAAAAAAGCTTTTAATTTGCGCTCAAGTTACGGGCGTAGTTCAAGGGTAGAATAGCGGTCTCCAAAACCGTTGATGGGGGTTCGAATCCCTCCGCCCGTGCAATCACTTTGAAAGAAGCTTTCGGATAGAAGGTGAATAAAAAGCAAAAAAAAGCTTCGTCTATTAGGCGAAGCTTTTTTAGTATAGTAAAGTTGAATTAATAATTTATTATAAAAGCCGAAGGGTAACCTTTGATTCAATTTTAATAATGATAACGATTTTGTTATTACCTCAAATGTATTTAATCTTGACGGCAATTTTCTTAAAATTATATTAATTTTTTGAGAATATGATTGCTTTAGGTGGATTAAATAGGGACTGAATAAAATGAAAATTTGTCAAAAGATGACAATTTGACATTTTCTAAGATTTGGCAGTACTTTTGCAATCCATAGAAAAGAATAAAAAAATGAAGTTTAAGAATATTTTTAAAAATAAAAGTAATATGACTACGGAAAATACAGAAATCGATCAAGAAATAGATGACGTAACGTTAGAGAACAATGCCAATGGCGAACAAATCATTATTGAGGAATTAAGTGTAGAAGAACAATTAGCTCAAGATTTGGCAAAAGAGAAAGATAAATTCTTGAGATTGTTTGCTGAGTTTGAAAATTACAAAAAAAGAACTTCAAAAGAAAGAATTGATTTGTTCAAAACGGCTAATCAAGATGTGTTGTTAGCAATGCTTCCTGTATTAGATGATTTTGACAGAGCATTAGTTGAAATCAACAAATCTGATGATGAGCTTTTGGCAAAAGGAGTAGAGTTAATCTATGACAAGCTAAAAAATACATTAACATCTAAAGGTTTAGAGGAGGTAGAAGTTAGAGCAGGTGATGCATTTAATGCAGATTATGCTGAAGCAATTACTCAAATCCCTGCCCCTTCAGATAAGCTGAAAGGTAAGATTGTTGATGTACTAGAAAAAGGATACAAATTAGGAGACAAAATTATTCGTTATCCTAAAGTGGTTATTGGAAACTAAAATAACAAATTATAAATCCCAAATCCCAAATAGATAGTTTTGAATTTTCAGAATTGAGTTATTTATTGGGTTTTGTTTTTTGGCATTTAAACAATTATGAAAAAAGATTTTTACGAAATATTAGGCATTTCAAAAAATGCGGATGCTGCCGAGATTAAAAAAGCGTACCGTAAATGTGCGTTAAAATATCACCCGGACAAAAATCCGGATAACAAAGAGGCAGAAGAGAACTTCAAATTGGCTGCAGAAGCATATGAAGTTTTAAGCGACCCTAATAAAAAAGCCAAATACGATCAATACGGACACCAAGCCTTTGACGGTTCAGGTGGCTTTGGAGGTGGTGGTCATGGTGGTATGAATATGGATGACATATTCAGTCAGTTTGGCGACATCTTCGGAGGCGGATTTGGTGGTTTCGGAGGCGGTGGAGGCGGAGGCCCTCGTCGTACTAAAGGAAGTAATCTTAGAATTAAAGTAAAATTAACTTTAGAAGAGATTGCAAATGGTGTTGAGAAAAAAGTAAAAGTAAAACGTAAGGTTCAAGCCAAAGGGGTTACTTATAAAACATGTTCTACATGTAATGGTCAAGGGCAGGTAATGCGTGTGACTAATACAATTTTAGGTAGAATGCAATCAGCTTCGACTTGTCCAAGTTGTGGAGGTTCTGGTCAGATTTTAGATAAAAAACCTGCCAATGCAGATTCGCAAGGAATGGTTCAAGAAGATGAAACTGTATCAATCAAAATTCCTGCAGGAGTTGTTGACGGAATGCAGTTAAAAGTTTCTGGTAAAGGAAACGATGCGCCAGGAAATAGCGTACCAGGTGATTTAATTGTTGCAATTGAAGAACTTGAGCACGAACTCTTGAAGCGTGAAGGAGAAAATTTACATTACGATTTATACATAAGCTTCCCGGAAGCTGTTTTAGGAATATCAAAAGATATTGAAGCAATTAACGGAAAAGTTAGAATTAAATTAGAAGAAGGAATTCAATCAGGAAAAATTCTGAGATTGAAAGGAAAAGGAATACCAAGTATTAATGGATACGGAAATGGAGATTTATTAGTACATGTTAATGTTTGGACACCAAAAACATTGAGCAAAGAACAAAAACAGTTTTTTGAAAATGCTTTAAATGACGAACATTTTATTCCGCATCCTGAGAAAACGGATAAATCATTTTTTGAAAAAGTAAAAGATATGTTTTCATAAAAGATCTTAATCTTTTATAAAAAGTTATAATTAATTTACAAACCCATCTTAAACTTTGTTTAAGATGGGTTTTTTTTTGTAACAATATGAAGTATTCGCTACTAATTATTTACTTTTACACACGCGGGGCCGAAAAGGCCAAATTGACTTAGTAAATCCAAAAAAAAAGCATGAGCAACTTACTCGAAGTACATAATGTCGTAAAACAATACGGTGATTATGTTGCGCTTAACGAAGTTTCATTAAATGTTCCAAAAGGCAGTATTTATGGGCTATTAGGTCCTAATGGAGCCGGAAAAACATCACTTATACGAATTATAAATCAGATTACTTTACCAGATAGTGGACAAGTGATTCTCGATGGCGAAAAATTACAATCAAAACACGTACAACATATCGGATACCTTCCTGAGGAGAGAGGTTTGTATAATTCTATGAAAGTAGGAGAGCAATGTTTGTATTTGGCCCAGATGAAAGGATTGTCTAAAGCCGAAGCTAAAAAACAATTAGAATATTGGTTTGATAGATTGGAGATACAAGGATGGTGGAACAAAAAAGTTCAGGAGCTATCAAAGGGAATGGCGCAAAAAATCCAGTTTGTGGTGTGTGTATTGCATAAACCAAAATTATTGATTTTTGATGAACCATTTTCTGGTTTTGACCCAGTGAATGCCAATGTCATAAAAGATGAAATTTTGGCATTAAAAGAGCAAGGTTCAACAATTATTTTTTCAACACATCGTATGGAGAGTGTAGAAGAACTTTGTGATCATATTGCTTTGATTCATAAATCGAATAAACTGATTGAAGGAAAATTGGTTGATGTAAAAAGACAATTTAAGACAAATAGTTTTGAGGTTGGAATATTGACAAGCAATGTAGAAGGTTTGATGTATGATATTACTCAAAAATTCACAGTTTCACCTGCAGATTTTAAATCATTGGGAGATGAATTAAAACTAGAAATTCAGATTGGTAATGCTACTCCAAATGAATTATTGAACATATTGACTCAACGCGGACAAGTGACGCATTTTGTGGAGAAAATTCCAAGTGTAAACGATATTTTTATTCAAACCGTAACAAAATAAATTGTTGGACTTCTTAGATTCTTAGACTGAATCTGGAAGTCTAAAAAAAATCTAACAATTTAAGAAGTTTAAAAAACTAACAATCTAAAATAGAGAATGAGTATAATTTCATTAATTATAAAAAGAGAATTTATTTCTAAAGTTCGTAATAAGTCGTTTGTTGTAATGACTTTTTTAAGTCCGCTATTGTTTGTTGTGATAGCTGCTTTTATCGGATATTTAAGTTCTATGAAAGCCGAAACAAAGCGTATTGCCATTCATGACGAAATGGGCTTGTTCGCTTCACAGTTTACAAAACAGAATGCAAAAAACACGGAGTTTAAATATCTGGATTTATCCAAAGTACCTTTGCAATCTTTAAAAGATAGTATTGCCAAAGAGCGGTTAGATGGATTACTGTTGATTCCTAAAACTGGTAAAATAAAAGATTTAGAAAGTAAAATCGAATTCATTTCGAATAATAGTCCGAGTATTTCTTTTATCGAAAACACACAAAATACGATTGCTAATGAAATTACCAGAATTAATTTTCAAGAAGCAAACTTAGATACATTGGCTATAAAGAATGCTCAGGCAAATGTAAATATACATCTTGCAAAAGCATCGGGAGAAGAAAGTCTAAAAGGATTAAATGAAATAAAAATTGCTATTGGGGGTTCTTTTGGTTACTTGATAATGATGTTTATTGTTATTTATGGTAATATGGTTATGCGAAGCGTAATTGAAGAAAAAACCAATCGTATTATAGAGATTATTATCTCATCCGTAAAACCTTTTCAGCTGATGATGGGTAAGATAATCGGTACTTCATTGGCTGGTTTATTGCAATTTTTAATTTGGGCAGTAATAGGATTTGCTTTGATGTTTGCCGCATCGGCATTTTTCGGTGTAAACGTAGGGCCAACGGCTAAGATTCCGCCAGAATTAATGCATGCAGCGCAAAAAGAAATGGTAGGAACGGCACAGATGTATATTAATGAATTATGGAGTCTTCCGATTGCAAGTATCTTGATTGGATTTGTAATTTATTTCATTGGAGGTTATTTTCTATATAGTTCGTTTTATGCGGCTATTGGAGCGGCTGTTGATAATCAAACCGATTCGCAACAATTTCTTATGCCAATTCTTATGCCTTTAATTTTGAGTGTTTATATTGGTTTTTTCACTGTAGTAAATGACCCGCATGGGACTATTGCCGTAGTATTTTCGATGATACCGCTTACCTCACCAATTGTTATGTTAATGCGACTTCCGTTTGGAGTGCCTTGGTGGCAAATACTTATTTCCGTAACTTTATTGTTTGCTTCCTTTTTTGCAGTAGTTTGGTTTGCTGCCAAAATTTATCGCGTAGGAATATTGATGTACGGTAAGAAGCCTACATGGAAAGAATTGTATAGATGGCTTAAATATTAATTTTATTGTTACTGAGGTTCAAAGTTACAAAGCGACAAAGCAGCAGAGGTTTCTCTTTGTTACTTTAAGTGTTATCTTTTGAACCATAAATAAAAAAGTAATTAAGTTGCAAAGCAACAAAATGGCGAAGGATTTGAAATCTTTGTAACTTTGAGCCTCTGTAACTTTGAACCTTAAAAAGAATGAGTAGAATACTAATTATAGAAGACGAAGCAGCTATTCGTAGAGTGCTTGCTAAGATACTATCAGAAGAAAATGATAGCTATCAGGTAGAAGATGCAGAAGATGGAGTTTCGGGACTTGAGAAAATAAAAAATAACGATTACGATTTGGTTTTGTGTGATATCAAAATGCCAAAAATGGATGGTGTTGAGGTATTGGAAGCAGTGAAAAAAATCAAGCCTGAGATTCCGATGGTTATGATTTCTGGTCATGGAGATATGGAAACGGCAATTCATACGATGCGTCTTGGGGCATTTGATTATATTTCAAAACCACCGGATTTAAATCGTTTATTAAATACAGTTCGTAATGCTTTGGATAGAAAAAAGCTTGTTGTAGAAAACAAGATTTTAAAGAAAAAAGTGAGTAAAAATTACGAAATGATTGGTGATAGTGAAGCTATCAATCATATTAAAGTTATGATTGATAAAGTAGCAGAAACGGAAGCTAGAGTTTTAATTACAGGACCTAACGGAACTGGAAAAGAATTAGTAGCGCACCAATTGCATGAAAAAAGTGGCCGTTCTAATTTTCCTTTAATCGAGGTGAATTGTGCAGCGATTCCTAGTGAGTTAATCGAAAGCGAATTGTTTGGACACGTAAAAGGAGCTTTTACATCGGCAGTAAAAGATAGAGCAGGAAAGTTTGAAGCAGCAGATAAAGGAACTATCTTTCTAGATGAAATTGGAGATATGAGTCTTTCGGCTCAAGCCAAAGTATTGCGTGCTTTACAAGAAAGTATGATTACAAGAGTTGGAGCTGAGAAAGACATAAAGGTAGATGTTCGTGTGGTTGCTGCAACCAATAAAGATTTGAAAACAGAAATTGCCGAAGGACGTTTCCGTGAAGATTTATACCATCGTTTGGCAGTAATTTTAATTAAAGTGCCAGCATTGAATGATAGAAGGGAAGATATTCCAGCTTTGGTTTCGCATTTTACTGAAAAAATAGCTTCAGAACAAGGAAATGCTGTTAAGTTGTTTTCGCCACAAGCGATACAATTGTTACAAGAATATGATTGGACAGGGAATATTAGAGAATTAAGAAATGTCGTTGAGCGCCTTATTATATTAGGAGGAAGCGAAATTTCTGAGACAGACGTGAAGATGTTCGCAAGTAAATAAAATTTAATTAAATGATTTTAAAGTCAAATGATTTAAAGATTGGACAGATAGTTTGATTCTTAATTTCTTGATTTTAAATCTTTCAATATTTGAAGATGAAACTAAAAAAAATAAACGAAAAGTTACAGGAAGGGTTAATTGAGAACGGTTTGACCGAAGCTAATGCGTTGCAACAAGAAACTTTTTCTACACTAAAAAGTGGAGTAGATTGTATTATTGTGGCTCCAAAAGGAAGTGGAAAATCGACAACAATTGTATTGAATGTTATCCAGCAATTAGAAGGTAAAAATGAAGAGTCACCACGTGCTTTGATTATTGTAGAAGATAAAACAAAGGTGCTAGAAATGGAAGAGCTTTTTGAGAAGTACGGTAAGTATACTACTCTTGAGGTTTACGGAGTGCATGATAAAGGTGATATGGATTATGATAAAAACTATATCTCAACTGGTATTGATGTTTTAATTGGAACACCAAATAAATTAAGCGATATGTTTACCACAGCAGGGTATAATGTAAACCGTTTGAAAATGTTTATCTTGGATGATGCAGATCCGATTTTGAAATTACGTCATGAAACTAAAATCATGCGTATTTCAAATAGTATTGCTAAAACGCAACGAATTGTTTTTACAGAAAAGCTTACTGAACGTATCGAAATTTTGACGGATAAAATGTTATTGGAACCTTATTTGTTTGAAATCGAAGAGGGAGATGACGAAGAGGAGGAAGAAGAAGATATTGAAGAATAGATTTTAGTTAAGTTATTAATAAATAAAATAAAATGATATGGGATTAATGAAAGTGTTTTCAGGAAGTGAAATTTTAGCACAAGCATTGCAATCAAAACTAGAAGAAGCTAAAGTTGATACAGTAATTAAAAATAATATCCAATCGGCTCGTTTAGGTGGTTTTGGGAATACAGATTTAGCTGTTGAGGTATTTATTCAAGAGACTGATTTTGCAAAAGCAAATCCTGTTATTGAGGATTTTAGAATGAGTATTTAATAATGAAAATAATAAGTATCAGTTACAGTCTCAGTTATTAGTATTGTCGAAAGTGAGACTGTGACTGAAAACTTAAAAAAAGAATATGCAATACAAAATGTTGGTTTTAGACATGGATGATACCTTGTTGACCGATGACCATAAAATTTCGGATATTAATAAAGAAATGCTCCTTAAAGCCCAAGAAAAAGGAGTTTATGTAGTTTTAGCATCTGGAAGACCGACTTCTGCAATGACTTCTTATGCTAAAGAACTAGAGTTGGATTTAAATGATTCTTATATGATTTCTTTTAACGGTGCTGTTATTAGTAGTGTTAAAGACAATGAGATTCTTTTTGAACAAACATTGTCTAAAGAGCAAATACATGAATTATACGATTACAGTTTAAAAAAGGAAACTCATATTATTACTTATTTAAATAATGAGATAATCAGTGAAACTGACTCAGAGTACATTGAAATAGAAAAAGAAATTACAGGTTTAAAACATACTAAAGTGCCGAGCTTTAAAGAAGCTGTTACCACATCTGCTGTGAAATGTATTTTGCTTGCAGAGCCAAGTTATTTAAAAGGATTAGAAGATGATTTAAAGGCTGCAATGCCACATTTAAGTGTAGCGATGTCTAAGCCTTTTTTCTTAGAAGTAGCTCAAAATGGGATTGATAAAGCAGCAAGTTTAAAACTTTTGGCAGAGAAGTTAAATATTCAGCAATCAGAAATTATTGCGGTAGGAAATGCAGGTAATGATTTAACTATGGTAGAATATGCTGGTTTGGGAGTTTGGGTAGATAATGTTACTCCCGAATTGAGAGACAGAGCAGATGTAATTGTAGCATCAAATAATAATCATGGTGTTGCCGAAGTAGTTAAACGTTATATTTTGAACTAAATATTCTTAAGTCCATGAAATCAATAGAGACAGAACGTTTATTGTTAAGAGAGTTTCTTTCTTCGGATGTTGAAGGAATGTTTCAATTGGATTCTAACCCGAATGTGCATAAGTATGTAGGGAAGAAACCTGTTACGCATATCGATGAAAGTCACGCTTATATTGAATTTGTTCAGCAGCAATATAAAGATATCGGAATTGGACGTTGGGCAGTTGTTCTTAAAGAAACCAATACTTTTATCGGTTGGTCTGGAATAAAATTCATCACTACTACGATCAATAATCACCAGAATTTTTATGAAATTGGTTATCGTTTTATAGAAGAACACTGGGGTAAGGGATATGCTACCGAAGCAGGAAAAGCTTTTATAAATTATGCTTTTAATGAAATGAAGGTGGAGGCAATTTATGCTTACGCAGATGCAGAAAATAGTAGTTCTAGAAATATTCTGGAAAAACTAGGATTAAAGTATATAAATGCCTTTATGCTTGACGAAGAGGAAGAAGTTTGGTATGAACTAAAGAATCCTAATCTTTAGAATTTAAAATTTAATGTTTCTATATCTTTACAGACTTTTGGTTTTATAATCTAATAACAAAATGTAGGTAAGTTGTTGCCGATTTTGTATGTAAAGATATAGATGACATAGCTCCGTTACGAGATAACGGTATCTTAGTATTTTAAGCTTATTTTTTAGCTACAGAAATAAAGTATTTATTCCCATCACCCATTGTAAGTTTTACACGTTCGTCGCAAAGATCGATAGAGTAATTAGCATTCTCATAACAACTACAAGTTGTGTTTTTATCTTTAGACATTTCTGTTTTACAGTTGTTGCTTTTGTAGGTAGACAATTGTGGAGTGTACAATGACACTAAATCTGTCGAAGCAGTTACTAATGATATAATACTAGCAGTATTACCATTTGCAATTCTATAAACGATTCTGTCTGTATAAGAAATATCGTTTGCAGTTACTTTTCTGATATAGGTAAAAGCAGTTGAACCTTCTTCAACAGATTTCACTTCAAATTTAAATCCAATACCACGAACTTCAATATCAAATTTTGATTGTGAATTATAACTTGCCCAAGAGGTAAGAGTCGCAATAGTAGGAAATGGATTTGTGTTAGTACCAGTACTAGCAGTTTGTGCCTGTACTCCAAAAGTAGTTAATAGCATTAATAAGATTGTAGGGATAAATGCTTTCATGTTTTTGTAATTAATTTAAATACCTACTCTATATGGTTTTCGGTTTGCCCAATTATTTTTATTCAGTTCAGAATTCAATGCTTTTATGAAAATATAATTAACGCAAATTGATGTTAATTAGTGTTTTTTTTGTCACAATTTTCGTGGTGTGAATTTAAGACGAAAATTTACGCGAACAAAGCGTATAATAGGAAAACTTTATTTTTTGAATTCATTTTTTTTAACGGGATGCATCTTGTTAATAATCATTTAATTGAGTGGGTTTTTTTAATGTAAAAAAGGATCGCTGAAAAAAAAGAATATATATAAATAAGATTTATCTGTTAGTTATATTACTTTTTTGATTTTGATTCATAAAAAAAAGACTAGGGAGAGTTCCTATAGAATTAAAATGATGTTTTTTATTCGTTTTTTTAGATTTAGCGTTTCATTTTTTCTAAAAGTAAAATGATTATGGCTTTTTTTGGTATTTTTTTGAGAAAATAAATGTTCCTGCAATTCAAAATATTGATATATAGCTTATTATTGATTTCGTTTTAAAAAATATTGTACGTAAATTTGCAAACTCTTTTGTAAAGAGGTAAATTATAATAAATACTACTTAAAACGTAGTTTATTGCCATGGAAAATAGAAAAAAAGTTGCTTTTTATACGTTGGGATGTAAGCTGAATTTTTCAGAAACGTCTACAATTGCTAGAAATTTTAATGAGGAAGGTTTCGATCGTGTCGATTTTGAAGATGTTGCTGATATATATGTGATCAATACATGTTCGGTTACCGAGAATGCTGATAAGCAGTTTAAGCAGGTTGTTAAGAAAGCAATGAAACTTAATGATAAAGCATTTGTTGCTGCTGTGGGTTGTTATGCCCAACTTAAACCCGAAGAATTAGCATCTGTAGATGGTGTTGATTTGGTTTTGGGAGCTACCGAAAAGTTTAAAATCACGGATTATATCAATGATTTGAGCAAAAATGATATGGGAGAAGTACATTCTTGCGAAATTTCGGAAGCCGATTTTTACGTAGGAAGTTATTCTATTGGTGACAGAACTCGTGCTTTCTTAAAAGTGCAAGACGGTTGCGATTACAAATGTACGTATTGTACAATTCCGCTTGCTAGAGGAATTTCTCGTAGTGATGCTTTGGAGAATGTATTGCAAAATGCTAAAGAAATTGCCGCTCAGGATATTAAAGAAATTGTTTTAACAGGAGTTAATATTGGGGATTACGGAAAAGGGGAATTCGGAAATAAAAAACACGAACACACTTTTCTTGATTTAGTACAAGCTCTAGATAAAGTAGAGGGAGTTGAGCGTTTAAGAATTTCTTCGATTGAACCGAATTTATTGAAAAATGAAACAATTGAGTTTGTATCAAAAAGCAGAACGTTTGTACCACACTTTCATATTCCGTTGCAATCAGGAAGTAATGATATTCTTAAATTAATGAAGCGTCGTTACCTACGTGAAGTGTACACAGAGCGAGTAAATAAGATTCGTGAAGTTATGCCACATGCTTGTATTGGTGTTGATGTAATTGTTGGATTTCCTGGTGAAACTGATGAGCATTTCCTTGAGACATATCATTTCTTAAACGAAATGGACATCTCTTATTTACATGTTTTTACATATTCTGAACGTGATAATACAGAAGCGGCTAATATGCCAGGAATTGTGGCTGCAAATGTGCGTTCAAAGCGCAGTAAGATGCTACGCGGATTGTCGGTTAAAAAGCGTCGTGCTTTTTACGAGAGTCAGTTAGGTGCTAATAAAACAGTACTCTTTGAAAGCGAAAATAAAGAAGGTTATATTCACGGTTTTACAGAGAATTACGTAAAAGTTAAAACGCCTTGGAATCCTGAATTAATAAATACATTACACGAAATCAATTTGACTACTATTGATGAAGATGGAAGTGTTCGTTTGGAATTCTTAAACAAACTGGCAGAAGCTTAGAAAAATATAAGAAGTAAGACAGAAAGAGATTTAGATATAAAAATATCAAATTGAGCGAAGTCGGAATTAGTATACAATAATAAAACCCCTTTTGCGAGGGGTTTTATTATATGTATATTTAACTCATTGAGTACAAAAAAAGCTATTTAACACATAGTGACATAGTTCTGATAGCTCTAGGAATAGAATTGATAATCAAAAGTTGATTCAAGAAAAATATTTTTTTCACATAGCTTTATGTGATTTATTTTAAGTGAAACGTCTTTCTTTAGATTTTAATGATCTATGTTTCTATGTGTTAGATAATTATAGGTAACAGTAATACTTAAATTTAATTAAGGATTTGTAGACCAAATACTGCTGTTTTTTATAAAAACTCTGCGGTTTAATTTTAACTGTGCAATGATTAGTTCTGCGATATCTTCAGATTGCATTACTTTTTCAGGATTACCATCAGTTAGTTTTAATTCTTTTGCCATATCAGTTGCTACCGTACTTGGTGTTAAAGCTGTAACACGAATGTTGTGCTTTCTCATTTCTTGCATTAAAGAATCTGTTAATCCTAATACAGCAAATTTTGAAGCACTGTAGGCACTAGTTAATGCATTTCCGTTTAAACCAGCTGTTGAAGAAATATTGATAATATCTCCAGTTTGGTTTTCAATCATATTTGGTAATACGGCACGAGTTACATAATAAATACCCATTAAGTTTACTTGGATGATTCTTTCCCAAGCTGCTGGTTCTAAATCTAAGAAATTACCAAAGGCAGCGATTCCTGCATTGTTAATTAAGATATCGATAGTTTTAAATTCGGCTAATGCTTTTTCTACAGCACTGTTTACAGAATTAATATCTGCAACATCAGCAGTAATTGCTAATGATTTTACACCAAGTGCATTTATTTCGGTTGCAACAGCATCAATATCAGCTTGAGTTCTTGCCATCAAAATTACATTTACACCTTCTTTGGCTAATGCAATTGCAACTGCTTTTCCGATTCCTTTTCCTGCACCAGTAATAAGTGCATTTTTATTTTTTAGATTGCTCATACTCGTTATTTTTATGTACTGTAAAATACAATTTGTTTAATATAGTTTGTTATACAAAAATACTTATTTCAACTGTGAAAAGTGCTTTTTAGAAGGATTGTTAATATAAAATTAACTGGATTTGGTTCTTTTAAAATACTATTACGTTTTCGGTTTTATTTTTATTGATATCTTTAAATAAAGAAACTTATTGAGATAATTATGTAATGCTTTTTTGTATTGAATTGGCCAAATTTGTAATAAACACATCTATTATGAAAAAAGTACTTCTTATTTTAACAATAGCCACTGTGCTATTCTCATGTAAAAAGAATGAGCCCCCCGAGATAAAAGAAATGCAAATAAGAGAAAAACCTACTTCTATTTCTTATCATGTAGAAAACAGAAAAGATTGGTTGAAAGCGAATGCTACTGATGCTACGCAGCTAGATATTCTTATTGCAGTTAATCGAACTGATATGGCCAATTTTACCAAAATGGATTCTATTTTGGTTCCTTCGGACTTAAAAGGCGAGCTAGAGGACTATCTTCCGTTTCCGTTGACAGTTCCTTATTTGAAAGATGTAGATAAGGTTTTGTTTTTTTCTTATCCATCGCAAACCTTCGCTGCATATGAGAAAGGGCAATTGGTATATACAGGGCCTACTAATATGGGACGAAAAAAGGACCCGACACCAACTGGGCTTTTTTATACCAATTGGAAAGCAGAGGAAACGGTAAGCACCTTTAACGATGAGTGGGAATTAAAATGGAATTTTAATATAGAAAATAAGAAAGGCGTTGGGTTTCACCAATATGCTTTACCTGGGTATCCTGCTTCGCATTCTTGCTTGCGACTTCAGGAAAAAGATGCGCGTTATCTTTATGATTGGGCAGATCAATGGGTTCTTGCTGATAAGGAAAATATAAAGGTAAAAGGGACTCCTGTAATCGTTTTTGGAAGTTATGATTTTGATGGAAAGAAGCCTTGGTTGCAATTAGCTAAAAACCCTAAGGCTTTGGAGATTACTTCAGAAGAAATAGAAAAAGAAGTTAAACCTTTCTTAGAAAAGATTCTATTAGAGCAAAAGAATAGGGAAGAGTATAACAGTAGTAAATAATAAAAAAAGCCACGAATCCTTATTCTTGAAGGATATCGTGGCTTCTGTATTTTGGTATTAGTTATTCTTTTAGTACCATATCGATACACATTACCGCTGCTAAAATAAGCTGTCTTGAACTATCATCCTGTGCAACTGTATTTTCTATTTGAAGCACATAATTATCGGCGCTAGTAAAGAATTCTTTCCCGATTCCGGCCCATTTTTTATTTACTTGTCCAAGCATTTTGGTGTCTTTGGTAAATTTAAAATCCCAACCTGTCCATTTTCCTTGTAGTGTACAAACGGGTCTTTCGTTTTTGTCTAAAATTTCAAATTTCCCTCCAATAGAAAGTAATTTTTGTTTGAATGTTCCAATTAAACGTTCTTTTTCGTCAAAAACCTGAACTGTAGAACGGAAGATTGCTACGCCACGTTTTATATTGATTATTTTCTCTCCTGCTGGTGTTGCAATTTCGATATTAAAAGGTGTTGCTCTTTTAAAATCTGTAAAACGTAATACTTTGGTGAAAAAGCCTAGATCTTTTTCTCGGCAATTCATTATTAGTTCATTGTTTTCTGGATTGTAGATATCATAGTTATTTGCAGCTTTGAACATCCCGACGTGTTCTTTTACTAGAAATAGATTTTGATTCAAAATTGGGTTCATTCTAATTATTTAAAGTTAATTTATAAATTGTTTGTTTTCTATTAGGATAGAGTGTTTTAAAATATGATTTATTTGGTTCTATATTATTTATTCTTCGAAACAAATATCATTGTAAAAAGTAACGATTTCTTCAATATCGCTAAAAAGCCATTTATCTCCTTTTAATTTTTTAACGATAAAATCACAATCCGCGAAAAATTTAGAAGTGTTTCTTCTCCAGGAATTGATTACGCCACAATTTAGACAAGTTGGATAGGTATCTTTCTCTTTTTTAACATAATAAAATACGGGGACATCTCTGGATTGGAAATGTTGCCCATCAATGTTTGTCATGTAAGTTTGTGTTTCATCATGCGGATTTGATATTTGATCAACAAGGCTGTAATCTGAACCTAGTTTTTTATATTAGGTCGCTTCTCCTTTTGTGATTGTCTCCAATAGTTTAGGTTTATCTATCGAGCTTAATGTCACATATTCAAAGGTTCTTCTTATTTCAAAGCCAAGGAATGTGATTTTTTTAATGTGTTCATAATCCCATGTGTCGGCTTTATCATCAGGTGAAATTTTAAATTTTATTTTATTGAATTTTAGCATCGCAAAACCTTCAATAGAATCACCATTTTTAAAGTATATTATCGCCTCTTGTGTTTGAGAATAGCTTTTAAAGCTGATAAGGAATAAGATAATTATAATGCTTTTATAAATTTGTTTCATTTTTTAAGACTCTTGGCAATAGAAGAGTAGCCTTTGATGTTTTAGTTTTTTTTTAACTAAGAATTACATGAATTATTTTATCTATGAATCTTTGTCGTTTTGAGTCTTTAATCTATAAATCATTTTGAAGGTATAGTTAATTTATAAATGGTTGTTTTTAAATCGTCTGTATCATTGTCTTCGCAAAGTAAAAATTCGATTTGATTGTTTGATTTTTTATACAATGTCAATCCTTCGAATTTGTTTGTTGAGGTGATTTTTTTTGTATAATCTATTTTCATGGTTTTAAGATCTATTCGACCAATGAAGCTCCCTAATATTTCTCCATCATTATAAGTAGATTCTGTATCTTCGGCTGTAGCCAAAAAGTAAATTTTATTGTCAACAAGAATAGCATCGGTAAAACTGCTTCGGACTCCTTTTATTTTTGGGAGTTTATAATCTACAGCAATAAGACTGAATTCTTCTCCTAAGCTCTTGGCATGTATGGTGAATATGGCATTTTTATTTGTTTTTCCGTTTCCACGATTGAATAAGTACCAGTTTTCTCCATTGAAGATGGCGCCTTCGAGATTAAAATCTTCTGGTTTTATATTGGAGAAATTTTGCATTACGGCATAAAAATCGGTTAGATTGTTTGTTGCAATTTTGGTTTTTGACTTTAAATCGAATTCTATCATTTTGTTTCTTTGATCGGTTGAACCAGAACCAAAAATGTAAAGGGTATCATTATGATTTGTGATGGATTCAAAATCGGGCTTTAGATTTTTTGCAATGTTTTCGGTTGGATTTGCAATTAGTTCATGCTTTTTTAAATCGGTATTATCGATGTTGTATTCATATAAATAACCGCTATTGTCTCCAATTATGAATAGTGCGTTGTCTTGATATAGTAGTCCTGATGCCGAACCGATTCCTATGATTTGGAATAAGATTTCGAGTGTGAATTTTTCCATGATTGTTGTTTTGATTCTGTTGTTTTAGCCCCGATTGAAATGAAAATAGTTTGAAATGAAATTGTTGTTTTTTCTTGAAGGAATAGAGCGACCTGCGGAAGCTCCTGTTACTTTATTAGAAAAAAGCAATTTACTGAAAAGTATTGTAATGCAAAGCGGGAAAAAGCTGACCAAAAATAGTATATTTACTTTAATTAAAACGATGAAATATGAAATCAATTGACCCAAAGAATTTTAAAGTTGTTGATAAAATTAAATTATCAAATATTCCTACTTTGTTGGATATCGATGCCGACGAGAAGGAGAAGGAAGTTAAGCTGGATAAGGTGCAAGCCAAATTAAGTAAACTGCAGGATGTTATGTATGCTCACAATAGATACGGAGTTTTGATTTGTTTGCAGGGAATGGATACTTCTGGGAAGGATAGTTTGATTCGTGAAGTGTTTAAGGAGTTTAATCCGCGTGGGGTTGTGGTTCATAGCTTTAAAACGCCTAATTCGAGTGAATTGGAACATGATTATTTATGGAGACATTATCTTGCTTTGCCCGAAAAAGGAAAGTATGCGATTTTTAATCGTACGCATTACGAGAATGTTTTGGTTACTCGTGTGCATCCTGAGTTTATATTAAATGAGAATTTACCTGGAATTGAGAAGGTAGAAGATATTCCTGAGCATTTTTGGAAAGATAGAATTGACCAAATCAATAATTTTGAAAGACATATTACTCAAAATGGAACTATTGTTTTTAAGTTTTACATGCATTTAAGTAAAGAAGAGCAACGCCAACGTTTATTGCGCCGACTGGAGAAGGAGAAACACAATTGGAAGTTTTCGCTATCTGATTTGAAAGAAAGAGGACATTGGGAGGAATATATGCAGTATTATGAGGAGGCTATAAATAAGACTTCAACTAAAGACGCTCCTTGGTACATTATTCCAGCTGACGATAAAGAAATGGCGCGTTATATCGTGGCTAAGATTATTTGGGAGGTAATGGAAAAACATACTGATATTAAAGAACCTGAACTCGATGAGAAGATAAAGGATAATATTAAAATGTATGAACAACAGTTAAAAAACGAGTCTTAGAAATAAGGCTCTTTTTTTTGGTTTGATGTTATTGCAAGTTTATGAATGTTTTGGATTACTAATTTAATGTTAATTTTTTTAGGGTTTGTTACCGTTTTTTGATTGGAGTATTGTTTTTTTGATAATATCTAAGTCATTTTAAGTTAAAGAGTGGGGATTTACTTTGCTAAAAAAAATATAAACCAACTTTTACTAAAAATGAAAAGAATTATTTTACCCCTAATTATTCTAGGATCGTTAATTACATCATGTAATAATGACTCTAAAGATCAAGAGGAAGTAGCAACATCTAGTGTTGTATTAAAAGACCAATCTGTTACGCCAAGTTTATTGAAAGCGAAAGCAGGTTTTGAAAACTTAAAGATTTATTCTCTTTTTAGTTCTGATGATGTTTTTCCGGATAGTCCAAAGTTTGTTTTTGGAGGTTCTGCTGATGGTTCTGGCTTGTTAAGAAATACAGATGGGACTTTTACTTTTTTGGTGAACAACGAAGACAATTTTGCGGTTTCTAGAATTACTCTTGACAAAACATTCAAACCTACTAAAGGGGAATATTTGTTAAATTCTAGTGGAGGAACTTGGAGATTATGTGGTGCTACAATGGCTACACCTGCAGAACATGGTTTTGGACCTTTATATTTAACTTGTGGAGAGTCTGGAGAAGAGTCTCGTACGCATGCATTAGATCCTAATGGTAGTGTGGGTTCTGCATCGGTATCTAAAGAATTAGCTGGTTTTGGTCGTTTAAGTGCCGAAAATGCGTTGCCTCTGCGTACAGGAGCTTACAAAGGTAAAACGGTTGTTGTAATTGGCGATGATGACTCTGGAACTTACGGAGGTCAGGTTTTTATGTATGTGTCTAATACGGTAGGTGATTTATCTGGTGGTTCTTTATATATGTTGAAAAGAAATGACGATAACCAAAGAGAGAAAGATATGGATGTTAGTAAAACATATCCTGTTTCTTTTGTGAAAATCGATAATCATAAAACGCTAACTGGAGCTCAAATTAATGCATCGGTAAATACGTTGAAAGCTATTAAATTTGGTCGTGTAGAAGATTTAGATTACCGTAAAGGTGGAGGTACTGCTGACCGCGAATTGTATTTTAATGTTACTGGACAAAACACAACAGGAACTAATGCAGATGGTTCTAGAACAAAATATGGTAGAGTTTATAGATTGAACCTTGATGCAGCTGATCCATTAAAAGGAACGCTAGAGGTTATTCTTGATGGTGATAACCGTTCTGGAATTGCTGGTAAATTTCAAAATCCAGATAATATCTGTGTAACTAAAAACTTTGTTTACGTTCAGGAAGATGCAAACGGATATGGCGATGAAACTCACGATGCTTACATTTATCAATACAATATTGCAACAAAAGATTTAAAAGTTGTAGTTGAATTAGATCACCGTCGTACGCAAGCGGATGCTGCTAAGTATAACGTAGGAGGGATGTCTAAATTTGGAGATTGGGAATATGGTGCTTTAATCGATGTCTCTGAGCAAGTTGGTATCGAAGATACTTTTATGTTAAGCGTTCAGCCACATAGCTGGACTGGCAATAAATACAAAGGTGTTGATGGGGGAACTAACCGCCCTAATGAGCAACAAGCAAGTCAAATCTTAGTTCTTAAAGGTTTAGCAAGATAAATTTTAAGTAATTATAAAACAGCTATCCACTACTTCAAATTGAGGTAGTGGTTTCTGTTTTTCTGAATATTCCTCTTTATAATCGGTATTAAATCATGAAAAAAATATATTGTTTGTTGTTGCTAGTAGCATTTGTTGCCTGTCAGAAAAAAAACAAACATCAAGAAGTAAATGAATTGTTTAAAGCAGATATTACTTTATTGATTCAAAAAGTTGCCAAGCTTAAATATTCGGTTCAATCAGACTCAACCGAAGCACAAATTCAAAGACAATTTCTAGAAGCGCATGAAAGTTATAAGAAAGTTGAAATGATTAGTGAATATTATGCGCCTACAGTTTCTAAAGCCATCAATGGCCCTGCAATACCAGAGTTTGAAGAAAATGATAAGGTAACAGTGCCACCTGAGGGGTTTCAGGTTATCGAAGAATTAATTTTTCCTAAATACAATGTGAGTAGTAAGAGAGAATTAGTTCAAGAATTGGGAGTTCTTGCTGCTAACTTAACTCGTTTAGAAAAGGTTGCGAGTACTACAGAGTTAACAGATGCACATGTTTTTGATGCTATGCGATTGCAAGTCTATCGTATAATTACCATGGGAATTACAGGATTTGATTCGCCTGTTGTTTTTAATTCAATCCCTGAAGCTTTGGTGTCTTTAGAAACGATAGAAAAATATTATCGTGTTTTTATAACAGATAAGAAAGTTACAAACGCTAAAGAAGTTCTTACTATTTTAGAGAAAGGGAAAAACTATTTAAAAACAAATACCAATTTTAATGCTTTTGATCGTGCTTTTTTTATCAGAGAAATTGCTAATCCATTAAGTAGGGGACTTTATAAATCCCAAATTGAATTAGGGATTCCGTTTATGAAAGAAACGAAAGGCTTGAAACCAACTGCTCAAACTATCTTTGATGCAACTGCATTTGATGCAGAAGCTTTTTCGGGGTTTCCTGATTATAAAACAACGCCTGAGAAAATTACTTTGGGTAAAAAACTATTTAATGATCCTATTTTATCTGGGAACAACACTCGTTCTTGTGCTTCATGCCACCATGAAGAGAAGGCTTTTACGGATGGATTGGAACGAGCAGTTTCTTTAGACGGAAAATCGTTGCTTCAGCGTAATACACCAACTCTAGCTAATATCGCTTTTCAGCGTGTGTTTTTCTCTGATTCTCGAGTAAGTTATCTCGAAGATCAGGCAATAGCAGTTATCAAAAATGAAAATGAAATGCATGGGTCTTTGGAGAAATCGGCATTGGCGATTCAAAAAGATACTACGTATGTGAAAGAGTTTAAAAAAGCATTTCCAAAAGGTGAAATAAATGAATTTGAAATAAAAAATGCTTTGGCATCGTACATTCGTTCTTTGAGTAATTATGACTCTAAATTTGATCGTTATATGCAAAACAAAGGCACTTTTACTGCTGATGAAAAAGCTGGTTTTAATTTGTTTGCTGGTAAAGCCAAATGTGCAACCTGCCATTTTATTCCGCTTACAAACGGAACTGTTCCGCCTAATTTTGATAAGTCAGAAAGTGAAGTATTGGGTACGCCAAATAAAAACAAAACGCTTGATGGAGATTTAGGCAAGTTTGTAGTAACCCAAGCAGCAATTCATAAGCATTCGTTTAAAACACCTACGATAAGAAATATCGAACTTACCGCTCCTTATATGCATAACGGCGTTTATAATACTTTGGAAGAAGTTGTTGATTTTTATAATGATGGTGGAGGCATAGGTTTAGGATTTGACCTTCCGAATCAAACTTTGCCTGAGGATAAATTGAACTTAACCGAAATTGAAAAGAAACAACTTATTGCTTTTATGAAAACATTGACTGATGCTAGGTATTTAAAGAGAGGATAGAGGAAAGATTATAGAGGAAAGATTATAGAGGAAAGATTATAGAGGAAAGATTATAGAGGAAAGATTATAGAGGAAAGATTATAGAGGAAAGATTATAGAGGAAAGATTATAGAGGAAAGATTATAGAGGAAAGATTATTGAGGAAAGATTATTGAGGAAAGATTAGAGAGGAAAGAAGAAGGATGAGGTGGGTTGATGTATGGTGTAGAGTAAAGGCTATAAGTGCTTTTGGCAGTAGTTTGTATTGTTGCTTTTATTGATATTAAACGATTTTTCTCCTTTACAGTAAATTATGTAAACTAAAAAAGCCTTTCGTAAGAAAGGCTTTTTAATGAATAGTGTCTTTTACAATTTAAATCCGTATGCTAATCGCAATGCAACTTGATTCGTGTTGAATTTTGTGTAATCTTCATATCGCACACTTATATCAACATATTTATTAGCATACCCAATTCCTGGTGCCCATAAAAAAGTAGTGTCGTTGTATCCGTTTGTTACTGCAAAACCTGCGCCCACTTCGCCCATTACATAAAACTGATCTTCCCAGATAAAAGCTTTAAAACCACCTTTTGCAGGAATGAATCCGATGTCTTTTAAGTCCTGCTTATTAACAAATAAATTAGTAAAACCCGTTGTTAAGGTTAAGGATGTTTTTTTTGATAAATCATACTGTAATCGAACATCACCACCTAAAGACCAGCTATAGGCTTTATTTGTCGGAATTCCACCATTTAAACCAAATCCTAAACGAAAACCTTGATCATAGTTTTTTATTTCAGTTGTTTGTGCCGTTGCAGAAGTATATATAATTGCAAAAACGGCAATTAATAGCATTTTTAAATTGATTGTCTTTTTCATAATATCAGATGTTTTAGTTTATTAATGATGTAAAAGTAGTTCTAGGGTACAGCGAGAGCGTTATATAATTATCAGGTTTTATTATATAATATTTAGGTTATCAATTAATTGAATAATAAATAGGGTTATAAATTGAATAATAGGGAAAGAATTGAAAGCTTCTAATTATCTTTGCACACTTAAAAAAACACAAAGTGAACTTTTCTCAATACACAAAAGAATTTTCTTATAATTTAAAATTAGCTTATCCCATAATATTGGGGATGGTTGGGCATACCCTTATTGGTATTGTCGATAACATAATGGTAGGAAAATTAGGAAGCACAGAACTAGCGGCAGTTTCGCTAGGAAACAGCATGATTTTTATTGCAATGTCATTAGGAATTGGTTTCTCGACCGCAATAACTCCTATAGTTGCCGAAGGCGATGCCGAGAAGAACCCTGATAAAATCCGTGGTGCATTTCATCATGGATTGTTTTTGTGCACAGTTTTAGGGCTAATGCTTTTTGGAGTAATTGTTTTAGCAAAGCCAATAATGGAATTACTACAACAACCTGCGGATGTAATTGCACTTGCTAAACCATATCTTGACTGGGTAGCTTTTTCATTGATTCCTTTAATCATGTATCAAGGATACAAGCAATTTGCTGATGGGCTTTCGCTTACAAAATACTCGATGTATGCTATGGTTATGGCAAACGTATTGCACGTTGGTATAAACTATTTGCTTATTTATGGTATCTGGATTTTTCCAAAGATGGGAATTGTTGGAGCAGCTCTAGGAACTGTAATTTCAAGAATATTTTTGGTAATGTTCATGCATATTATGATTTCTAGAAGAGCCGAATTAAAACGTTATTTCCAAGGTTTTAGTTTTGACCAAATCAAAAAAGAAACACTTAAAAAAATTATAAGTATAGGATTTCCTTCTGCCATGCAAATGCTTTTTGAAGTTGTATTGTTTACCGCATCAATCTGGTTGTGTGGTAATATTGGAAAAACTAGTCAGGCAGCAAATCAAATTGCGTTGAGTTTGGCTTCGATGACTTTTATGTTTGCTATGGGATTAAGTGTAACTTCGATGATTAGAGTTAGTAATCAAAGAGGACTAAATGATTATAAAAATCTTGTTGTAGTGGCACGTTCTATCTTTTTACTTGCTATCATAATCGAAACTGTTTTTGCAATTCTATTTGTTATATTCCATAATTACTTACCGCATATCTTCTTGAATATGGAAAATAGTGGACAAGTTCTAGATAATACAGAAGTAATCGCAATAGCGTCAAAATTACTTTTGATAGCAGCAGTTTTTCAAATTTCTGACGGAATTCAAGTTGTTGTTCTGGGA
The DNA here is from genome assembly GCF_030409845.1 of Flavobacterium branchiarum. NCBI lineage: Bacteria > Pseudomonadati > Bacteroidota > Flavobacteriia > Flavobacteriales > Flavobacteriaceae > Flavobacterium > Flavobacterium branchiarum. Next base: position 548,679 of record NZ_JAUFQQ010000005.1, on the reverse strand, counting down.
GCTTTACGTGGATTGCAAGATGTTAAAGTGCCAATGTATATTACATTTGTAGCCTATTGGATCATCGGATTTCCTATCTCATACTATTTAGCTGAATATACTGATTTAAAAGCAGAAGGTGTTTGGATAGGTCTTTTGGCAGGATTAACTGCAGCGGCTATATTTTTATATATTCGTTTTCATTATCTGACAAAAAAATTAATCAATAATTCAGTTTCAAATTCATAAATTTGAATCGTAATAAATGCAGACGAAGTAAATCTGTATAAAAAAAATAGTCTGCTTAGCAGATAAATAGAAAAATAAAACAAAAACAAAAATGGAATTACCTAAATTTTTACTTGGCGACAATACTGATTTCCCAGATGATATCTTTATTATTCATCTTGATTACCCAAGATTTATAATCAACTTAAAAGATGATGAGGTTGAGTTTATGGAAGAAGCAGAAGATCTTGATGAGGCTGAATTAAATGCAGAAATGGAAGGATTAATTGTTCTTGCGAATGAGTTCTATGATAGAGAAATAAAACTTTACGAAGAATAAACGCCTTTATTTAAAATTTTTTTTCAACACTTTCAAAAATCCTTATTAAATGAAAAAATTCGCTTTTTTAAAACCAATTTTTAATTTTATAGCAATTGGATTGCTAATTACTACATTAAGTCGAATATTTTTATTTTTTATATTTAAGGATAGAGTAGTTGAAACACCAAATTTCTGGTACATTTTCCCAATTGGGTTGCGAATGGACTTGATATTGCTTTGCTATTTGTCATTTCTTCCAGCGATTTTAGTGACTTTATTGCCTAATAGCTGTATCAAATTTACAAACAAGTTTTTGGTGGTTTATAGTTTCTTATTTCTGTTTCTGATTCTTTTTGTAGAATTAGCAACACCAGATTTTGTGAAACAATATGATACGCGTCCAAACAAGATATTCTTAGATTATTTGATATATCCTAGAGAAGTTGTAGGCATGCTTTTAAAAAGTTACTTAGTATCTATCATTGTTACTTTTGTAATCTTAGGAGTTGTAATCTATTTTGCTTTTAAGAAAGGACAAAAATATTTTCATACGCATCCAGCAGATTATAAATTCAAATTAATTGTATTCCCATTTGTAGCTTTTCTATTGTTCTTCGGAGCACGTTCAAGTCTTACCTCAAAGCGACCAATCAACGCAAGTAATGCTGTTTTCTCTACAGATCAGTTAACGAATACTTTAGGTTTAAATTCATTTTATACGGTAGCTTTTGCTGCTTACTCTATTAAGAATGAAGGAAACACTAAGATGTATGGTAAAATGGAAGAAGCTGAGGCTATTGCTCGTGTGAAAAAATACATGACAGTAAATCCTGCTGATTTTACAGATCCAGAAATTCCATTTCTACACATTCAAAATCCAGATACACTTTTAAAGCGACCATACAACTTGGTTATATTTTTACAAGAAAGTCTAGGAGCAGAATATGTTGGTATTTTAGGAGGTAAACCATTAACACCAGAATTTGATAAGCTTTCAAAAGAGGGATTGCTTTTTACAAATTTATACTGTACAGGAACGCGTAGTGTACGTGGGATTGAAGCTGTTGTTACAGGGTTTCTTCCTTCACCTTCAGAAAGTGTGGTGAAATTAGGAAACTCACAACAAGGATTTTTTACTTTGGCGGATGCCTTAAAACAAAAAGGATACGAAACGAGTTTCATCTACGGAGGAATGGCCAATTTTGATAATATGGCTTCTTTCTTTAATGGAAACGGATTTGAAGATATCGTAGATCAGGAAGATTTTGATAGCGATGGACATAAATACGCATTTAAAGGAACTTGGGGGTATTCTGATGAAGATTTGGTTGTTAAAGCAAATAATTATTTCAAAGGTAAAGGGGACAAACCATTCTTTTCATTGATGTTTTCTACTTCTAATCACGAACCGTTTGAGTATCCTGAAGGAAGAATTAAACCATACGATAAGAAACCAGCAACGGTTAATAACGCTATGAAATATGCCGATTTTTCGATTGGTAAATTCTTCGAAATGGCTAAAAAAGAAACGTATTTCAAAAACACAATTTTTATTGTAATTGCAGATCACAACACAAGAACATACGGAAAGAATTTAGTTCCAATAAACAAGTTTCATATCCCAGCTTTAATTTTGGGACCAGGAGTTCCTAAAGGGAAAGCATACGGTAAATTAGCAAGTCAGATTGATATTCCGCCTACTTTGTTAAGTTACATCGGTGCTCAGTTTGAAACGCCAATGGTCGGAAGAAATTTAACTCAAATTGGTCCAGATGTAAAAGGAAGATCAATTATGCAATTTAATGATATCAATGCTTTTAGAGTAGAGAATAAGGTTGTGATCATGCAACCAAATTTAAAACCATTGCAATTCGAAATTAAAAATGATACTACTTTAATTCCTGTTAAGCTAGACGAAGAACTTGCAAAAGATGCTTTGGCACACGTAGTAACTGCAGGGAATTTATATAAACAAAACAAGTATAAGCTTAGAAAGAAGAAGTAGTTTTTAAGTAGTTACTAAGATACTAAGGTTCTGAGGTACTAAGTTTGTTCTGATTTAATTCAGATGCTTAGTTCCTTAGGGCTTTTTTTATTTGGAGCAGAGGCACAGAGGTTCAGAGGTGCAAAGCTTCAAAGGTTTTTTTAAGAAGTTACTAAGATACTAAGGTTCTGAGGTACTAAGTTTAGTCTGAATTTTGAGGTACAAAGGTTCAGAGGTGCAAAGGTTTTTAAGTAGATACTAAGACACTAAGGTTCTGAGGTACTAAGTTTAGTCTGATTTTTAATTCAGATGCTTAGTTTCTTAGGACTTTTTTTATTTAGAGGAGAGGCACAGAGGTTCAGAGGTGCAAAGCTTCAAAGGTTTTTTTAAGAAGTTACTAAGATACTAAGGTTCTGAGGTACTAAGTTTAGTCTGAATTTTGAGGTACAAAGGTTCAGAGGTGCAAAGGTTTTTAAGTAGATACTAAGACACTAAGGTTCTGAGGTACTAAGTTTAGTCTGATTTTTAATTCAGATGCTTAGTATCTTAGAACCTTTTTTTAAAACCTTTATCGCTTTGTTGCTCTGTTCCTTTGAACCTTAGTTTTTTTTACTTAGTACCTCAGAACCTTAGGCCTTAGGACCTTTTTTGAAACAATTCCAATAAAATACTCGCAGCTGCAAAAGGAGAGACTTCATCATTTTGTACCGCTTTTTTGTTTTTATCTAGTTCAGTTATGATTTCGGGATGATTATAAAAATTATTTTTTAATTGTTCGTTTATAGTTTCCATCATCCAAAATTGATTCTGCTCTTTTCTCTTTTCTTGAAAATAATGCGACTTTTTTGCCATATCAAGATAATCAAGAATCGTTTGCCAGACTTCGGGGATTCCTTCGTGTGTGATAGCACTACAAGTAGATACGGTAGGTTGCCATCCTGATTTTTTGGCAGGGAATAAATGCAACGCTCTATTAAACTCCGTTTTGGCAAGTCTTGCTTTCTTAATATTGTCGCCATCGGCTTTATTAATTACAATAGCGTCTGCCATTTCCATAATTCCCCTTTTAATGCCTTGTAGCTCATCGCCAGCACCAGCAATTTTAAGCAGTAAGAAAAAATCGACCATGCTATGAACAGCAGTTTCGCTTTGTCCAACACCAACAGTTTCGATTAAAATGGTATCAAATCCAGCCGCTTCACAAAGTATAATAGTTTCTCTGGTTTTACGAGCAACGCCTCCAAGAGTTTCTCCAGAGGCACTAGGTCTTATAAAAGCATTTTCATCTTTAACAAGTTCTTCCATTCGGGTTTTATCGCCAAGAATACTTCCGTGCGAAAACGAACTACTTGGATCGACTGCTAATACAGCTAATTTTTTCCCTAATCCAGTTAGTTGTTTACCAAAAGCTTCTATAAAAGTACTTTTTCCAACGCCTGGAACACCTGTAATTCCTATTCGTACCGATCGGTTGGCATGCGGTAGGCAACTATTGATTATTTCATTTGCTTTGGCTAGATGGTCAGGGTTGGTACTTTCTATAAGTGTAATTGCTCTACTTAAAGCAGTTATGTTTCCTGATAAAATACCAGAAACTAATTCTTGTGCAGTAGGTTGAATTCGTCTAAAACGTTGAATTTGCTCAATTGATGCACCACTGGTGATTTCAGGTTGCGAAATTCCAGGCTTTTCATTTAAGCTACTTCCTTGTTTTTTATGTGTTGACAAACTCTTTAATTTTGAAGGGTAAAAGTAATCAAAACAAAAACAGTTTCAAAAGTAGAATATAGCTTTCGAAACTGTTTTTTGTGAATTTGTTTAATACCGGTGTGATTAATATGCAGCAGTAAAACGAACTTGATGGTGTTTAGGAGATTCTACTTCATCAGCAATAACTACAGCTAAATCTTCTACAGATAAAATACTTCTTTGGTTTTCATCAAAAACAGGATTCTCTAATCCTAAACGATATTTACCAGTTCTTCCTGTAGTGATTCCTGGATGCATTTCGAAGGCTGGACTAAAAAATGCCCAATCTAAGTCTTTCTCTTCTTTTATAATATTCAAATAATCTCTAGCTGCTGAAGCTCCTGCATAATATTCTTTTGGAAAATCAGGTGTGTCTACAGCTTGCAAATTAGGAGCTACAAATAGACTTCCTCCGCCTCCAATTGTAATAAAACGTTTTACTCCTGATTGTTTTACAGCTTCTTGAATAGATTTAGAACCTGCAATAAAATCATCATAAAGATTTGGGTTTGTCCAGCCAGGATTAAAAGCACTAATTACAACATCATTTCCTTGTAGTATTGTAGCTAATTCGCTAGTGTTGAATATATCTGCCGTTACCCATTTTACATTAGAAGCATCTTTTGGGGTTCTTGCGATAGCAGTGATTTCGTGTTTGCGGTTTGCTAATTCATTTAAGATAGTTGAGCCAACAAAACCTGTTGCTCCGATAATTGCGATTTTCATAATATATTTGTTTTATTAGTAATAAAAAATGTTACAGTTTAGTGTAAAAAAATAGATTAAAACTGATTTGAAAAATTTTCTAATGTAATTGTACTTAATTCAGTATTTATTTTCTCATTGATATCAGTATATAATAAGTCTAGATTTTCGTTTATTTTCTTACCGACAGGGCAATCTGGATTGGGCTGATTTTTAGCATAACCTAGATTTACAGTGTCAAAAGTCATTTTAAAAATGTCAAGCAAGGTAATTTCAGAAGCAGGTTTTAATAATCTTGTACCTCCGTTTTTACCTTCTTTACTCTCTACAATATGATTCTTTTTTAGGTTAGAAATTTCTTTCCTCACCAAAACAGGATTCAAATTTATGCTCCCCGCAATGTACTCCGATGACAAGTAATCATTGGGGAACTTAGAGAGTAGCGTAAGAATATGTGTCGTTATGGCAAATTTACCTGAAATCATACTGTAATAAAATATGTTACAAATTTACAGGTTTATATTAAACGGACAAAATAATTTACTTTAAAATTAAATAATTTAAGAAGATATTAAGTAGTATTTTTGTTTTTTTACTGAAGATGAGCAACTTTATTTTAATTTTCGTTTTTATTACCGCCGGACTTATATTGCAAAATATCAAAGGTTTTCCAGTACACATTTACAAAACCTTAAATAAAATCGTAATTTATTTATGCCTTCCAGCTTTGGCATTGTATTTTATCCCAAAGATAAAATGGAGTACTGAATTGTTGTTTCCTATAGGGGCAGCATGGATTAGCTTTGTTGTTGCGTTTTTACTTTTTTCATTTTTAGGAAAGAAATATGGTTGGTCTAATAAGCTAATAGGATGCTTAATTCTTACTGCAGGATTGAGTAATACCTCTTTTTTAGGCTATCCCATAATAGAAGCTTTGTATGGTAAACAAGGACTCCAAACAGCTATTTTAGTCGATCAGCCGGGGTCTTTTGTTGTAATTTCGACTTTAGGTGTTTTTGTAGCAGCTTTTTTTTCAAAAGGAAGTCCAGATGCGAAGGCAATTACAAAGAAAATTTTGTTTTTTCCTCCTTTTATTACCTTTGTCATTGCCTGTTTTATGAACGTTTTAGGTTATGATTTCGATATAGATCTACAGTTTGTGTTTCAAAAATTAGGAAGTTTAGTTACACCTCTTGCTTTGCTTTCTGTAGGTTTGCAACTTCGTTTTGAAAAAAACAGTAAGCATTGGGGGTTTTTAACTTTTGGTCTGTTTTTTAAACTGATCATCACACCACTATTGTTTCTAGTATTGTATGTCTTTATTTTAAAGCAAAATTCTTCAGTAATTAAAGTTACAATTATGGAAATGGCTATGGCGCCAATGATTACCGGAAGTATATTGGCTTCTACGTATGGTTTAAAACCTCGATTGAGTAGTATGATGATTGGTTTCGGAATTCCAATTTCGTTTGTTACACTTGCGTTTTGGTATTTTATTTTGAGTTTTATTTAGTTTATATATTAATTTTTAGTTCTATTTTATTATGAGTTCCTCTAGTAATACAGCAACAATCGATGGTTCGGTTTTAGCCCAAAAAACAGTTTATTCTGTATTGTTTTCTATAGCATTTGCCCATTTATTAAATGATTTAATGCAAGCAGTAATCCCTGCAACTTATCCAATATTAAAGGATAATTTTAATTTAAATTTTACTCAAGTTGGATTAATTACTTTCGTTTTTCAGCTTACTGCGTCTTTATTACAACCTTTTATTGGGTTTTATACGGATAAAAAACCAATGCCTTATTCCTTAGTTATAGGTATGATTTTTACAATTTCTGGTTTATGCTTATTATCGGTATCTAATGAATTTTGGATGTTATTAATAGCAGTTGGATTAGTAGGTATTGGTTCTTCGATATTTCACCCCGAGGCTTCTAGAGTTGCCTTTTTAGGTTCAGGAGGAAAGCGTGGTTTGGCACAGTCCATTTTTCAATTAGGTGGAAATGCTGGTAGCGCTATAGGACCATTATTGGTTGCTTTAGTAGTTGCTCCTTATGGACAATCACATGTTGTTTGGTTTGTTATAGCGGGAATATTAGGAATTATTATTTTATCTAGAATTGCAGTTTGGTATGAGAATCATATGAACTTGAGAGCTGCTAATAAAATAACTTCAGAAGAAGCAACGGTTCCTTTGTCAAATAAAAAAATAACTATTTCAATTGTTGTTTTATTGATGCTTATTTTTTCTAAGTTCTTTTATATGGCAAGTATGTCTAGTTATTTCACTTTCTATTTAATTGATAAGTTTGGAATGAGTATTCAAGATTCACAATTTTATTTATTTGTTTTCTTGGCATCTGTTGCTGCAGGGACATTAATAGGCGGTCCTTTAGGTGATCGTTTTGGTAGAAAGTATATCATTTGGATTTCTATACTAGGAGCGGCACCATTTACGTTGCTATTGCCTTATGCTAATCTTTTTTGGACAGGAGTATTATCTGTAATTATTGGAGTGGTAATAGCATCTGCATTTTCGGCTATTTTGGTTTTTGCACAAGAATTAAAACCGGGTAAAGTGGGAATGATTTCGGGATTGTTCTTTGGATTTGCTTTTGGAATGGGAGGACTAGGTTCAGCAATTTTAGGTTATGTAGCCGATCAGACTACTATTGAATATGTGTTTAAAATAAGTTCGTATTTGCCTTTAATTGGTGTTCTTACTTATTTCTTACCTAATATGAAAAAGAAAATCTAATTCTAGTAAGTCTATCAACTTTATAATTTTTTTATGAGGTCTAATGTTTTCCTTGTCCTTTTTTTAGTTATTTTTAATTAAAATTTTAAATAAATACTCATGGCAACACTACGATTAGGAGATATAGCTCCAGATTTTGAAGCAGATACAACACAAGGACATATAAAATTTCATGAATGGTTAGGAGATTCTTGGGGAGTGTTATTTTCGCATCCTGCAGATTTTACCCCAGTTTGTACTACAGAGTTAGGAACTGTGGCTAATTACTACCCAGAATTTGTAAAAAGAAATGTAAAGGTTATTGCTCTAAGTGTAGATGGTTTAGAATCGCATTTAAAATGGATTAAAGATATTAACGAGACTCAAAATACGACTGTAAATTTCCCTATTATTGCCGACGAAGACAAAAAAGTTGCCAATTTATATGATATGTTACACCCAAATGCAAGTGATAAATTTACTGTTCGTTCGGTTTTTATTATTGGAAACGATAAGAAGATTAAACTAACATTGACTTATCCTGCTTCGACAGGAAGAAATTTTGATGAATTACTTCGTGTTATTGATAGTTTGCAATTAACTGCAAACTATAGTGTGGCAACACCAGCAAACTGGAAAGATGGTGAAGATGTAGTTATATCTCCATCAATTCCTGATAGTGATATTCCAGCTAAGTTTCCAAAAGGGCACAATCCGATAAAACCCTATTTAAGGATGACTCCTCAGCCTAATAAGTAGGTTTACATTAATAACTCGTTGGAGAGATTGCTTTAACACATAGACACATAGCTTGGTAAAGCCTAAAAAAGACGTTTAACTTAGGATAAAACACATAAGGCTATGCAGGAAAAATCTATTTTTCTTAGTCACCTTTGGTTGTGAATTCTATTTCGATAGCTATCGGAACTATGTTTCTATGTGTTGAATGTCATTTTTGCGAATCCAAGGTGGTAAAATAAAAAAGGTATAATTCTCATTATACCTTTTTTTTGTGTTATACTTTTTTTCCGAAATTCTTCATTCGTTTTTTGTCTCCAACAACCCAAATGATATCATCTTTTTCCAAAATTAACTGCGATTCTGGATTAAGGATTCGTTTACCGTTTCTTTCAATTCCAACGACCAAAGCGTTTGTTTGATGTCTAAATTCACTAATGCTTTTTTTAGCAAACTGATCATCGGATAGTTCTAGTTGGTTTAAAACAATCTCTGATTCTTCAACTGCTTGAGGAATTTCTATTTCGTTTTTGGTTAGATAGTCTTTAAATTCATTTACTTGCGCATCAGTACCAATAACACATATCTCATCTCCAGGAAATAACCGTTCTGTTTTTGTTGGAATTTGTATAGTGATGTCACCTCGTCTTATAAAGGCAATATTGATTCCCAATTCTTCCCTAATCTTCAATTCTTCTAGTGTTTTTCCAGCTAGATTAGATTCTTTTGCAATTTCAAATATCGACATGTGTCCATCCCAAGGTGTTAAATTAGCATACTTTCTATCTATTTTAGTAGATTCTCTATCGTTAAGGTTTTTTAAGAAATGACTTTCTATTTTATGGTATTGCTCATTTAGTTTCTTGGGGAAAAATTGGTAACAGGTAATGGCTATAACTAAGGCAATAAAGGCAACCAAAGGAGAGAAGAAAATGTTTAATAGGAAACCAACAAAGAATAAACCAAGGCTCATTCTGATTAAGATTAACATTAAAAGAGCTCCACGGTATTTTCGTTCTTCCCATAAAGTTTCAACTTCATTTACTTTTACACGGCGTAACGAAAGCGCCCATAAAAATGGTGCAATTACAACTAAAGTAATTAATGCAGCCAACGTATTTCCGAAACGGGTATCTGCTACTAATGGAGCAACAAACTTTGCCGATAATAAAATAATGGCTGTAATAATAATAGAGTGCAATATAATTTGTGTTATCGAAGCACGAAATACAATCTGCCAAGTGCTAACCGATTTTATAGCTTGTGCATTGACACTATAACGGTTGATGTTTTTGATCCATCTTTTGGGTAGTTTTCGTTCTAAGAATTCAGAAAAAGGATCTGAATACTTAATTAAAAAAGGCGTTGTAAATGTTGTTATAGCTGATACTGCCACAATTATCGGGTATAAGAAATCGCTGGTAACCTTTAGTGTCATTCCTAGAGTAGCTATGATAAATGAGAACTCTCCAATTTGAGCCAAACTCATCCCAGTTTGTACTGATTGTTTAAGAGGTTGCCCTGATAATAAAGCTCCAATTGAAGAACTAATTGCTTTTCCGAAAATAGTAATAAGAGTAATAAGAGCAACTGGTAATGCGTAAGTAATTAATGTGTCTGGATTGATTAACATTCCAACTGATACAAAGAAAACAGCACCAAAAAGATCTTTTACTGGTTGAATCAAATGCTCTATTTTTTCTGCCTGCGTAGTTTCTGCAATAATAGATCCCATAATAAAAGCACCTAGAGCGGGTGAGAAGCCTACATTTGCAGCAAACATAACCATCATTAAACAAAGTGCTAATGAAATTATTAGTAACATTTCATCAGTCAAAAGGTGTTTTGCTTTTTTTAGAATAGTTGGAATTATAAAGATTCCCCCTAAAAACCAAATGATTAAAAAGAAAACTAATTTTAAAACTGATCGTAGCAATTCACCACCAGAAACCTGATCGCTAACGGCTATCGTTGATAATAAAACTAACATTAAAATAGCGACAATATCTTCAACAATTAATGCTCCAAATACAATCCCTACAAACTTTTTTCCTTTAACTCCCAATTCGTCAAACGCACGAATGATAATTGTTGTAGATGAAATAGAGAGTGTTGCTCCAAGAAAAATGCTATCCATTTTACCCCAGCCCATCCATTGTCCAACACAATAACCGACGAGGGTCATGGACAAAATTTGTGTTATAGCGGTGATGGAGGAGGTTCCTCCAACTTTCATTAATTTCTTAAAGCTAAATTCTAGCCCCAGACTAAACAACAAAAAGATAACCCCAATTTCGGCCCAAACTTCTACGCTTTTTATATCTTTTATAGAAGGGAAAAAATCAAAATGATTTCCTGCTAAAAATCCTGCTATTAAGTAGCCTAGAACCAAAGGCTGTTTTAGTTTTTTAAAGATTAGCACAGCTATCCCAGCTGTCATTAGGATTAATCCTAAGTCACTAATTAAGGGTTCTAAATGTTGGGTGGCATTCGTTACAGTCTCTGTAGGACTCATAGGCAGGTACTTTTTTTGTGTTTAATTTTTGAATTGTTGTAAGGTAGCAAAAAATAAAAAAAGATGAAAGTAATCGGATTTCAAAATATAAAAATAATGAAATTTTATTAAAAAAAAATCTCGTTATTTATAGTAAAACTAACTATAAATAACGAGATTTTTGTCTGAATAAGAGTGTTTTATATTCCTAAAAAGTTGCTAGGAGTAATTTTCATCAGCTCCGCTTTGATTTCTTCCGAAACATCTAATGTCGCAATAAAACTGTGGATAGCATTTTTATCAATTGCTTCATTTGTTCTAGTAAGGCCTTTTAGTGCTTCATAAGGATTTGGATAGGCTTCACGACGTAAAATTGTTTGAATTGCTTCTGCAACAACCGCCCAGTTTTTTTCTAAATCTTCGTGGAATTTTGATTCATTTAAAAGTAATTTGTTCAATCCTTTTAATGTAGCTTCAAAAGCAATTATAGTGTGACCAATTGGCACACCAACATTTCTTAAAACAGTACTATCTGTTAAATCACGTTGTAATCTTGAGATTGGTAGTTTAGCCGAAAGGTGTTCGAAAATAGCATTAGCAATTCCTAGGTTTCCTTCTGAGTTTTCAAAATCAATAGGATTAACTTTATGTGGCATAGCCGATGAACCAATTTCGCCTGCTTTAATTTTTTGTTTGAAATATTCCATTGAAACATACGTCCAAATATCTCTGTCTAAATCAATTATTATGTTGTTGATTCTTTTTAATGCATCAAAAAATGCAGCAAAATGATCATAATGTTCTATTTGTGTAGTTGGAAACGAGTGGTGTAGTCCTAGTGTGTTTTCTACAAAATTACCACCAAATTTTTTCCAGTCAATTTGTGGATATGCAACATGGTGTGCATTGTAGTTTCCTGTTGCTCCACCAAATTTGGCTGCAAATGGGATATTAAATAACAAACGCATTTGCTCTTCGATACGCTCTACAAAAACACCAATTTCTTTACCTAAACGAGTAGGAGAGGCTGGTTGTCCGTGAGTACGAGCAAGCATAGGGATAGCAGCCCATTCTACGCTTAATTCTTTTAATTTGGCTGTAAGCGTAATCAAAGAAGGCATATATACGCTTTCAAAAGCTTCTTTTGTAGAAAGAGGAATAGCTGTGTTGTTAATATCCTGAGAAGTTAACCCAAAGTGGATAAATTCTTTATATTCAGATAGGCCTAATTTTTCAAAAGCATCTTTAATAAAGTACTCCACAGCTTTTACATCGTGGTTTGTTACTTTTTCTGTTTCTTTTATCCAAAGGGCATCTTCTGTAGAGAAGTTTTTATAAATGTTACGTAAGCTTTCAAAAACAGCTGCATTTACGTTTGCAAGTTGTGGCAATGGCACTTCGCATAAAGCTATAAAGTATTCAACTTCAATCAATACCCGGTATTTAATTAGCGCTTCTTCAGAGAAAAATGGCGCTAATGAAAGGGTTTTGTTTCTATATCTTCCGTCAATTGGCGATATGGCATTCAATTCGTTTAAAGTAGTCATTGTTGTGTTGTTAATTTTGAAGATGCAAATGTAAGTTATTGTTAAAACTTCTGAAAGTTAGTTGCAAGTTATTATAGTTAAACATTGCAATTTTAAATGATTGCTTTAAAATTTTTATCCAAAATAGTAAAATTAAAGCCAAAATTATGTATCCCGTTTTTATGATGGTTCGAATGGAAGCTTGTTGTTAAAATCTATTTTCAATAAGGAAAACTCCCATAACAGTATATTTGTTACAATATAATAGGTCAAGTGATTCTTCAAGAAGCATACTTATTGTTGTCTATTTTGTTATTTGAGCTAATTTCGACTTTAATATTTCCATTCCTTTGGATGCTATTTCTGGAATAACTTCAATTTTATTTCTCAAGTTTGGAATTTTAATAGGTTTAGGGTCAATATAAAAAACGGGTGCATTTGCTGGAGTGTATGAGATCAATCCAGCTGCAGGATATACTTGCAAAGAAGTTCCTATTACGGCAAAGTAATCGGCTTGTTCTGCAATTTCTATTGCTTCTTCGAGCGCCGGGACTTCTTCTCCAAACCAAACGATATGTGGTCGAAGTTGATTCCCTTTTTTATCTAAATGACTCATAAATAAATCATCATGCCAATCTAAAATATAATTGGAATCTTGTGAACTTCGTACTTTAAGTAATTCGCCATGTAGATGTAAAACTTTTGTGCTTCCTGCACGTTCGTGTAAATCATCGACATTTTGAGTTATGATATGCACATCAAAATCTTTTTCGAGTTCAGCTAAGATAATATGCCCCAAATTAGGCACTACTTCTTTGAGTTGTTTGCGTCGTTGATTGTAAAAATCAAGAACCAATTCGGGATTTCTATACCAACCTTCGGGAGTCGCCACATCCATTACATCGTGACCTTCCCAAAGGCCATCACTATCACGAAAGGTTTTAATACCGCTTTCGGCACTAATTCCAGCTCCAGTTAAAATAACTAGTTTCTTTTTCATTTTTTATCTAATTCTAAAAAATAAAATTAGTCAATTTATGATTATAACGGGCTATTGATTTTGTAAAGAATGAATTTATAAAAGTGATGTTTTTTTTAGTATTTTTACTATAAGTCAATTACAAAGCTTTGATTTGTATTGCTTTGTTGTACTAAAGAAAATTAATTTTTTGATGATATTTAAATGATATTAATACAATTTACAGGTTTATCGGGCTCTGGAAAAACTACATTGGCAGAAAATGTAGGGAGTTTGTTATTGGAAAAAGGATACAAAGTTGAAATAATTGACGGTGATATTTATAGAAAAACCCTTTGCAAAGACTTGGGATTTTCAAGAAATGACAGATGTGAAAATGTGAGACGACTTTTTAATGTAGGTCAGGAGTTTATTAAATCTGAAGTTATCGTTCTAATGTCGGTTATTAATCCTTACGAAGATTTGCGGAATGAAATTGGTCAACATGAGTTTGTCAAAACAGTTTTCTTGGATAGTTCTATAGCTAATTTAATTAAAAGAGATCCCAAAGGATTGTACAAAAAAGCATTGCTGCCAGATAGTGATAGCAATAAAATCAGAAATTTTACAGGGATAAGCGATGTTTATGAAATTCCTTTAAACGCAGATTTAACAATTAAAACTGATTCTGAATCAGTAACTGTTTCAACCAATAAACTGTATTGTTTTATTGTAGATAATATAATTTGATGTGATGTGATTTGTTTCTTAATGATCATATTTTAAAGAGCTATAGATATTATCTGTTAACTACTTAGATGATATTTTATTACCACTTTACATTTATTTGATGTTTAGTGGCAAATACTTTTCCTTTTTGGTAAAGTGAATCAATCAGGTTGTTAATCTTTGGCATATCCACCTCTTCTACTTTTTTTAATAAGGTTTCTTTTTCTGTCGAAGTATTTTTTTGGTCACAAAGCTTGGCATACTTTAGGTATTCTTTTTTATGAACAGCTAATGCCGTTTCAAACAATTCAATTGAGTTTTCTTTTATTGCTTTTCTTTCTTCATTATTTGCATCAAGTGCTTTAATTTTTGCTAATGCCTGTTTTATATGTTGTATTTTAATCTCGACAGCTTTTTGTGCTTCAACACCTGTTTTTTTACTTGTAGTGTTATTAGAATTTTCATGAGCATGTTTTTCCAACAGATTACCAAAATAATGAGGCTCAAATTGGCTAAGTAAATTAGTGTTCAGTATCGCTAGATCGAAGAAACGGTGAGGGGTTGTTGATTTGCAAGACGGCTGACATAGTAAGATAGCGATTAAACAATGTGATTGATTTTTTTTGATCATAGATTCTATAAATATTTAAATTAATTTATTTTCCTTTTTTAAGAAGTAATAATTAATTGAAGGAAATTAAGTTTTGTAAAATTTTATATGAGATTTTTCTGATTTTTCACAAACGTACTAATTTTTTTTTAATTTTGTAAGTGTATTTGATGTTTGACTTTATTTAATTGTGATGAATTGGCAGATTTACGCTTCATTTCTTTTTTGTTTTTTGTCCGAATTGTTGTGGAATTTTATAGTTAATTAGTTGTTGTTTAGTTAGTTTTTTCTAAAATGTATATATTTACATAGCAATGAAAATTTAGAAACATATAATAGACTTGTAAGAAAAATTAATTTTATACAATGGAAAACGCAGCGCATCCTCTTTCAAATTGGATTCCCAATAAGTTAGTCGAGATAGACAGTAAAGTATATTTTGAATGGATTTATTTAGGAGATAAAAGGTATGTAGATCCTTTTTTTGATGAAACCCTAATGAAATGTAAAGGGCATTATAACAATTCAACAAGATATAAGGTAGTAAGTAGTGTAGAAAATCTTATTGATTGGTCTGTAGGATTGGTTTCTGCAGCATTAAAATCATTATTGTTTCATGTGTCTCGTTGTGGTTCTACAATGATGTGTCAGTCTTTGGCAGTTTCTCCTCAAAATATTGTAGTTTCTGAAGCTCCAATTCTTGATCAGATTATAAGAAGTGATTTTTTTGATTTGGATAAAAAAAGAGTTCTCATTAAATCAGTAATAGCATTATTGGGGCAAAAAAGATTTGTTGAAGAAAAGAATTTAATAGTAAAATTGGATTCTTGGCATATATTCGAAATTAACGAATTAAGAGCGATTTTTCCTGAATTGCCTTTTGTTTTACTTTATAGAAATCCAACTGAAGTGCTGCAATCCCATGCGAAATTAAAAGGAATGCATATGGTTCCTAATTTGTTGCCAGCAACTATTTTTGGAATTAGTGAAGAGGATATTCAAACAATTAGTTTTCAGCAATACGGCGCTGTAGTTTTAGAAAAATATTTTCAGTCTTATCTTGATTTTTACGGGACTGATAAAAATGTTTCGTTGTATAATTACAATGAAGGAATGAAATCTGTTTTGGAGCGATTTTTATCTTTTATCGATGCAGACTATTTTGTGGAAGAAGTTGATCAGATGTGTGAACGCTTAACAAGACATTCAAAAAATGGAGATGTTGCTTTTAAAGGTGATTCTTTTGTAAATGAGATTTTAGCAATTGATTTGACTAAGGGAAACAGTCTCTATGAAAAATTAAATAATAGCATAGCTAAATCGTTGGTTGCTAATATAAGATAGAGGATTGTTTTTATTGCACTAATTATGTGGGTTTTTAGTATTTTTGCCACAAATATTATTGAAATGATTGATTTAGATTACCTCGCTTTCCTAGAAAATATACTTACTGATAATCGAAAGGAAAAATTTTTAAAAGTCCTAGAAAACCGCACTAAACACTTTACTATAGCTGTAGAAGATATTTTTCAGATGCATAACACTAGTGCTGTAATGCGTAGTTGTGAAGTTTTTGGTATTCAGGAGCTTAATGTTATCGAGCAACGTTATGGTAAAAGTATCGACAAAGAAATTGCGATGGGAGCTCAAAAGTGGGTTGACATCAACACATTTGATAGCATTAGTAATTGTGTGGATACATTAAAAAATAAAGGATATCAAATTATTGCCACAACACCTCATGAAAATGATTGTTTACTAGAAGATTTTGATATTACTAAACCTAGTGCTTTGTTTTTTGGTACTGAAAGAGATGGCTTGTCTGAAGAGATTTTGCAAAAAGCAGATGGATTTCTTAAAATCCCGATGGTAGGTTTTACGGAGAGTTTGAATATCTCTGTATCGGCAGCAATAATCATTCAGAACCTTACAAGTAGATTACGAAATACAGATATCGATTGGCATTTATCGGATGATGAAATTCTAGAAAAACGTTTGGCTTGGGCCAAAAGTTCTATAAAAGATATCAAGCGAATTGAAGCTCGTTATTTCGAAGAGAATCCTAGATAGACTCAAAAAAAAATAAAATCACTAAGGTACTAAGGGAGTGAATCAAGTGCCTTAGTGATTTATACTGGCAGTATTTATTTGCTATTAAAAGAAATTAAATTCAAAAATTGGATTGTGGCTCTTCTTTCGAAGTCTCGATCATTTTACTACAAGATGCTCTTATGCATCTTTTTTTTTATTCCATTTAGAATTGATCCTGTATCAGAACCTAAATTTTAACTATAAAAAAATCCCCAACTACATAGTAATTGGGGATTTTTGAGTTTGTAGTTTCTGTCACAGTTTTCAGTACTAGATTGAGAACTGTAACGGAATACTTTTATTATTTTACGATAACCCATTCGCCAGAAGCTAATAAACTTTCTGCTTTTTTGAATTTCATCGTTTCGATAGTTCCAGTTGAAACTTGTTGAACTGTAACATTATCATTACGATTAATTTTTGGCATATCTCTTACGATAGTTTCGGTAACTTGACGTTGCTGTGTTTCTCCAGCTTCGCGGTTAATCTCTTCACTATTTTCGATTTCGTCTTTACTTAATTTGTAATTTTCTTTTTGACGAACTTCTCTTGCTTCCTGAATTTCTGGAGTGCTTTGAGCTGGTAAATCACCTTTGAATAAGAATGAAATTACTTCTCTATTTACGTTATCCAGCATAGAACGGAATAAGTTAAAAGCTTCTAATTTATAGATAAGCAATGGATCTTTTTGTTCGTGAACGGCTAATTGAACAGATTGTTTCAATTCGTCCATTTTACGTAAGTGTTTTTTCCAAGCTTCATCAACGATAGATAAAGTGATGTTTTTCTCGAAATCAGCAACTAATTGTGCACCTTCAGTTTCGTATGCTTTTTTAAGATCTGTAACAACATTTAATGTTTTAATACCATCTGTAAATGGAACTACAACGCGCTCAAATTGATTGTTTTTCTCTTCGTAAATTCCTTTAATGATAGGGAAAGCTTCTCTTGCGCTACGCTCTGTTTTTTCAGTATAGTAAGCTAAAGTTTCTTTATATAATTTTCCTGTAATCTCATTTTCTGTTAACTTGATAAAATCAGCTTCAGCTATTGGAGATGTTATAGAGAAATAACGAATTAATTCAAATTCGAAATTTTTAAAATCATTTGTTGCTTTATTTTGGTTTACGATAAGTTCACAAGTATCGTAAAGCATGTTTGCGATATCTAGTTTTAAACGCTCTCCAAACAAAGCGTGACGACGACGTTTGTAAACTACTTCACGTTGTGAATTCATAACGTCATCATATTCTAATAAACGTTTACGAACTCCGAAGTTGTTTTCTTCTACTTTCTTTTGAGCACGCTCAATAGATTTAGTCATCATTGAATGCTGAATTACTTCGCCTTCTTGTAATCCCATTCTATCCATTACTTTGGCTACTCTTTCAGAACCAAATAAACGCATTAGGTTATCTTCTAGAGATACGTAGAATTGAGAACTTCCTGGGTCACCTTGACGACCAGCACGACCACGTAACTGTCTGTCAACACGACGTGAATCATGACGCTCTGTACCAATAATTGCTAAACCTCCGGCAGCTTTTACTTCTGGAGATAATTTAATATCGGTACCACGACCAGCCATATTGGTTGCAATGGTTACTACTCCTGGTTTTCCTGCTTCCTCAACAATTTGTGCCTCTTGCTTGTGCATTTTAGCGTTCAATACGTTGTGTGCAACACCTCTCATTTTAAGCATACGGCTTAATAATTCAGAGATTTCTACCGATGTTGTTCCAATTAATACTGGTCTTCCTGCGTTAGATAGTTCTGTTACATCTTCGATTACAGCATTGAATTTTTCACGTGTAGTTTTGTAGATATAATCTTCTTTGTCTATTCTAGCCATAGGACGATTCGTAGGAATCTCAACTACATCTAATTTGTAAATTTGCCATAACTCTCCAGCTTCTGTTACTGCAGTACCAGTCATACCGCCTAATTTGCTGTACATTCTGAAGTAGTTCTGTAAAGTAACAGTTGCAAAAGTTTGTGTTGCAGCTTCAATTTTTACATTTTCTTTAGCCTCAATCGCTTGGTGTAATCCGTCTGAGTAACGACGACCATCCATGATACGACCTGTTTGCTCATCGACAATCATAATTTTGTTGTCCATGATAACGTATTCTACGTCTTTTTCAAAAAGAGCATACGCTTTTAATAGTTGCGTTAAAGTATGAATACGTTCGCTTTTTACACCAAAATCTTGAAATAATCTTTCTTTGGCTTCAGCTTCAGCGTCTTTGTCTAATTTTTGTTTTTCGATAGCAGCAATTTCAGTTCCGATATCCGGTAATACGAAAAAGTCTGCATCTGTATCTCCTGAAAGGAATTTGATTCCGTTATCAGTTAATTCTACTTGATTATTTTTTTCTTCAATTACAAAGTATAAAGCCTCATCAATTTTATGCATGTCACGGTTGTTGTCTTGCATGTATTGATTTTCGGTTTTTTGAAGCAATTGTTTAATTCCTTCTTCACTCAAAAATTTAATTAAAGCTTTATTTCTAGGTAAACTTCTGTAAGCTCTTAATAATAAGAAACCACCATCTTTAGTGTTTCCTTCTTTTATTAATTTTTTAGCTTCAGCTAAGAAACCATTTGCCAATTGGCGTTGTAAACTTACTAAGTTTTCAATTTTTGGTTTCAATTCGTTAAATTCATGACGGTCTCCTTGAGGAACTGGACCAGAAATGATAAGTGGAGTTCTAGCATCATCAATTAATACAGAATCGACCTCATCGACGATTGCATAATTGTGTTTTCTTTGTACCAAGTCATTAGGCGAATGCGCCATATTGTCTCTTAGGTAGTCAAAACCAAATTCATTATTTGTTCCGTAAGTAATATCAGCATCATATGCTTTCTTTCTTCCTTCAGAACTTGGTTGGTGATTATCAATACAATCAACAGTTAAACCATGAAATTCAAATAAAGGTGCTTTCCATGTACTATCACGTTTTGCCAAGTAATCATTCACCGTTACTAAGTGCACTCCGTTTCCTGTTAAGGCATTTAGATAAAGAGGTAAAGTAGCTACCAAGGTTTTACCCTCACCAGTTTGCATCTCTGCAACTTTTCCTTCGTGTAATACCATACCACCAATTAACTGAACATCGTAATGAACCATGTCCCATGTAATCTCTTTACCAGCAGCATTCCATTTATTAGCCCAGATAGCTTTTTCGCCATCTATCTCAATATATGTTTTTGAAGCCGAAAGTTCACGGTCTTTTGCAGTAGCAGTAACTTCAATATGTGAGTTGTCTTTAAAACGACGAGCCGTTTCTTTTACTACAGAAAACGCTTCAGGAAGGATTTCTAATAAAGTTTTTTCTGAGATTTCGTAAGCTTCTTTTTCTAAAGTATCTATAGCTTCGTAAATGTCTTCTCTTTTGTCGATATCTTCAATGCTTTCTACTTCAGCTTTAAGAGAAGCGATTTTTGCATCTTTTTCGGCTCTTGCGTCCTTTATCTTTTGTTTAAAAAATGCAGTTCTAGCTCTCAGTTCGTCATGAGACAAAGCTGCTAAGCTAGTTTCGAAAGTTTTAATTTTGTTTAAATAAGGTTGTAAAGCTTTGACATCTTTTTGTGATTTATCACCTACAAAGACTTTAATAATACTGTTAATGAAACTCATGATCTGTTGGTATTTCTATAATTTATCTAAATGTGTAAATTTAAACAAAAAAAAAGCCTCTTTTTTTGAGACTTTTTCTTTGGGTTACTCTTTAATATTCATCCTCATTCCAAAGATAATCTTCGTCTGTTGGATAATCTGGCCATATTTCTTCCATTGATTCATATATCTCACCTTCGTCTTCAATTGACTGTAGGTTTTCTACTACTTCTAATGGAGCTCCAGCTCTAATAGCGTAGTCTATAAGTTCGTCTTTGTTAGCAGGCCACGGTGCATCACTTAAATATGAAGCTAATTCTAATGTCCAATACATGTTTTGTCAATTTAGTTTGTGCAAAAATAATTTTTTTACTGAGAAAGACAAGTAAAAAACGATTTATTTTAGTAAAATTTAAGAACGTCTCTTTTAGTATTCAATTATCTGTTACAGTTTACAGGTGAGAATATTAAAAACTGCAGCAGATTACTTTCTCGGAATCCATTTAACTTCCTCCGCTTTTAAGTCAGAAGACAACTTTCGTGCCAAGACAAAAAGGTAGTCAGAAAGTCGGTTTAAGTATTGTATTGCTATTTCTGGAACAGTCTCATTATGACTTAGATGTACTGCCAATCGTTCTGCACGACGACAAACACAACGGGCAATGTGACAATATGACACAGTTTGGTGTCCTCCTGGTAATACAAAGTGAGTCATTTGCGGAAGCGCTTCTTCCATGGCATCGATTTCATTTTCAAGTAATTCGATGTCAGTAGGTACAATTCCTAGATTTTTAAGGCGCAATTCACCGTTTTTTAAGACTTCTTTCTCTACAGGAGTAGCTAAAATTGCTCCTACGGTAAATAAGCGATCTTGAATTTCGATTAGAATTGTCTTGTAATGTGCATTCATTTCCTGATCTCGTATAAGACCTATATATGAATTGAGTTCGTCAACAGTTCCGTAACTATCAATACGGATATGGTCTTTAGGAACGCGGGTACCACCAAAAAGGGCAGTAGTTCCTTTGTCTCCTGTTTTAGTATATACTTTCATTTTTTTTGAGGGGCTGAGTTTCTAAGGTGCTTAGATACTAAGTTTTGTTTTTATTTGATTAAATAATTAACCTATTTTATTGTTTTTGTATCACTTTCAATAAGTCCATCACGCAAGCGAATCACACGATGCGCATAGGCAGCAATATCTTCTTCGTGGGTTACTAGAATTACGGTGTTGCCATTGGCATGGATATCTCCAAATAGCTTCATGATTTCAACAGAGGTTTTACTATCTAAATTTCCAGTTGGTTCATCGGCAAGAATAATCGATGGTTTGTTAACCAATGCTCTTGCGATTGCTACACGTTGGCGCTGCCCTCCCGAAAGCTGATTGGGCTGGTGATCCATTCTGTCGTCAAGATTTACTTGTTTCAATACTTCGGTAGCACGTGCAATTCGTTCCGATTTTGAGTATCCCGCATAAATCATGGGTAAAGCTACATTGTCTAAGGCAGTGGTTCTTGGCAGAAGGTTAAATGTTTGGAAAACAAAACCGATTTCTTTATTTCTAATTTCCGCTAATTCATCATCTTTCATCTGGCTTACATCTTTTCCGTTTAAGATATAGCTTCCAGAGGTAGGTGTGTCTAAACATCCTAATAAATTCATTAATGTTGATTTTCCTGAACCAGATGGGCCCATTAATGCAACATATTCTCCTTTATTTATTTCTAAATCAATTCCCTTTAAGACATAAACAATTTCGTTTCCAAGTACAAAATTTCGTTTAATATTGGTTATTTTAATTAATGGATTTGCCATTGATGTTTATGATTGTTGATTTACAATTTCTAGATTTTAAAAGTACAAAACACTTTTGAATTAATCATAAGTAGTTTAAAATACATTTTTGTTACAGGTCTATTAGTGTAAGTTGCGAAATAGAATGAATTAATTACACCCTTTTTTTAATAATCTTAAGTGTTTTATATAATTGTATTTAAAATTTACATAATTATCATATTTTTTAATTTTTAATAATTTTAATTTATAAATAATCTTAATTTTTTGATAAATATTTAATTTTGTTTAAAAATAGTGTTACATTTGGGATATAACATTAACAAATCGAAATTATGAAAAATACACAATTATTATTCGGACTAGCGTTTGTTGCCATGGGATTTACCTCATGCAAAGATGAAAAAGCAGCACAAGCTGAAAAAACTATTGATTCTTACGTAGTATATGTAGACTCAATAAAAAATGTAACTGCAGAAAATGTTAAAGCCAATTGGAAAACAATTGAAGAAGGATATGCAATTCGTGCAGAAAAAGCTGAAATGGCTTTGGCAGATTTAAAAGAGAATACAAAAGCGCAAGAAAGATTAGAATCAAGTAAGGCTAAATATGAAGCTTTTAAAGCAGAAATGGCCGCTCTTAATGCGCCAACCAAAATGCAAAAAATGCGTGATGCTTTATTCGGAGAAGGTAAAATAGGAGAGGATATGAATTTTGATTGGGTAAACGCCAAAAATATTCATGGTGTTTACCAACAATTTGTACATACTGTAGAAAATAATAAAGACAGTTATTCTCGAGAAGACTGGGATAAGATTAAAATGATGTATGAGGCTCTTGATAGTCGTAAAAATACGGTTGAAAAAGAAGGACTTTCGTCTGAAGATAATAGAAAAATTGCTGGATTGAAATTGAAATTTGCACCAATGTATACCTTAAATAGAATGGGAGCAAAATCTGAAGAAACAGCAAAAGCAAAAGAGTAGATTAATTAAGTATTTATATATAGGATTAGGTTGAATTTGAATTTTGAGCAAAAGCGGCAGTCTGTAATGGCTGTCACTTTTTTTATGCCCTAATTATAAAATGTTCTATTTCTTGCTCATATCTAAAAAACACGAATCCCCATTGAAACGTATCAATAGTAACTTTTACTCTTGGATGGTTTTTTATTGTTTCCCAACTCTCTTCCATTTCTGAAGACGAATGAATAGCATTAAAAATCCAAACCGTATCGTTTGTAATTGTTGGAAGTAAAAAATCAAAATAAGCTAAAGTTTCTTTTTTAGAATGATTTCCATCAAAGTAAACCAAGTTAAAGTTTTGAGTCGTAGTTTTCAGTTCGCTCTCAAGATCTTTGAAATAATTCTCAAATTCGGTTACAACCGATTCTACATTATCACAATTAAACACTTGTAATCCTTTTTGGGCAACTGTGGCAGTTTCAGGACAACCTTCGAGTGTTATTACTTTTGCTTTTGGATTCCCTAAGGCTAGGGCAGAGGTAGCTAGTCCTAATGATGTTCCAATTTCTAGAATAGTATCAGGTTTAAAATACGCAACAACTCGGAATAATAATTGGGCTCTTTTAGCAGAAATTCCAGCTGTCTTGGCAATCTTTGAAATTTGTCTTTTATTGCTTTTAAAAACTTTAGATCCTGCATCAAAATCGGTTACTTCGATTGTATTCTGGTTTTGTAAAAATGATTTACGATAAGCGCTTAAAATGGCGTATTCTGGTTTTGTCTTTCTGTCATAAAAACATTTCGTTAGTAAGTTAAATACAAAAGGCGAATGCACAGCGTGCTCGTTTTTAGAGTTCCAAAGGAATTTGAAGTAGGATTTTATTTGAAATAACATAATGACGGTTGCAATGTAGGTGCGAAGATACGAAAAAGTCATAAAGACATGAGGTCTGAAAGTCGAAGGTCAAAAGTTTAAAGTCAAAAGATGATACTTTATGACTTTACGACTTTTGACTTTAGGACTATAATAAAAGACTATATTTGCGAGCTTTAACCAATAGGTTTTTTTATGATGACGAAGGAAGAAATAGAAATTAAGAATACGATAACTTCGGAAGAAATAGACCGATGTATTGCTGTTTTAGCTCAATTAAACACCGATACTGATCAAATATTTGATATTCCCAAAGAACAAAGAATTGCTTTGCTTAAAGAAGCAGGTATGTTTTCTAGACCGGATAGAGATGAGTTTTCTCGAAGAGTTAAAGACGGAAAAGAAGCGACCAAGCGTAAAAAGGAAAAGAAAGATAAAACGGCTCGTAAAGAAACCGGAATTCGATATGCTCGTGAAGCAAGTATTTTTGTTGCGCCAAAATTATTGGCTTATACAGATCTTGCTAATAAGGAGCAATTAGAATTAGAAACGCCTAGAAATTGCTACGTATGTAAAACGGGATTTACTAAAATGCATCACTTTTACGATACAATGTGTACCGATTGTGGTGATTTTAATTATGCTAAACGTTTTCAAACGGCTGATGTAAAAGGGCAAGTGGCTGTTATAACAGGTTCTCGTTTAAAAATTGGATATCATATTACTTTAATGCTTTTGCGTGGCGGTGCTACTGTTATTGCAACTACTCGTTTTCCTGTTGATTCTGCGTTGCGATTTTCGAAAGAAGATGATTTTATGGACTGGGGACATCGTTTAAAAATTCACGGATTGGATTTGAGACATATTCCTAGTGTGGAGATTTTCTGCAATTTTATAGAGCAAAAGTACGAGCGATTGGATATTCTAATTAATAATGCTGCGCAAACAGTGCGACGTCCGGCTGGATTCTACACTCATTTAATGGAAAACGAAGAGCGTGCCATAAGTACTTTGCCTAAGCAAGCACAAGAATTACTATTGGATCATACCAATTGTTTGGATGAATTGAAGGTATTGACTTCGGGAGCTTCTTCTAATCAAAATATGCCGGTAACTTGGCACGGTCCTGAGCCTGGAATCGGATTGCGTGCTTCGGCTAAATTATCTCAGATTCCTTATTCTTTTGATAATGCGCTTGTAGCAAATGAGGTTTTTCCTGAAGGGGAACTTGATGCCGATTTACAACAGGTAGATTTAAGAAAAACTAATAGTTGGCGTTTGCGATTGGGACAGATCGAAACTACTGAAATGATTGAAGTTCAGTTGGTCAATTCGGTTGCGCCTTTTGTATTATGTAATCGTCTTTCGGAAGTGATGAAGAAAGATAATACTGGACAAAAACACATTATTAATGTTTCGGCTATGGAAGGTAAATTTCATCGCTTTTTTAAAGAAGATCGCCATCCGCATACTAATATGGCTAAGGCTGCTCTTAACATGTTGACGCATACTTCATCGGGTACCTTGGCTAAACACGGTATTTTTATGAATGCTGTAGATACGGGTTGGGTTACCGACGAAGATCCTGCCGAATTGGCTAAAAAGAAACAAGAGCTTGAAGATTTTCAACCTCCACTAGATATTGTCGATGGCGCTGCAAGGGTTATGGACCCTCTATTCGACGGAATTAACACGGGTAAACATTGGTGTGGAAAATTCTTGAAAGATTATAATCCGATTCCGTGGTGATTTTTTAGTTTACGGTTATTAGTTGCAGTCGCAGTTTGCTTCAGTTTGCAGTCTTGGTTTACAGTTATTAGTTTTCAGTCGCGGTTTTCAGTCGCAGTCTTGGTTTGTGGTGATTTTTAGTTTTCAGTTTTCAGTCTTGGTTTCAAGAAATTTAGCGTCTTCTCTTTGTGAATCTTTGCGAAAGAACTCCAATCTAGTTCGCCAATTTTGTCTTTCTGAGGAACGAAGAATCTCCGTAATTAGTTCTTCAATCTATGTCGAGTTCCTTTATGAGACCCTTCCTTTGTCAGGGTTGACAAGATTGTGTGCTAAAAAAAGTGCAGTTTGTCTTTTTTAGTTATGATAAAAAACATCAAAACCCGAATACACTTAAACATGTATTCGGGTTTTATTATTTTGATTGAACTTTTTAGATGTTTACTCTTTGTTCAAAACCTAGTTTACTGAAATTAATTTAATATCAAAGATAAGCACTGAACCTCCAGGGATTGAGCTGTAATCGTTATTTCCGTATCCTAAATGTGCTGGAACTAAAAGAATTCCTGTGCCTCCTGTTTTGAAATAAGGAATACCTTCTGTCCATCCTTTTATTACTTGGTTTAACCCGAAAGAAATTCCTTCACTACTTTCGTCAAATACTTTACCATCAATAAAAGAACCTTTATAAGCTACAGTTACATTAGACGATGCTGTTGGCTGTGTTCCTGTTCCAGGTTCGTTGATTACATAGTACAAACCTGATTCACTTCTGTGTGCATCTAGTTTGTTTTTTGTTATATAGTCTTTAATGTCTTGCTCGTTTTTAGCGACATAGTCAATACTTGCATCAGCAGTTTCTGTTTTTTTCTTAGCGCAAGAGACAAAAAGTGTCAAAGCTAATAGGGCAGTGATAAGGTGTTTCATGAAAATTGGTTTTTTAATGGCGCAAATATAGTGAAATTGGTCTCGGTTTGCAGTTATTAGTTTTCAGTCTCAGTCTCAGTCTCAGTCTCAGTCTCAGTTTTCAGTTTTGGTTTGCGGTTATTTAGTTTACAGTCGCGGTATTCAGTATTCAGTCGCAGTCTCAGTTTTCAGTTTTGGCTTGTGGTTAGTCTCAGTTTACAGTCGCAATGTCATCCTGAGCGGAGTCGAAGGACATTTTCAGTGTTTAGTTATTAACTTATAGTACTTAGTCTCAATTGTAGCCTTTACTCTCAATATCATTCTAAGCGGAGTCGAAGGATAATCTCTGTTTGCAGTTACTACGATTGAATACTATATTTTGCATCCAAATTTGGTTGGATTATTAATCATATAATTAATTAGTTTTCCAATTTCGATGTTTCTGTCATTTAAGGTGTCAAAGGTTTCTTTGTTTATGTATTTACATTGTAAACAGAATTGCAACCATACATTTGTTTCTGAGTTTTCAGCATCACTATCAGTAAGTTTGCTTATAAAATGATTTGTATATCTTCTTTTTCGATAGGATTCAGAGATATTTGCAGATACACTTCTAGAGGAACGACGTATCGGATCAGTAAGAGAATATTTTTCTTCAGGTGGAAATGATTTAGATAGTTCGAATATTTCCATTGCCAGCTGAAACGATTTTTTATAAGCCAATAATTCTTTGAAATCCATATATTTATTATTATAAGTAAAATTAAATATAAGATAAAACTTTCAAATAATACTAGAAAAAAGAATGTGTAAAAAAAGCCACAACAAGATTTTACTCCGTTATGGCTTTTGTTTTTTATATAAGTTAAGAAACTTCAGTTGTTTGTCCGAAATTGTCATCGCAAACTGCGACTGTCCTTCGACTCCGCTCAGGATGACACTGAGACTGTAAAATGTGACTGTAAAATGTGACTGTAAACTGTGACTATCCTTCGACTCCGCTCAGGATGACATTGCGACTGCAAACTGAGGCTAACCACAAACAGAGACTGAAAACCGCGACTGAGACTGAATACTGAACACTGCGACTGTAAACTTAACACTGCGACTGAAAACTGAAAACTAATAATTACCCTTCAATCTTAGCAGAAAGCTCAAACCAGCGTTCTTCTTTTTGGTCTATTTTATTGATGATATTCTGTAGTTCATTAGCTTTTTTCTCGATGTCGGCATCGGCTACTTTTCCATCAGAGAATAATTGCTCAATTTTGGTTTTATCAATTTCTAGGTCTTTGATTTCTCTTTCTAGTTTTTGATATTCTTTTTGCTCGTTGAAAGTAAGGTTTCCAGTTGGATTATTTTGCTTCCAATCTTTCTTTTCGGCTTTGTTTTCTTCCTTTTGAGCTACATCAGCACTGTCTTCGTAAGCTCTAAAATCAGAGTAGTTTCCAGGGAAATCTTCAACAACACCTTGTCCTCTAAAAATGAACAAGTGATCTACAATTTTATCCATAAAGTAACGGTCATGCGAAACCACTAACAAGCATCCAGGGTAATCCAAAAGGAAGCTTTCTAGTACGTTTAACGTAACGATATCTAAATCGTTTGTAGGTTCATCCAGAATAAGGAAGTTTGGATTCTGAATCAAAACGGTACATAAATACAAACGTTTTAATTCACCACCACTTAATCTATCAACAAAGTCATATTGTTTTTTTGCATCAAAAAGGAAACGCTCCAATAATTGTGAAGCAGAAATGATTTTTCCTTTCATCAACGGAATGTATTCTCCGTATTCTTTAATAACATCGATTACACGTTGTCCCGGTTTTGGATTGATTCCACTTTGAGTGTAATATCCTATTTTGATTGTTTCACCAACAATAACTTTTCCAGAATCTAACGGAAGAGTTCCAGTCAATAAATTAAGGAAAGTCGATTTTCCAGTTCCGTTTTTACCAATAATTCCGATACGTTCTCCACGTTGGAAATCGAAACTGAAGTTATCTAAGATAACGTGGTCTTTGAATTTTTTAGAAATTTTGTGAAGCTCGATAATCTTGCTTCCCATACGCTCCATATTAATTTCAAGCTCGACTTTGTTTTCGCGACGGCGACTTTGTGCTTTTTCTTTAATTAAATAAAAGTCATCCTGACGAGATTTAGATTTGGTTGTTCTCGCTTTTGGTTGGCGACGCATCCATTCTAATTCTTTTACGAATAAGTTTTGTGCTTTATCAACACTAGAATTTTCTGAGGCGATTCGCTCTTCTTTTTTCTCTAAATAGTAAGAGTAATTTCCTTTGTATTGGTATAATTTACCATTGTCTAATTCAATGATTTCATTACAAACACGCTCTAAGAAGAAACGGTCGTGCGTTACCATGAATAAAGTAATATTTTCTTTAGCAAAATAACTTTCTAACCATTCGATCATTTCAAGATCCAAGTGATTGGTAGGCTCATCCAGAATTAATAAATCAGGACGATTGATTAGTATAATTGCTAATGATAAACGTTTTTTCTGACCTCCAGAAAGACTTTTTACTTTTAGTTTAAAGTTCTCTAGTTTCAGTTTAAAAAGAATCTGCTTGTATTGCGTTTCAAAATCCCAAGCATTGTGTTGGTCCATTCCGTCAAAAGCTTTTTGATATGCTTCTTCGTCTTCTGGATTTTCTAATGCTTTTTCGTAAGCTTCAATAACTTTTAGCGTTTCATTATCAGAAGCAAAAATGCTTTCTTCGATAGTTAGTTCGTCTTGTAAGTTGTTGTTTTGCGAAAGAAAAGCCATTCTGATTCCTTTTCTTAAAACTACCTGACCTGTATCTGGTTCTTCCAAACCATTGATAATACTCATAATAGTTGTTTTTCCAGAGCCATTTTTGGCAATGAAAGCAATTTTTTGGTCCTTATTGATTCCAAAAGAGATGTTGTCAAATAAGGTTCTTTCACCAAATGACTTGGATATATTTTCTACAGATAAGTAATTCATGGAGATTTGTAACTGAAAATCAGTTTTTTATTGTTTAAAAATAAGTAACTCAATTAGTCCCTACATTTTTATAGTAGTTCCTAAAAAAGTTCGCGCAAAGATAGCCTTTTGGAGCAAACAAAAAAAGATAGCTTTACAACTATCTTTTTTATTGGATTTTAGAGTGTTTGTTGTTTAGTTTAATTGATGTTTTTTTAGCAATTAGTAAGGATGTAAAAGGGATTTGTCTAATTTTAGATTGCTTTTTTTAATTAAAGCTCTTGAAAAATTCTTGGTCAATTTCGAAAACTGTAACAGGCTTTAAGCCAAGTTGATATTTTTCAAAAAGTTCAACAAGTCTGTCGCCATCTATCAACTCAATTGGTGTGACTCCATCACGATTTGCTTCACTTTTTGCTTCACTTTTTGCTTCTTTTGTAAAACGTCCTGTAGTTATTATAAGTCCTTTTTCACCACGTCCTTGCATTGCACCGCGGAAATCACGGACATGGTGTGGGGAAACAGTTTCTTTATAGCGTTTACATTGAAAAACAATATTTAAACCAACAACATCATTAAGTTTTACGATTCCCTTTCCATCAATTCCTTTATCGCCAGAACCACCTGTTATTACTATTTCGTTAATCCCGATTTCAGTTAATAAACGTTTGCAAAGTTTTTCAAATCCGCTTGGAGTAAGGTTTTGTATAATGTTAATCAAGTCGATTGAATGTTCTTCATCTTCGGTCGCTATGTCTTCAAATTTCGGTTGAGCTTTTTGTGATTTTGAAGAAGAAGTTTTTTTAACACTATCTTGAACCCTCTTAAATAAGTCATAAACATCATCATTGTGGCTCAGTTTTTTATCTAAACCTTCTTTAGTTAATCGCCAAATTCCCCTTTGAGTATTATCAATTAATCCAGCTTTGAATAAATAAAATCTTGCCCATTGGATTTGATTTCTAATTCGTGATTGACCACTTGAAGTAGTTTCTTCTAATTCAGTTTCTGTAATGCCTAATTTATCTATTATTTGTTCGATTACGTCTGATGAATTTCCAGCACCTCCGTTTGATTGAAGTGTGGTTAAAACGGGATTTATATATTTCAAAAATTCCGGGCCTTTCATATCCTTTTGATTTGAGTTTTGTTACTAATGTTGAATGTGCTAATAGAAGTGTAGGTAAAGTTACGAGTGCATTTAGTATTCTTAACTTTGCAGTTCTGTCGTATCTAAAAGTATAACTTTTATTTTAAGATTAAAAAAAAATGTTAAAATAAACATTAAAAGATCAGTGTTGAGGGAGAAGCAAATTATAAAGCTACCGAAGAATTTACTAAACTAATTAATCAAAAAACAGTACCTAACTTTTTGTTAGGTTTTTATTCGCATATTCAATTATTACGGTAGATTTGCAAATATATAGCAGTATTATAATTATGAGTGATTCTACCAAAGGTTAGAATAAATATTACTAAAGGAAAAAATAAAAATAAGCTATTAGAAATGAATATATAAAAAATAATGACAAGTACAGCACAAAGAGCAGAATTACTAGCTAAAATTTGGAAAATAGCCAACGAGGTTCGTGGGGCTGTAGATGGATGGGATTTCAAACAATTTGTATTAGGAACACTCTTCTATCGCTATATTAGCGAGAACTTTACGAATTATATAGAGGCTGGTGATGACAGCATTGATTACGCTAACTTATCAGATGATGTTATTACACCTGATATAAAAGATGATGCAATTAAAACAAAAGGATATTTTATCTATCCTAGTCAACTTTTTGTAAATATTGCTAAAACGGCTAATACTAATCCAAACCTTAATACCGATTTAAAAGCCATTTTTACAGCAATTGAAAGTTCTGCAAATGGGTATCCATCGGAAGAAGATATAAAGGGGTTGTTTGCTGATTTTGACACAACCAGTACGCGATTAGGTAACACCGTTGAAAGCAAAAACAGTCGTTTAGCTTCTGTCTTGAAAGGTGTTGAGGAACTAAATTTCGGGAATTTTGAAGACAATCATATTGACCTTTTTGGTGATGCATATGAAATCCTTATTGGCAATTATGCAGCCAATGCTGGTAAATCAGGCGGTGAGTTTTTTACACCTGTACACGTATCTAAGCTTATTGCACAATTGGCAATGCACAAACAAGAAAAAGTAAATAAAATTTATGACCCAGCTGCAGGTTCTGGTTCTTTATTACTTCAAGCAAAAAAACACTTTGATGACCATATCATTGAAGAAGGCTTTTTTGGACAAGAAATAAATCATACTACGTATAACTTGGCTCGTATGAACATGTTTTTACATAACGTCAACTACGACAAGTTTAATATAGCTTTAGGAGATACACTTCATCACCCTCACTTTATTGATGATAAACCATTTGATGCCATTGTATCCAATCCGCCTTATTCGGTAAAATGGGTTGGAGATGATGATCCAACACTTATAAATGATGACCGTTTTGCTCCAGCTGGTGTGCTAGCGCCTAAATCAAAAGCAGATTTTGCATTTGTACTGCATGCCTTGAGTTATCTTTCCAGTAAAGGAAGAGCAGCCATCGTTTGTTTCCCAGGTATTTTTTACCGTGGTGGTGCAGAACAAAAGATAAGAAAGTACCTAGTGGATAATAACTATGTAGAAACCATAATCGCTGTAGCACCCAATTTGTTTTACGGAACTTCTATAGCGGTAACTCTTCTGGTACTTTCAAAACACAAGACCGATACTACCACACAGTTTATTGATGCCAGTGGTGAAGATTTCTTCAAGAAGGTAACTAATAACAATATGATGACCGATGTACATATTGAAAAAATAATGGAGTTATTTGATAGCAAAGCAGATGTAGAACATGTTGCAAAATCTATCGATAATACTAAAATTGCTAAAAACGATTATAATTTATCGGTTAGTTCGTATGTGCAACCAAAAGACAATCGAGAGAAGATTAACATTACCGAATTAAACAACAAAGTAGCAAAAACCGTAAAAAAAATAGACAAGTTACGTATTGATATTGAAGGACTTATAAATGAGATTAGAGAATGAGTTTTTTAGATAAATTATTAGAAGACGTTGCGGTGGAATGGAAACCTTTGGGAGATTTTACTAACTATGAGCAGCCAACGAAATATTTAGTGAGTTCAAAAAATTACAATGATAATTTTCTAACTCCTGTTTTGACTGCTGGTAAAACTTTTATTCTCGGATATACTAATGAAACGGAAGGTATTTATAAAGCATCAGAACAGCCTGTTATAATTTTTGATGATTTTACAACAGCTAATAAGTGGGTTGACATTGACTTCAAGGCTAAGTCATCAGCGATGAAGATGATTACATCTAAAGATGAATCTAAAGCATCATTAAAATATATCTACTATTGGTTGAATACTTTACCTAGTGAATTGGTTGATGGTGATCACAAAAGACAATGGATTAGTAATTATTCAAAAAAAAGAATACCTATTCCATGCCCAGATAACCCTAAAAAATCACTCGAAATTCAACAAAAAATTGTTGCAATTCTTGATTCTTTTGCAGAACTTACATCAGAACTTACATCAGAACTTACATCAGAACTTACATCACGTAAACAACAGTATAGTTACTATAGAGAGAAATTATTCAACTTTAATGAAAATGAAGTTCAACATTTACCAATGGGGGATGAAAATATTGGACAGTTTCAAAGAGGTAAGCGTTTTGTAAAAACAGATTTAATCAGTAAAGGAGTGCCTACGATTCATTATGGTGAAATGTATACGCATTATGGTACGTGGACGGATGAGACTATTTCTTTTGTTAGTGAAAAGTTGGTTAACGATAGAGGATTAAGGCTTGCCGAAAAAGGCGATGTTGTCATAGTAGCAGCAGGTGAAACAATCGAAGATATTGGAATGGGAACGGCATGGTTAGGTGACGAAGGGGTAGTTGTTCACGATGCATGTTTTTCATATAAAACTATATTGAATCCTAAGTTTGTTGCTTATTTTACACGTACCAAACAATTCCATGATCAAATTAAAAAGCATATTTCGTCCGGTAAAATTTCAGCTATTAATGCAAAAGGTTTAGGTAAAGCAATAATTCCAGTGCCTTCTAATGAGGAACAAGAACGAATAGTAGCCATTTTAGATAAATTTGACATTTTAACTAATTCTATAAGTGAAGGTTTGCCAAAAGAAATAGAGTTAAGAAAAAAACAATATGAGTATTATAGAGATATGTTACTAACATTTCCAAAAGACAATTTAGAAGAATAATATGGCACAGTCATTAACTGAAATAGCACAATCTCTTATAGTTGCCAATAAAAAAGTGCAGTTGATTTATGCGTTTAATGGTACTGGTAAAACACGTTTGTCACGTGAGTTCAAAGAATTGATCGCTCAAAAAAATCCAGAAACTGACGAAGAGGAAACAGGAATCAAGATAATGTACTACAATGCATTTACTGAAGATTTGTTTTATTGGGATAACGATTTACTAAAATTGAAAATTCAGCCTAATACATATACCAATTGGATACTTCAGGATCAAGGACAAGAACCAAATATAGCAGCTCATTTTAAGCGTTATACTAGTGATAAATTAACACCTACTTTTAATGAGGAATACACTTTTAAGAATCAAGACAATAGGGATGTAACGATTCCTGCTTACTCTGAAGTGCGTTTTTCATTTGAACGTGGAAATGATGAGCCCTCAGAATCTGTAAAAATTTCTAAAGGGGAAGAAAGCTGTTTTATTTGGAGTATGTTTTATAGTTTACTAAAGGAAGCCATAGAGGCATTAATCCCATTAGGGGAGGCTCAAGAAGAAATAAAATCATTGGTAGTAATAGCTGAATCAAAAAGCAAAGACACAAAAAAAGCGGAAAATTTAGCTAAAAAAAGCGGAAACAAAGGGGATGTTAAAAAAGCAGACATATTGAGAAATGAAACGGAAGTGGCTAATATTGAATTGAGCACAGCACGGGGAAAACTCAAAAACTTAGGTGGGCTATTTAATAATTTGGATTATGTATTTATTGATGATCCTGTAAGTTCACTCGATGATACACACTTAATTGAGCTGGCTGTAAATATAGCTGAGTTAATTAAGTCTAGTAAATCGGAATTAAAATTCATTATCACCACTCATAATCCATTATTCTATAATGTATTATTTAATGAATTTAACAGAGTAAAAAACACAACAAAATGGCGTTTAGAAAAACTGGACGATGGTACTTTTTCAATAGGTGAGTTAGCAAGCGACTCACCGTTCTCCTATCATTTATTTCTTTTATCTGAATTAGAAAAAGCTATAGGATCACCAAATGATATAAAAAAGTTTCATTTTAACTTTCTTCGTAATATATTAGAAAAAACTTCTACCTTTTTGGGACACAATAAATGGGAAGATCTTTTGCCCGAAGAATCACGTGAAGCGTATTACAAACGAATAATAAATCTCTCCAGTCATTCTAAACATCATGGAGAAGAAATAGCAATTATTGAAGAAAATGATAAGAGAGTATTGAGCTTTTTGGTTGAAGAAGTAAAAAGAAGGTATGGATTCAAGTCAACTATTAACCCAAATGTTATAGAAGAAGATGACACAGTATAAGACCATCGCAGAATCAAACAATTTCATTGTTTTAGACAAATACACCAAATATTCAGAAGTTAATGAGCCACCTGCAGTTTATCAAACGGAAGCCGCTCTTGAAAAAGAATTTATCCAAGACTTAATCAATCAAGGGTACGAAAATCCTAATCTAACTTCTATTGAAGCCATGTTAGCTAATGTGAGAGTACAATTGCAAGCTCTTAATAACATGGTGTTTTCAGATAGCGAATGGGCTCGTTTTGTGGAAGAGTATTTAGATAAACCGAGTGATAATCTTGTTGAAAAAACAAGAAAAATTCATGAAAATTACATCTATGATTTTGTTTTTGATGATGGTCATATCCAAAACATTTATTTAGTAGATAAAAACAATATTGCGCGTAATAAAGTACAGGTAATTAAACAATTTGAACAAAAAGGAACGCATGCTAATCGTTATGATGTTACAATTTTAGTTAACGGCTTGCCTTTGGTTCAAGTAGAACTAAAAAAACGTGGTGTAGCTATTCGTGAGGCGTTCAACCAAGTGCATCGCTATACAAAAGAGAGTCTTAACAGTACAAATTCTCTTTTCAAATACTTACAGATTTTTGTAATTTCCAACGGAACGGACAGCCGCTATTTTGCAAACACCGTTGAGCGAAACAAAAACAGCTTTGACTTTACCATGAACTGGGCAAAAGCAGATAATACATTAATTAAAGACCTTAAAGATTTTACAACTACCTTTTTTCAAAGAGACACTTTGTTACATGTGTTGCTCACGTATTCGGTTTTTGATACAAGTGATACATTGCTTATAATGAGACCTTATCAAATTGCAGCAACAGAAAGAATGTTATGGAAAATTTCAAGTTCATATCAAGCTAAAAATTGGTCTAAAGTAGAAAGTGGTGGTTACATTTGGCACACTACAGGCTCGGGGAAAACATTGACCAGTTTTAAAGCGGCTCGTTTAGCTACAGAATTGGATTTCATTGACAAAGTTTTCTTTGTGGTTGACCGTAAAGATTTGGACTTTCAAACCATGAAAGAATACCAACGCTTTTCTCCTGATAGTGTCAATGGTTCCGATAGTACCGCAGGTTTAAAGCGGAATATTGAGAAAGATGACAATAAGATTATCGTTACGACTATTCAGAAACTGAACAATCTGATGAAAACCGAGAATGATTTAGCTATTTATCAAAAACAAGTGATTTTTATTTTTGATGAAGCACATCGCTCTCAGTTTGGAGAAGCACAAAAGAACCTTAATAAAAAGTTTAAAAAATTCTATCAATTTGGTTTTACAGGCACGCCTATTTTTGTTAAAAATGCCCTAGGCGCTGAAACGACTGCCAGTGTATTTGGTCGTGAATTACACTCTTATGTAATTACTGATGCAATTAGGGATGAAAAAGTATTAAAATTTAAAGTAGATTACAATAATGTTCGTCCTAAGTTTAAGGGTATTGAAACAGAAAAAGACGAGAAAAAACTAAGTGTTGCTGAAAACAAAAAAGCATTTTTGCATCCTGGTCGTATCAAAGAAATTTCTCAATATATTCTGAATAATTTTAGAATAAAGACACATAGAAATCAAGGAGGCAACAAAGGTTTTAATGCCATGTTTGCGGTAAGTAGTGTTGATGGTGCTAAATGTTACTATAAGGAATTAAATCGTCTTCAAAAAGAAAGCGAAAAGCCTTTGAGAATTGCAACGATATTTTCGTTTGCAGCCAACGAAGAACAAAGTGCCATTGGTGAAATACCTGACGAAAATTTTGAACCATCAGCCATGGATAGTAGTGCAAAAGAATTTTTAACGGAAGCTATCAGTGATTATAACGCCATGTTCAAAACCAGTTATGGCGTGGAGAGTAAAGAGTTCCAAAACTATTATCGCGACCTTGCTAAACGTGTAAAGAGTAAAGAAGTTGACCTAGTTATTGTAGTAGGGATGTTCTTAACAGGGTTTGATGCACCTACGCTTAATACGCTGTTCGTAGATAAAAATTTACGCTATCATGGGTTGATGCAAGCATTTTCGCGTACCAACCGTATTTATGATGCCACAAAAACTTTTGGAAATATTATTACTTTCAGAGATTTAGAAACAGCTACTGTTGATGCAATAACTTTATTTGGAGACATAAATACTAAAAATGTAGTGCTCGAAAAGAGTTACAAAGAATATTTAGAGGGCTTTACGGATATTACCAATGGGGAAGCACGTAGAGGTTTTAAGGATGTTGTAAAAGACTTAAATAATAAGTTCCCGAAACCTGATGAAATTGTAACAGAAAAAGATAAAAAAGAGTTCACAAAATTATTCGGGGAGTACTTGCGAGTGGAAAACATCCTTCAGAATTATGATGAATTCACGAATCTTAAAGCACTTCAAGCAATAGATGTAAATGATGCTGAAGCTCTTGAAATATTTAAAGAAACCTACTTTGTTACAGACGAAGATATAGCAATAATGCAAGAGATAAGCTTGTTGCCGGAACGAATGATCCAAGATTATCGCTCAACTTATAATGATATACGTGATTGGTTAAGGCGAGAAAAAACTGGCAAAGAATCAGAAGAATCCACAATCGACTGGGACGATGTAGTTTTTGAAATTGACCTACTAAAGTCACAAGAAATTAACCTTGATTATATTCTTGAATTGATTTTTGAACATAATAAAAAAAATAAAG
This sequence comes from Flavobacterium branchiarum, assembly GCF_030409845.1. Taxonomy (NCBI): domain Bacteria; kingdom Pseudomonadati; phylum Bacteroidota; class Flavobacteriia; order Flavobacteriales; family Flavobacteriaceae; genus Flavobacterium; species Flavobacterium branchiarum. Next base: position 510,637 of record NZ_JAUFQQ010000005.1, on the reverse strand, counting down.
ACAAAGCTACCTTAATAGAAGAAATTCGCAGGGTAATTCGTGCAAGTATCGGCAACAGAGCAAAAGAAAACCTAGTTGTAGATTTTATAAATGAAACAGACCTTGGTAGCATTCAAGATAAAGCGAATGTTATAGATTTATTCTTCGAATATGCTCAGGAAAAACAGAAAAAAGAGGCTTCAGAGTTAATTATGGATGAAAACTTAAATGAGGAAGAAGCAAAACGATATATTGCAGCATCTTTAAAGCGTGAATTTGCGAATGAAAACGGTACAGAACTAAATACTATTTTACCTAAAATGAGTCCTTTAAATCCTCAGTATTTGACTAAAAAGCAAAGCGTATTCCAGAGAATCAGTGCTTTTGTAGAAAAATTTAAGGGTGTTGGTGGGCAAATTTGACAATAGTGAATTATACTTTTTGTATTTTCTTATTTAGATGAATATGTAAAAAAACAGAAAATAAACTTAAAGGTGTGTTTGCGCATCTTTAAGTTTTTAAATTCGTTTGTAGAGTTTCCTTTTTTGTTAAAACTTTTTGAATTATACTCATTTATTTTCCACTATGGACAAAATCTCAGTCAGATTTTCTTTCAGGGACTCTTTTAATTCCAAGATTAAAAAGTTTTAATCAACATTCGAAACAATGTTTTGTTGTTTTTTTTAAATTGATGAATATTCATCGTACAGCTTTTTAAAAATTCTTTTGTGCTATTTTTTTTTTACTAACTAATTTTGTTAAAAATTAGTTTAGATATATAACTAACATAAGTAATTCCATAAAGTTGTATTTGTTTACTCTTTCTTAAAACGGTATATACATACCATCAGTTTACGTTTTTTCTTAATATTTTTTAGGAGACATTCTTTTTAATTTATAAGATTCGATATATTATTTAATACAATAGCTGAGATATAATTAGCATAATTACATCAAATCTCTTTTTTGAATTGTATTAAGTTTTCCTTGCAAAAAGCTTCTTTATCATCCCCTAAAGCATAAAACAAAATATTTCATCAGTATTTTTTCAAGTCTTGAATACTGTTTTTTACCCGACTTTACTAATTGCTTGCCCTTGTGAATCAGATTGTAATGAGGGAGTTTTTGAATGCTATTATGCCCCAGCCTAAAAACACACCCCTCCCAAAAAAAAAAATTAAATTAAATTCAAGAAAATAGAGAAGGCGGTACCAGATTTTCCGTCGCTTTCTATTTTTATAGAACCATTATGCATTTCAACAATTTGTTTGGTAAGATACATACCTAGCCCTGTGGTGTGCTCGCCAGCAATTCCAGTTCGTTTGGCTTGAGTAAATTTGTCGAATATGTGTTCTTGTAAATTTTTAGGGACGCCAATTCCGTTGTCTTTAACAACTAGTTTTAGTTTGTTGTTTTCTGTAGCAGTAGCAATTTCAATAGTTCCATTTTCATGAGTAAATTTAAGACTATTAGATAATAAGTTATGAATCACCCTTTCAAATTTAGAGCGATCAATTTTAATAGTTTCACCGAAATTAAGATCTTTTATTAAAGTAATTTGTTTTTGTTCAAGCTCTCTAGAAAAATAAGTAATGGACTCTTCAATTAGGAAATCAAAATTTTCTAGTGTATAAGAAACAGCTTCCTCTGTGACTTCCTCAGTGATTAGCACATCTTCGATAATTTTAAAGGCAAAGTCACAACTTTGGTTTAAATAATCAATTAACTTTTTGTCTTCGATATGTTTGAGGTTGATTCGAAGAATGTCGCTTATCATCCTGATAGAGGCAATAGGATTTTTTAGATCATGAGCAGCCCATTGCATGGTTTGTTTTTGAATGTTAAGGCTGGAGTTTAAATGATTGATGATGTCATTTTTCGAAATTGTCCCCATAAAGGTTTCGTTATCGTATACCATTAAAACATTTTGACCGCTGCTGTCCATGATTTTAAGCACATCGGTAATTTCATCGGTTTTGTAAACAACAGGTTTCTTGGTGAGGCAATCTATAATAATTAAATGCTGTTTTTTTGCTAGATCAGAAGAGGTAAGAATACCGATGGCTTCATTTTCTTCCATTACAATAATGCCTTTTTCTATAGATTCGCTTCGTCTTGCACTTACGACACCTGCATAGGCATCTAGAGTAGCATAATCGTAATTTACAAATGATGTTATGCTCATAGATTAAAATCCTTTAGGACTATATTTTTTACAGAAAGATCTATTTTTAAATCGACACTTATAAGTTTCCCTTCTGATACAAATGGGAATACATTTTTCTCTAAAATGGGTATTAGTTTTTCCTTATCAATTAGAGTAAGTATATTTTTGTTGACAAAAACAGTTTCAATATTTTTATCGTCAACATTAATAGTTTCAAAGCTATTTGGAACTAATAATTCGAATGATTTTGAGAGTCCAATTTTACCTAGAACAGCATTTTTTGCAACTACAAGTATATCTTGAAAAGGAGGAAGTTTTATTTCTTGAAAACGAAGGTCAATGGTGTATGTTTTGTTTGATTCGGTCATGTTTTATGGGGTAAAAGCAGATAGGAATAACTATACTTTTTAAATTTTTATGTTTAAATAAATTGAGGAAAAGCACTATGTTTTGCTTCAGCTTTTAACATTTTCAATTTAATGTTGTGTTATATTCCCTAACTGAAATTTTGAATTATCGAAGTTGATTTTTTTATTCAGTATATGCTGGCCTATCAGATAAATGCAGCGTTTTTATGTAGTTTTTTATTACGAATTGTAAAAAAGGGATTGAGGTTTAACTTATGAATTGTAAGGAACATATAGTAATTGGTCTATTTGTTTGTTTTTTAATGATTTAGTACTTGTTTTTTTTTAGGAAACAAATAACAGTGTAGGTTTTGTATTGCAAATGTACATAATTTAATATATTCGATGAAAGTTTAAGATTGTTAAAATTTTAAATAAAAAGCTATTTACCTAAGTATAACTGAACTAAATGATAAGTTATTTAAGAAATAGCAATTATTTTGATAAAGGATTTAAAATCCATTATTGCGATCGAATAGGAGATGATGGAGGGAACTGTAATTGAAAATAGTTAGAGTTTTAATTCCTTATAAACAGTTCCCATAATTTTTAATCCTTCTGTAAGTTCTTCTTTATTTAGGGATCCATAACCAAGTCTTAAGGAATTTTTAGGTTGATTATCTAAATAAAAACTTCCTGGAGGAACAATCTGAATTCCTTTCTTTTCTAGCTGCGTTATATAGTGCGTTAGGTCTATTGGTTCATTAAATTTTATCCAAAAAGCGAGTCCTCCTGTAGGTTTCTGAAAACTAATAGCATTTCCAAAATTTTCATCTAAACAGGCTTCCATTAAATCACGTCTTTCTTTGTAAATAGCAACAACTCTGCGTGCATGTCTTTTTAAGGTTCCATCTTCCATTAATTCGGCAATGGCATGTTCGAGAATAGTATCGCCTTGACGGTCAATTTGAATGCGTAGGTTTACAAGTGATTGCATGAAAGCTATGGGGCCTGTAACGTAACCGACACGTATTGCTGGAGCAATGAGTTTGCTTAAGGAGCTAATGTAGATTACATTGTCTGATTTTTCATTACTGGCCAAAGCCAATTTATTTCCTGCTCCAAAATGGTATTCATGGTCATAATCATCTTCGATTATGGCGAAATTATATTTTAAGGATAGTTCAAGTAATTTGATTCGTCGTCCCGCTTTCATCGTAATCGTAGTAGGGAATTGGTGATGTGGCGTAACATATACGGCTTTGATTTTTGTTTTACGACATAAGTCTTCAAGTTCATCAACGTTGATTCCGTCTTTGTCTATTTCGACCGTTTTTAAAATAGCGCCTGTTTCGCGAAATATCTTTTGCACGGCATAATAGGAGGGATTCTCGACTACGACAGTATCACCAGTTGTGATAAGCACTTTTGCAACCAGATATAGTGCCATTTGGCTTCCTCGGGTTACACATATAGTTTCTGGATTTGTATGAAGACCTCTGTCTCTAGAAAGCATTATGGAGAGCATTTCACGTAGTTTATAATCTCCTTTTTCGCTACTATAACCAAGTAAACCCCATTTTCCTTTGCGTTGAAAGATGCGTTTGTATGCTCTAGATAATTCTTTAAGCGGAACAAGTCGGGTATCGGGAGCGCCTTCATTAAAAACAATGCGACTTCCTTCTAGTGCACGGTCAGTAAGGTAAAATGGTTGGTGCTGAATGTGTTCGAAAGTAGCTTCCTTTTTTGGAATTGTAGGTTGCTGTTTTTGTATTTGTGGTAAATGGGCAGATATGTATGTTCCTGATTTGTATTTGCTTTCTAGCCATCCTTCTTCGATTAAGGCTTCGTAGGCAAAAACAACGGTTTTTCGGTTTACTCCAATGTCTTCGGCTAGGATTCTGGTACCAGGCAAAGGCGTTCCTCTTTCGAGTCTTCCGTAACTGATTTCTTTTCGGATCACTTCGGTTATTTGTTCTACCAAAGTTTGATCGGAATGAAACGAAATATTAAAAATGGTCTTCCAAGGTCTTAACATCAGCTCTTTATTTTATTGAAATATACATTGAGTTCAAAATTAAGCCTTTTATAATGACTTACTTCATCTGGACCCATTTGTTTGTTGAAACTGGATTAATCAAACACTCCTGTAATGCGTGACATTTGCTCCTTTATAAATCATTACTTTAAATTATTTTATTATGAAACACATTGAAATTGCTACTTTGGATCATTTGGATGAATTTGCAGCGTTGTTTAACAGTTACCGAATTTTTTATAGACAACCATCTAATGTTGAAATAGGGAAAGCTTTTCTTAAAGAGCGAATTACGAATAAAGAAACAACTACATTCTTGGTTAAAGCTGATGGGAAATTTGTTGGATTTGCACAATTATATCCATTGTATCATTATAAGGCATTACAGAAACAATGGTTGCTAAGTGATTTGTTTGTTGATCCTGATTTTAGAGGGCGAGGTTTGTCTGTAGATTTAATTGATAGATGCAAGTTGTTTTGCGATGAAACCGACGCTTGTGGTTTATTATTGGAAACTGAAAAGACGAATGAAATTGGAAATATTCTGTATCCTAAATGTGGTTTCGAATTAGACAATGATCATAACTATTACAACTGGTGGAAGAAAGCTTAATAATCCTATTGCGAAAGAAGGAAGATAAATTGTGAATTAAAAGAGCTGTTTCAGATATCTTGAACAGCTCTTTTGGTTTTGGATTATTTTATAAATGCTACTGAAATTAATTGCCCTAGCCCAGTTCCGATAGCTATCGGGAGAAACGGCATCCTTTACTTGACATCCTGACAAAGGAAGGATCTAGGAAAGATATAGTGATCAGCTGGAATAGCTTCTTAAAATGAAACTTTAAAACAATACTTTAGGAAACAAAAAAATCCACTTTATTATTAGTAAAGTGGATTTTAGTTTATAGAATTAGGAGACTAGTTTTTGGTCAGTTGATTCTCTTTTAGAAATTGTTGGAAATTTTCTTCGGATTCAAAATAGGCGACATTTCCTTCTTCGTTTAAGGACTCGATATATGCCAAGGCTTTGTCGATTTTTTGACCTGTAAATGGATCTGTTGCTTTACGAACAGTTTCGTCATTTGGGATGCGTTCTACACACATATTGCAACAGCCGTAGTACATTTTTCCGTCAAAAGGAACTTCCATTTGCTTTTTTGCCATGTGTTTATCATTGACCATGCAAACCTCATCGGTAGGAACATGTTTTGCTTTATTGGGCGCTGTGTCTTGTTGTACTGGCTGTTCTTGTGGAGTTTGTGCCACCGTTTGCTCTTTGTTTTCTTTGTCTTTGCAAGAAATTAGAATCGCAGCAATTGCTACAATAACTAGGTATTTATAATATGTTTTCATCTTTATTATTTTTTAATTTTTGTTCCTTCTACTATTTCTTCTGTGGCTTTTAGGAGTATGTTATCGCTTTCGTTTAGCTCTCCAAAAACTTCAATTTTATCCATTAACGTACGTCCTTTTGAAACGGGAATATTTTTTGTTACACCATTTTCAACACGGATTACATACATGCCAATATTGCTTTCTACCAAGGCTGTTTTTGGAATGAAAAATGTAGCTTCTTTTGCTTGTAATGGCAATGTTGCTTCAACAACCATTAGCGGTTTTAGCTCAGGATGCATTTTCATGATATCTGCTTCGATGCGTTCTGAACGAAGTTTGAAATCTAGAACTCCTGATTTTCGAGATATTTTGGCCATATATTTTTTCTGAGGAATCGAAGTAACTTTAAAATGTACCGAATCTCCCAAACTTAAATAAGCTGTATTTGCTTCTGGAACTGAAAGGGAAACTCTCAGTTTTTTGTTGTCCTGAAGTACCAATAAAGGTTTGTCTGATCCTTTTCCCATTGGGCCAACATAAGAGCCTAAATCGATGTTTCTTTCGGCAATGATACCACTAAACGGTGCTCTAATGACTAAATAATCGTTCATAATTTGCATTTCTTGATAGGCAGATTTGGTTGCTTCTAATTGTGCTTGATCGGCTAGTTTTCTTGCTGTAATCTGGTCTAAGGCATCTTTGGCAATGGCTCCTTTTGTTTCATTTGCTTTGAACATTCGGTCGTAATTCGATTTTGTAGCAATGTAAATGGCTTCTTGTGCTTTCCATTTTGATTTTGCTGCTGCCAATTGCGCTTGAATTTCTGGTGCTTCGAGTACAAGGATAACTTGCCCTTTGGTAACTATTGAGCCAATATCTACAGGGAGTTTTTTGACATAACTATTTACTTTGGCATAAATAGATGTTTCCTGATCCGATATTAATTCGCCTGCTAGTTTTAATTGTACCTGAGGATTGCTTTTTTTGATAGATACGGTTTCAAAATTCGGCATCATCATCATGGGCATCGCATTTGGTTTTTCGGCCTTTTTGTTTTCTGAATTGCAGGATGCAAATACAATTCCGATAAGGATATAATAAATTAGTTTCATATGTAAATAATTTTATTTTTTATTGAATTCTGATTCTTCGTTATTGTTTATGATTCCGAATCATGACGATTTCAGGTTTTTATTTTTCTAATGCGATATAATGTGCACTGTTTTCGTCGTCTGGATCTAATGATGGCGATTGTGTAGATGCCTTGCCTTGTATCCATACGAATACTAATGGCAATAATAGCAATACACTAAAAGAGGATGCGATTAAGCCGCCAATTACTGCTCTTCCTAGCGGAGCAACTTGGTCTCCACCTTCGCCATGTCCAATTGCCATTGGTAACATACCTGCTATCATAGCCAATGTTGTCATGATGATAGGGCGAATACGAAGCGACGCAGCTTGTATGGCTGCTGTTAATGCATTTCCATTTTCCATACGCAATGTTTCGGCATTACTGATTAGTAGAACGGCATTGGCGATAGAAACTCCTACCGACATGATGATTCCCATATATGATTGTAAGTTTAATGTAGAGCCAGTTACTTTCATTAATAACAGCGATCCTAAGATTACAAATGGTACTGTTGTTAGGATTACAAATGAAACTTTGAATGATTGAAAGTTGGCTGCCAACATTAAAAAGATTACAATAATTGCAATTAATAATCCCATTGCCAAACTGCTCATGGTTTCATCCAGAACAGGCACCATTCCTGAAATTTGAACATTTACCCCTTTTGGTAATCCACCCAGAGAAGCAATTGCAGCTTGTACATCTTTTTGCGCTCGGCCTAAATCGGTATCATGAATATTTGCAGTAACGGGAGTATAGCCCATTGTTCCTAAGTTGTAACTTTCTCCTAAAACTTTTGTTGGTGTAATTGTGGCTACATCACCAAGAACTGGTCGGTCAGCATTTTTTCCTAACGGAACATTAAGCAATTCGTCCTTACTATTTAATATGTTCTGAGGCGTTTGTACTTGAACATCGTAGGCAATTCCCATCATGCCGCCAACCCACATATTTTTGCTGGTATAGCGAGAAGATGCTGTAATTGGTACCAAGGAACGAGCAATATCCTGAGCATCGATTCCTAATTGTGCGGCTCTTAATCTGTCGATATTAATTTCGAAAGCGGGATAATTCAGCGATTGCGGAATTTGTTGGTCTCTTAAATAATCAATTTCTTTTAGTTTTGCCAGTAACTTATTAGCATACATGATGTTCATTTTTTTCATCATACCCGAAAAACGAACTTCAATTGGCGTATTTGTTCCTTGACTTAAAATCTTTTCAGTGAGCTCTATTGGTTCGAAAGAAAAATGCAATTCGGGCATTTTTGCTTTCATGTGATTACGGATTTTTTCTTTTAAATCATTCGTGTTTCCATCGTAATCTTTTAGTGCGATTTGCATCAATCCTTCGTGTGGCCCTGCATTATATAAGTAAATTGGACTTACCGCAAATGATGAAGGATGCTGACCAATAAATACCGAAGAAATAGCAATGTGGTTTTTGCCAATTACTGTTTCTAGCTCATTTAGAACTTGCTTAATTTTCAGTTCTGTTTTTTCGATACGAGTCCCCTCAGGCGCTTTTATACGTACTTGAAACTGACTTGAATTTACGGTTGGTAATACATCTTTTCCTGTATTGTTGTACATGATAAAAACTCCTAATCCAACCAAAACAAAGCTCGCAATCAAAATCATTTTGCGCTTTTGCATTATAGATTCTAAAAACGTTACAAAACGATTTTTAAAACGATCAAATTTATCTTCTTTGTGTACGTGATTCTCATCTTGAGCCTTCATTAACCAATTGGCCATTACAGGAACAAAGGTTTGTGATAGGATAAATGATATAATCATCGAAAACCCAATAGCAAGTGCCAACGGCATAAATAAAGAACCAGGTATTCCAGTCATCATAAATGCAGGAGCAAATACGGCAAGAATACAAAGTAGAATCAATAATTTAGGAAAAGCAATTTCGAGACAAGCATCTAGGATTGCCTTTGCCTTTGTTTTGTTCATTGCAAGATGTTGATGAATGTTTTCGATAGTAACAGTACTTTCATCAACCAGAATTCCTATTGCAAGAGCCAGTCCAGATAAGGACATAATATTGATACTTTGTCCAAATAATTTTAGGAATAATACTCCTGAAATAATCGAAATTGGAATCGTTAAAACCACAATTAAAGCCGCTCTATTATCACGCAAGAACAGTAATACCATTAATCCAGTTAATAAAGCACCTAAAGCACCTTCTAGAATTAAACTTTTTACAGCATTGATTACATATACCGATTGGTCAAATTCATAAGAGATTGTAACATCTTCTGGTAAATTATTCTGAATCATCGGAATGGCTTTCTTCAAATTCTTCACCACATCCCAAGTCGATGCATTACCCGATTTTGCAATATTGATATACACAGAACGCGCTCCGTTAATCAAGGCGTAACCTGTTGTAATATCGGCACCATCTTTTACAGTTGCAATATCACGGATATAAACATTATCGACTCCGCCTTTGAAAATTGGAATATTCCCAAAATCAGCCACTTCTTTAATGGTATTATTTGTAGGCGTTAGATAATTAATATCATCAACATAGATATTCCCCGATGGAGAAGTAATATTATTACGGCTAATGGCTTCTACAATTTGCTCAGGAGTTAATTGATGCGTACGCAATTTATTTGGGTCGATGTTTATTTCGATAGTTCTTGGGCTTCCGCCAAAAGGAGGTGCGGTTGTTAGTCCTGGAATTTTAATCAAAAATGGTCGAGCCGAAAAGTTGGCGATATCCTGTAACTCGTTGTTTGTTTTTGAATTACTCTTAAAAACCAATTGTCCCACAGGTTGCGACGAAGCATCAAATCGAATGATGAATGGAGGCGGAGCACCCGGAGGCAAAAATACCTGAGAACGATTAGATAAGGCATTGATTTCGGCAATAGCCTGCCCCATATCTGTTCCCTCATAAAAGTTAATTTTCATTAAGGTAAGTCCTTGGGTATTTTTGGTTTCGATGCTTTCGATACCGCTTGTAAACAGCATCATATTTACATACATCTTTGTAAAATAACCCTCCATTTGTTGCGGTGTATAACCATTAAATGAGTGGGCTATATACACAACAGGAAGATTCATATCTGGCAGAATATCCACCTTTATATCTTTGGTAGCTTTGATTCCGAAGAATAATAGCCCCAGCACCATCACCATAATAGAGATGGGCTTGCGCAAGGCAAAACGTATTAAATTCATAATTTAGGCTTTAGTATATGGCGTTTAATAAAATAGACAAGTCACCCTTGGCTGCAGCTTTAATCCATAAGGCCTGCCAGATGTTGTTTTGAGCTATTTCATAGTCGATTTCGGCTCTGTTGAGCGTGTAGAAAGATTGAGTCAAGTCAACAATAGTCGTTAATCCGTTATTGTATAATGCAGTATGCTGTTTGTATGCATCTGTAGCTGCTTTTACTTGAATTTTAGTTTCTTCAAAAATTTCAAATGCATTTTTTAATTTGTCATCTGCCAATTTTTGTTGCGCTACAAGCTCCTGATTCATATAGTCATATTCGTTTTGAAGCGATTGCGTAATGAACTTTTGCTCTTTCTTTTTTGAGGTCTGACGGTATAAATTCATCAGATTCCAACTAATTCCAATACCAACAATATAATTACTTCGGTCTATGCCAACGCCATCAGAATACGATTTAGAAAATGCTGTATTGTCTTGCACATAATTCCAATCAAAACCTGAACCGCGTCCTTGTATTACACCAAATGAAGAAATACTAGGTAACCCAAGTGAGGACTGTAATTTTTCTTGTTGCACGCTTTTTTGAACCGTACTGTTTTGCCATTCCAAAATAGGGTGTTTGCTAGTTTCTAGTGATGATTCTAAAAGTAGTGATGGTGTTTTGTTGGTGAAAAAAGGATCTAATTCGTATTTTCGATATTCTTCTCCCATCATCACGGCCAGTCCTTTTGAGTAATCGAGTTCTAAATCATAGGCTTTTAATACTGCCGATTTAGCATTGGCAACTTCGGCTTTCGCCAAAGAGAAATCGACTTCTGGAATCAAACCGCTATTCGAACGGCTTTCGGTTGTGGTTGCAACAACTTCGGCACGTTCTAGGTTTTTATCCTGAACAAATTTGATGCGTTGTGCAGCCAAGAGATTTAAGTAAGCAGCGCCAACTTTTACCTGATGTTGGAATTTTAGTTGCTCTAAATCTTTTTGTGCTACGGTTTCATCTGCTTTGGCAATTGCAACCTGATTTTTTATTTTACCAAAAGTAAATAGGTTCCAATTGATGTTTGCTAGATAGAGTGAGCCAAAAGCGGCATTCCAATTTTGCTCCTGCAAAGGCATAGAAGTCGATGCAACGCCCAAACCTCCAAACCCATACATAGGTCCGTTTTGAGCATTAATTGTTCCGTAGCTTTGTTGCGCCATCAAAGTGAAATCAGGTAAATACTGACTTTTTTGGTAGATTACATTTTCTTTTGAAGCAAGTACCATTGCTTCCTTAGCTTTTATTTTTTCAAAATTCTGAACAGAACGTTCAAGAGCATTTGGTAATGTTACGGTTTGTGCCAAAAGATTTCCTGTGGCTAAACCGATGATTACCAATGCAAAGAATTGCATTTTCATACATTTATATTTAAAATTTAACAATAGAAATCCTGTGCTGTTCTTTAGAAACAACATAGATTATTTAATTGAATAAAATCAAATACGATATACGCAATAATAAATGTAGAGTAGGGTATTCCTAATAGGAATCGTTGCAGAGACGTATGTAAACCTTAAAGTTTTTACTTGAGGAAGTTCATAGCCAAAGACAACTTTAAAGAAATGAAAAGGCAAAGCAACTCCTAAGTATTTTAGAGGAATCGTATCAGAAGCTGCTTTTTGAGCCTTCTCTGTTATTTTTAATAGCTTGGTTTCGTGTTTGCAACAATCTTGAAGTATTTTTCCGTCCTTACGAGCACATTTAGAACAAGGTTGTCCTTCTTTATTTTGCGCAAAAAAGTACGTCTCCTGCTTGATTCCTTTACAGATATGAGTATTCTTAGTAAAGCCACTAGACAATACTAAGTAAAAGAAGGAGAGTAATAAGATAAATACTTTTTTCATATCAGTGAGCAAAGGTTGCTATATCCGAGGAATTAGTTGTTGCATAATTTTGGTAGATGTTTGTAAGATTTACAATTTTATTTTAACCTGAAATTTTAAGCTTGAAAAAAATTAATCGCAAAGTTCGCAAAGATTTCGCAAGGTTCGCAAACTGTGACTGAAAACTGAGACTGGATACTGCGACTATAAATTCACCCCCAATCTTGTCACCCTGAGGCACGAAGGGTCTTCGCAAGAAACTAACACAAACCTGTAGTAAGTTTAGTTTTTAAAATCTTTTTAATCCTTTTAATCTGTGGCAAGAAAATTAACCGCAAAGTTTATCGACAATCTTGTCACCCTGAGGCACGAAGGGTCTTCGCAAGAAACTAACACAAACCTGTAGTAAGTTTAGTTTTTAAAATCTTTTTAATCCTTTTAATCTGTGGCAAGTAAATTAACCGCAAAGTGCACAAAGATTTCGCAAAGTTCGCAAAGCTTTACGCAAGGAATGCAAACTATGACTGTTTTTCGTCTCCGCTCAGGATGATACAGAGACTGAATACTGCGACTGTAAATTCACCCCAATATTGTTACCCTGAGGCACGAAGGGTCTTCGCAAGAAACTAACACAAACCTGTAGTAAGTTTAGTTTTTAAAATCTTTTTAATCCTTTTAATCTGTGGCAAGAAAATTAACCGCAAAGTGCGCAAAGATTTCGCAAGGTTCGCAAAGTTTTACGTAAGGAGTGCAAACTGGGACTGTTTTTCGTCTCCGCTCAGGAAGACAATGCGACTGGATACTGTGACTGAAAACTGTGACTGAAAACTGAGACTGAAAAGTCCGCAAAGGTTTCGCAAGGTTCGCAAAGTTTTAATTCTAAGTTGTGGCAAGAAAATTAACCGCAAAGTGCGCAAAGATTTCGCAAAGTTCGCAAAGCTTTACGTAAGGAGTGCAAACTGGGACTGTTTTTCGTCTCCGCTCAGGATGACATTGCGACTGGATACTGTGACTGAAAACTGAGACTGAAAAGTCCGCAAAGGTTTCGCAAGGGACGCAAAGCTTTACGCAAGGAATGCAAACTGCGACTGTCCTTCGTCTTCGCTCAGGATGACACTGAGACTGAAAACTGCGACTGAAAACTAGAAATGCGACTGAAAACTGAGACTGAAAACTAGAAATCCGACTGTAAACTAGAAGTAAGAACTTAAGTCAACTCGATGGATTTGTTGAGGTGTATTAAGTAAAGGTTTTCTAATCAAAGCTTCATTGGTTAAATAATAATGCAAACCATCTTCGGTTGCGATACCTTCAATTTGATGAAAAGGCATGGCAATCTTGATTCTTCGTTTATTACCTGACAGAAAATCATTGTTTTTATAATCGTACAAAAGGTATAAAAAAGGTTTTCCAATTTTAGAATAACCACAAAGGACAATCCTCTTTTTGGAGGGTACAAAAGTAGCGCCTGTCACTAATCCTTTTACATCAAGAGTTCCTTTTAATTGCGCAATATGCTTTCCAGTTTTATTAGGTAAAGCGTAAATACTGGTTTTATTGTGTTTCCATTGTTTAGTAAACAGATAAATACTATCGTTTGTAACAATAAAAGCTTCACAATCAAAGTTGGTTTTGTTTGCTTTCTCTGAGGTAAAATTAGTTTGATTAGAATATGAAAAAGAAATGGTATCGATGACAGGTTTTCCTGCTAGAAAGGATTCTTTCTCGATTTTTAAAATATGTAAATCGACTCTGTTTCCAGCATAGTTATTTCCAAAGTCCCCTAGGTAGATGTGAGTGCTATCTTGCGAAATTTCTTCCCAGTCGGAATTGATGACTTTCTCCAGTACGATTTTCTTTTTGATCTCTCCTTGATAATTCAGTCCGTAAATGGTTTTATCATGATCGTCATTGTGTGTCCATAATAGCGAATTGAAAGCAATTAATCCAGAAGTTTCTTTGATTGAATCACTTAGTTTTTTTGAATACTCAGGTTTTATTTTTACCGATTTATATACACAACTTCCGTCATTCTCTGTAGCTTTTGGATTGTAGTTTTTAGACAGCGGATCAATACAACCTAAGATTTGTCCGTAGGTTGCCGTAATTGATAAAAAGAAAAGCAAAAGGGCTTTTTTCATTGGGATGAATTGTGATTTATCAAAAGTAAGGGAATATTTTTTGACCCAAACAAAAAATGCTTCTATTGATATTTAACAATAACGAATAAGTTTGTCAGTCTTTTGTAAACTACTTTGATTTCTTATTGAATATTTTATATTTGTTAGGATGCTAATAATGTGGCTGATTATGATGTAGAAGGCAATATTCTATTCCTGTTAAAACAAATAGTACCTACATATGAAAATAAAAGAAGATTTATTCAATAAGAGAATTATCTCCATAGATGCTTTTCGTGGAATTACCATTTTTGTTATGATTTTTGTCAATGAGTTAGCAAGTGTCAAAAATGTACCCCAATGGATGAAGCACATGCCAGCTGATGCTGATGCAATGACATTTGTTGATTTGGTATTTCCTGCTTTTCTATTTATAGTAGGAATGTCTATTCCATTTGCATTTAATGCTCGATTACTTAAGGGTGACACGCCTAAAACTATTTGGACACATACATTAAAAAGGGCATTGGCGCTAATCATAATTGGAGTTTATATGGTAAATGCCGAATATGGTTATGATGCATCCAAAATGGTAATTTCTGCTGCTTTATGGGGACTTTTGGCTTATTCAATGCCAATTCCAATTTGGAATAAATACGATAAATCATTTCCTAAGATTACTAAAAACATATTGCAATATGGCGGAATGTTGGTTTTAGTATTATTGTATTTTTTATATGTTCAGGAAAATGGAAATATAGGAATCACACCAAAATGGTGGGGAATTCTGGGGCTTATAGGATGGGCATATTTAATTTCGGTAGTTTATTATTGGCTCGTTAACGGAAAATTAATTGCGATGATAGGATTTCTATTGGTCTGTCTTATTGCTAATATCCTAAATCAGACAGAAGGGAATATAATTCACGATACAAGTTGGCTGAATTTTATTGCGGGACATATGACGCATGCTACATTGGTTTCGGCTGGAGTAGTAATTTCGCTATTGTTTTTTGAAGGTAAAAAATCAGAAAATATCAATTGGAAAGTAATAGGTTTCGGACTGCTGTTTTTTGTTGTAGGATATTTATTAAGACCTTATTATGAAGTTTCAAAAATAAGAGGAACACCTTCTTGGGTGCTTTATTCTGCGGGTATTTGTACCGCAGTATTTTATTTCTTGTATTGGTTAATGGAGGTTAAAAAGCGAACAAAATGGAGTAACTTTTTTATGCCAGCTGCCGCTAATCCATTGCTTATTTATATCCTTCCGGGGATTATCTATTATTTTAATTTGACATTTAATATTCAGATCATTCCAGATTATTTCCGCGAAGGCGTTCCTGGGATAATTTGGGCTTTAGTATTTTCAACGATTATGCTATTTGTAATGCGAATTTTTAATAAATATAAGATTCAGTTGCATTTGTAATAATTGAATTAAAATAGTTACAAATTTTGAATTTCTACAGCAGTTATTTCTAAAAGTGAACCAGAAACAGGGTGATAATTCACGAAATTAAATTTGGAGAGATTATGAATGTTTACAGGATTTCCATTTAGTTTAAAATCAGTCCATGGAATTTTTACAGTAGTAAATCTATCAGGAGAAGTAGGTAAGTTGGTCATTGCATGCGTTCCTCCATGCACACAGCCGGTACCAGAATCGTTTCCTTCTCGAGCTTGAATAGTAATAGGTTGGGATGTTTTGTAAGTAATACTAACAAAACTGGAACTACTAGGAAGATTGGTTGATGCTCCATCATTAGAACCAGATGGTGTAATCATTACATTTAGTTCAATTTCTCCAACAGGGGAACCATTGGCAGTAACACGAATAACTCCTTCTTTTTTTCGAATTGTATTAATCGTTTCTTGGTTTTCTTTGGCAGGTCCTGCAATATACCAAGTACTTGATTTTACTAAATCTGTATTATCGGTGGAGTTTTGAAGAGAAGAAGTTTTACAACTTGAAAAAACACACGAGATTATAATAAAAGCGAAAGGTAAAATTCGATTAGTGACAGTTCTGTGTTTCATAAAGATTAATCTTATTTTTTTGCTAAAATAAATAATTAAGTAATAGGGGGGTGTGTTATTTGAAAGGCAGTAATAATATTTGGACTTTGAGGTTGGGATTAGCAGAAAATTTTTAACTTTCCCCAAAATATATAGCTCCATTTTTTCATGCAATTATCAGTAATCATCCTTAATTATAATGTACGTTATTTTCTTGAACAATGCGTTTTAAGTGTTCAGGGTGCTCTATCTTCAATAGATGGAGAGATTATAGTCATTGATAATAATTCTTCAGATGATAGTTGTGAGATGATCCGTAGTCGTTTTCCTGATGTGAAACTGATTCAAAACACAGAAAATCTGGGCTTTCCAAAAGGAAATAATATAGGTGTTGCTCAGGCTAAAGGCGATTATATTTGCATTTTAAATCCCGATACGGTTGTTGCCGAAGATACATTTATAAAAGTGCTTGCTTTCGCTAAAGAGCAACACGATTTAGGAATAGTAGGCGTAAATCTTATTGATGGAGCAGGTAATTTTCTTCCAGAGAGCAAAAGAGGAATTCCAACACCTTGGGTAGCTTTTACCAAAATTGCAGGATTGTACAAGTTTTTCCCAAAATCAAAATACTACAATAAATACTACGCACAACATTTACAGGAAAACGAAACAGGAAAAGTCGAAATACTAGTCGGAGCCTTTATGATAATGAAGAGAGATTTGTATAGTGAAATCGGAGGTTTCGATGAAGATTGTTTTATGTATTCAGACGATATTGATTTGTCATATATGGTTTTGAAAAAAGGAAAAACGAATTATTATTTCTCCGAAACAACTGTAATTCACTATAAAGGCGAAAGCACCATAAAGGATGAGAAATACATGAAGCGCTTTCAGGAAGCTATGAATTTCTTTTATAAAAAACATTTTAAAGTATCCTTTTTATTCTCCCTTTTTATGAAAATGGGAATTGTGTTTTTTTCAATTGTTAAAATGATTCAGGGAAAAACAACGATAAAAACGACACCTCAGGAGTATTTTTTATATAGTTCAAATGACAATTTAGTAGAGAAATTGAGTTTGATTTTACAAAATAAAGTTACATTTTACGATTTAAAAAAAGAAAAAATGGTAAATTCGTGCCTGATTTATATAGCAAAAGGAGCAGAAGTAATTTTGGATAATCAATACATATCATTCAAGAAATGTATCGATATCATAAAATCTGAAAGACATAAGAAGATTACTTTTAAAATTTTACCCAAAACCACTGCTTTTTTAATCGGAAGTGATTCTAGTAATGATAGAGGTAAAATCGTTAAAATCACATAAAAATTATATTTAATGTAATTTATATTTAAAAATTTCAGTAATTTCGCAATCTGAAAATCAATATCACCTTTTAGGTTAACAATATGGCAAGATTTGAATTAAAACTTCCTAAAATGGGAGAAAGTGTCGCTGAAGCAACAATCACAAACTGGTTGAAAGAAGTTGGAGACAAAATTGAAATGGATGAAGCAGTGCTTGAAATCGCTACCGATAAAGTAGATAGCGAAGTGCCAAGTGAAGTTTCAGGAATTTTGATTGAGCAATTGTTTGGTAAAGACGATTTGGTACAAGTAGGACAAACTATCGCTATTATTGAAACAGAAGGTGGTTCGTCATTTTTGGTTGATAAAGTAGTAGAGGAAACAGTTGCTCCGGCAGAAGTTGCGGCTATCGAAAAAACAATCGAAATTGCTAAAGAAGTAGTTACTACTCCAGCAGATTATAGTACATCGGATAAATTCTTTTCTCCTTTGGTAAAAAATATTGCTAAAGAAGAAAACGTTTCTATCGCTGAGTTAGAAAGTATAAATGGTTCAGGAAAAGATGGTCGTGTGACCAAAGAAGATATATTGGCTTATATAGCTGGTAGAAAAGATAAAGTAGAAGAACCGAAAGCAGAAGCTAAAGTTGCAGTTGCAGCGCCAGTTAAGGTGCAGGAGCAAGCAGTTTCAAAAGCGGCACCGGTTTCTGTAAATGGAGGTGATGAAATCATTGAAATGGACAGAATGCGTAAGCTTATTTCTGGCTACATGGTAGCTTCAGTTCAGACATCTGCACATGTTCAGTCGTTTATTGAAGTTGATGTTACTAATATTGTAAAATGGAGAGAAAGAGTTAAAACGGCTTTCGAAAAAAGAGAAGGCGAGAAGCTTACTTTTACTCCAATTATGATGGAGGCAGTTGCCAAAGCGTTAAAAGATTTCCCAGGAATGAATATTTCAGTTGATGGTGATTATATCATCAAAAAGAAAAATATCAACTTAGGAATGGCTGCTGCTTTACCAAATGGAAATTTAATTGTTCCTGTAATAAAAAATGCAGATCAGTTAAACCTTGTCGGAATGGCAAAAGCAGTTAATGATTTAGGTAACCGTGCAAAAACAGGAAAACTAAAACCAGACGATACACAAGGAGGAACTTATACGGTAACGAATGTAGGAACTTTTGGAAGTGTTTTTGGAACACCAATTATTAATCAGCCACAAGTAGGTATTTTAGCATTAGGGGCAATTCGTAAAGTACCAGCAGTTATAGAAACTCCAGAAGGTGATTTTATCGGGATTCGTCAAAAAATGTTCCTTTCGCACAGTTATGATCATCGAGTTGTAGATGGTGCATTAGGAGGAAGTTTTGTGAAAAGAGTAGCTGAATATTTAGAAGCTTTTGATGTAAATAGAGATTTCTAGAAAAAACAATCTTACAAATAATTGACCCTTTTAACGTTTTAAATGTTGAAAGGGTTTTCTTTTTGCAGCATTATTGCATTGCAGGTGGGTAATCGTCAAGTTTCTGAAAAAAACAAGTGAAATTCGGCTTTAAAAATTATATTTGTAAACTTATAAAATTAAAAAATGGAACTGAAACTCAATAAACCAATTTGCTTTTTTGATCTTGAAACTACAGGAATTGACATCGGAAAAGATAGAATAGTAGAAATTTCAATATTTAAAGTTTTTCCAAACGGAAATAAAGAAAGTAAAACTTGGTTGGTGAACCCTACAATTCCAATTCCAGCACAAACTACCGCTGTTCATGGTATTACTGATGAAAAGGTAGCAAATGAGCCTACGTTTGCAACATTGGCACCACAGGTCTATAATATGATAAAAGATAGTGACTTGGCTGGGTTTAATTCAGATCGTTTTGATATTCCGTTATTGGCAGAGGAATTACTGCGCGCGGGAGTCGATTTTGATATGAAAAATAAGTGTTCTGTCGATGTACAAACTATTTTCCATAAAATGGAAGAGAGAACACTAAGTGCGGCTTTGAAATTTTATTGTGGAAAAAGCTTAGAAAATGCGCATTCAGCAGAAGCGGATACAATGGCGACATACGAAATTCTTAAAGCGCAATTAGATCGTTATCCAGAATTGGAGAATGATATGAAATCATTGTCGGAATTTACAACTAGAAAAAAAATAGCTGATTTTGCAGGAATGATTGCTTTTGATAAAGATGATGAAGAAATTTTTACCTTCGGAAAACATAAGGGAGTAAAAGTAGAAAAGATTCTTGAAACAGAACCAGGATATTTTAGCTGGATACAAAATGCAGATTTCCCTTTGTATACTAAAAAGGTACTGACGGCTATTAAATTAAGAAAGTTAAATACGAAATAAAGTCACAGTCGCAGTTTTCAGTGTGTATACTGGAAACTGAGACTGAATACTGTAAGCTATGAAAATAATCTGTATCGGTAGAAATTATACCAATCATATTGAAGAGTTGCAAAACGAACGCCCGACGGAGCCAGTTGTTTTTATGAAGCCCGATTCGGCAGTTTTATTAAAACAACATCCATTTGTAATACCTGAATTTTCAGAAGATATTCATCACGAAATTGAGTTAATTGTTAAGATTAACAAGGTAGGGAAGTATATAGAGCCTAAGTTTGCTCATAAGTATTACGATGAAATTAGTGTGGGGATTGATTTTACTGCTAGGGATTTACAAGCTAAGCTGAAAGAAAAAGGATTGCCTTGGGAGAAAGCAAAGGCATTTGATGGTTCGGCAGTGATAGGAGAATTTTTGCCAAAGACGCAATTTAGTTCGTTAGAAAATATTACATTTGAGTTAACAAATAACGCTAAGACTGTTCAGAAAGGAAATTCTAATATGATGTTGTGGAAAATTGATGAGCTTGTTTCATATGTTTCTCAGTATTTTACATTAAAAATTGGAGATATTATTTTTACAGGAACTCCAGAAGGAGTTGCGGCTGTAAAACCAGACGACGTTTTAGAAGGGTTTTTAGAAGGGAAAAAATTATTCAGAATACAAGTAAAATAATGGCTTTAAAATACAATCTTTCAAAAGTGTACGCACTTTCAGATAACGATCCGGAATTTGTAAAAGAGATTCTTAATTTGTTTGTAACCGAAGTTCCTGAGGATTTAAAACAAATTAAAGAAGGGATAAAAAAGAAAGATCATAAGCATGCCTATGCGTATGCACACAAGGTAAAACCAACGCTTGATCTATTGGGGCTTAATATGGCTTTTGAAGAGATTCTTCAGGTTGAGGCATGGACAAAGGTCGAAGGGAAGAAGAAAGCGATAGAAGAGACTTTTAAGAGTATAAAGAATCAAGTAAAAGAAGCGATCAAAGAAATTAAGAAAGACTTTGATTTGTAAAATAATAATAACGATAGCCTTTCCGTAAAATTTGGTTAGGCTATCTGTTTTAAATAAAATTCACTAATCTGATGTTAATTGAAAAAGAGGGTGAATTAATTTCTTTCTTCGTATTTACTTCGCGATAAAAAGGATATATATTGCTACTTCATGCGGTTCCTTGCGAGAAATAATCTAATGTAGTAATTTGAATTTCAAATACATGAAAGCAACAATAATAACAATTGGTGACGAAATCCTTATAGGGCAAATTGTAGACACAAATTCTGGTTTTATAGCCAAATCTTTAGATAAAATCGGAGTCGAAGTCCATGAGATGATTTCGATAAGCGATGAAAAAGAGCATATTCTAAATACATTTTCACAATTACAAAATAAAGTTGATTTGGTAATTATCACGGGAGGTTTAGGACCGACTAAAGATGATGTGACCAAAAAAACATTTTGTGATTATTTTGAAGATGAATTAGTGGTTGATTCTGGGGTTTTGGCTCATGTTACGGCGATAATCGAAGGTTTTTATAAGCGACCGATTACTCAGATGAATAAAGATCAAGCATTGGTTCCTTCAAAATGTACCGTGCTCCATAATGAAATGGGAACAGCGCCAGGAATGTGGATGAAGAAAGAAAACACTGTTTTTGTCTCTCTTCCGGGAGTTCCTTATGAAATGAAATATCTTGTGGAGAGTGTTATCGTTCCGAAAATTGTAAAAGAGTATGAACGGCCATATATCATTCATAAAACGATACTCACATATGGTCAGGGCGAAAGTTTAGTAGCAGAGCGCATTGAGGAGTGGGAGAATAATTTGCCTGATTTTATAAAATTAGCTTATTTGCCCAATCCAGGAAGAGTGCGACTGCGACTTTCGGCACGAGGAACTGATAAAGAAATGCTAGAAGCGGTTATTGAGGCCAATGTACGATCCTTAGATGCAATTATTCATGATATCATAGTAGGTTTTGATGATAATGAAACTATCGAGGTGGTGGTTGGGCAATTACTTGCTAAGAAAAGGAAAACGATAGCGACAGCCGAAAGTTGTACTGGGGGAAAAATCGCATCGCTTTTGTCAGCGGTTTCTGGAGCATCGAGCTATTTTAAAGGAAGTATTGTGCCGTATTCAACCGAGCTAAAAACAACTGTTTTGGGGATTTCAGCGAGTTTGATAGCAGAAAATTCTGTCGTAAGTTCGGCAGTGGCTTCGGCGATGGCTTTGAGTGTAAAGAGCCTAATGAAAACGGATTACGCAATAGCGACAACTGGAAACGCTGGACCGACAAAAGGAGACTCAAATGCAGAAATTGGTACGGTTTTTATTGCAATTGCAACTCCGGACGATATAATTGTCGAAGAATTCAACTTTGGCCAACCACGTGAAAAAGTGATAGATAGGGCTGTAATTAAAAGTTTAGAAATGTTACAGAAAGAAATTTTAAAAAATGTGCGATAATTTTTTGTTTCAATCGTTTATTTTTCTTTTCTTTGCACCCTGATTTTGAATAACGATAAAACATAAGTATAATGTCAAGAGTTTGTGACCTTACAGGTAAAAGAGCGATGGTAGGAAATAACGTTTCTCACGCTATGAACAAAACTAAGAGAAAATTTTCTGTGAACTTAGTGAAAAAGCGTTTTTATCTTCCAGAAGAAGATAGATGGATTACTCTTAGAGTAGCAGCATCTACGATAAAAACAATTAATAAAAATGGAATTTCTGCAGTTTTGAAAAAAGCGCAGTCAGAAGGATTTATCAAATAATCTTTTCCAATAATAAATATATAGCAAGATGGCAAAGAAAGGTAATAGAATCCAAGTAATTTTAGAATGTACTGAGCACAAGACTTCTGGTGTATCAGGTACTTCAAGATACATTACAACAAAGAACAAGAAAAATACTCCAGACAGATTAGAGATTAAGAAATTTAATCCAATCTTGAAACGTGTAACAGTTCACAAAGAAATTAAGTAATAATTAGAGATTTTATAAATCTCAATGGTTTTCCATTAGAGCTTTATAAGAACTTCAAATAACATTTGAATCATGGCAAAGAAAACCGTAGCATCGTTACAAACAGCTTCTAAGAGATTATCAAAAGCCATCAAAATGGTGAAATCTCCAAAAACTGGTGCATATACATTCGTAGAATCTATTATGACTCCTGAAGAAGTTGATACTTTCTTGAAAAAGAAATAATTAACAATTACAATATATAGAAAAGCTACTTTCATTCGGAAGTAGCTTTTTTATTTTTTATATTTGTCTCGAGATATAAGAGAAGCCTAACATTAGTTCTTTTTTTTAGCAATGTACCCGCTTTTGCTTCAATCTTTTGGTTCTGAAACCCAGAACAAAAGGATTTTACTACAATCGGGGCTAATTAAAGACATTTGTCCTTTTTTAAACTCAAGGATTGTTGTAGATTGTGAGAAGATCTAAATAATTCAAAAAACTAACAACCTATATAAAATGAGTTTTTTTAAAAAAATATTTTCATCCGAAAAAAAAGAAACACTAGACAAAGGTCTTGAAAAATCAAAAACCTCTTTCTTTTCTAAATTAAGCAAAGCAGTAGCTGGTAAATCTAAAGTCGATGATGACGTTTTAGATAATTTAGAAGAAATTCTTGTTTCTTCGGATGTTGGGGTAGAGACAACTCTAAAAGTGATTACCCGAATAGAAAACCGTGTAGCAGCCGATAAATATCTTGGTGTTGATGAGTTAAACCAAATCTTGAGAGAAGAGATTGCAGGTTTGTTATCAGAAACCAATACCGGTGAAGCAACAGAATTTGTAATTCCTGTTAAGACAAAACCATACGTTTTAATGGTTGTTGGAGTAAATGGAGTAGGAAAGACTACAACTATCGGTAAATTAGCGTATCAGTTCAAAAAAGCCGGATATAAAGTAGTTTTAGGTGCAGCAGATACTTTTCGTGCAGCAGCGATTGATCAATTGCAAATCTGGGCTGATCGCGTAGACGTACCTATTGTGAGACAAAACATGGGGAGTGACCCAGCATCAGTAGCATTTGATACTTTACAATCTGCAGTAGCTCAAAATGCAGATGTGGTAATAATTGATACTGCAGGTCGTTTGCATAACAAAATCAACCTGATGAACGAACTTACCAAAGTAAAACGTGTAATGCAAAAAGTAGTAGCCGATGCACCACACGACGTACTTTTGGTTTTGGATGGTTCTACAGGTCAAAATGCCTTTGAACAAGCTAAGCAGTTTACAGCTGCAACCGAAGTAACAGCTCTTGCAGTAACTAAACTAGATGGTACTGCCAAAGGTGGTGTTGTGATTGGTATTTCGGATCAGTTTAAGATTCCTGTAAAATACATAGGTGTTGGAGAAGGAATTGAAGACTTACAGGTTTTTAATAAGTATGAATTTGTAGATAGTTTTTTTAAATAATTTCAAGATGAGTTTTAATACTATTCCTCCAATCTATTTTTATTTTGGTAGCATTCTTTCTTTTGTATTGTCTAATATTTTTAGAGAGCAAAATCTAACCGTATATTACATTTTATTAGTAATAGGTGTGATTTTATTCCTTCTTGGGCTTCTTAGAAGGATTCAAACAAAAAGATAATTTAATAAACAGCTATTTCTAATATCGTTTTATAATATAAAGCTTTTCGTTATTAGGATAAGCTGTGTTTAATATATAAAAAAAACCAAGGAAAACGTATCGTATTCTTTGGTTTTTTGCTTTTACGGATAAGTCCGAATTAATCGAATAGTTTATAGGGTTTTGGCTTTTTTTTCTTCGTTATCAATTTTATAAGGTTAACTTTGTAATTGATAAAAAACATCCATAATTACCGTGAAGCTTTAGCCCTGATAGAAGCGACATCCTTTATTGTACCATCCTGACAAAGGAAGGATTTTACAAAAAAGATATAGCGAATAGCAGGTAATAGCTTCTCAAAAAAATAAATTATAATGAAAAACGTATTTAAAATTTTATTTGTTTCGCTTTTGTTTGTCTCTTGTCAACAGAAAATTGAACCCGCTGATATTGCCAAATTAAATGGATATTGGGAAATTGAAAAAGTTACTTTTGATGAGGGAGAGGATAAAGATTACGGAATGAATGAGAGCTTTGATTATTTTATGATTGGAGCCGATAATACTGGAACTCGCCAAAAAGTAATGCCACAATTAGATGGGACTTTTGTAACAAATGATTTGCATGAAGAGGTTAAGGTTAGATTTAAAGATGGTAAAGCCTTTTTAGATTATTCGACACCTTATATGAAATGGAGTGAGGAGTTAATTGCTTTAACTGACGGAGAGTTGGTATTGCTGAACGCCGAGAAAAAAGAATATCATTACAAAAAAGCAGGACCAATAAATATCATAGAGAATGGCGAAAAGACTAAATAATCAGAGTTCCGTTGGGGATATTTTACAAAAAATTATTGAGGTAAATAGACTTCAGTATGGAATGGATGAAATTGATGTAAAGGATGCATGGAGACAATTGATGGGAAATGGAGTGAATAGTTACACCAGAAACGTTATTTTGAAAGGAAGTACGCTTTATGTTGAGCTTACATCTTCTGTTTTACGAGAAGAGCTTACTCATGGAAAATCTAAGATTATTACAATGATCAACGAAGAATTACGTAGAGATGTTGTTCGTGATGTGGTTTTAAGGTAGACTTCTTAGATTATTAGATTTTTAGACTAGCTTAGACTACTAGATATGTTAGATAGTTAGATTTTTAGACTGGCTTAGATATCTTAGATTTAATGAGTAAATGGATTATTAGGCTACTTAGATTGTTAGACTTTCTTAGACTGACTTAGATGTCTTAGATTTAATAAAAGATTATTGAGATACTATATAAAAAACAAAACCCGCTTCATTGAAGCGGGTTTTGTTTTTTAGTCTAAGAAATCTAGTATTCTAAAAATCTAACTATCTAATAGTCTAACTATCTAATAGTCTAACTATCTAACAATCTAAGCTAGTCTAATTAGAATTGCTCTCTTCCAGCAAAATGGAATGCACCTTCGATAGCAGCATTTTCGTCGCTATCAGAACCGTGAACTGCATTTTCTCCGATAGAAGTTGCGTATGCTTTACGAATTGTTCCTTCAGCAGCTTCAGCAGGGTTTGTAGCTCCGATTAAAGTTCTGAAATCTTCAACAGCGTTGTCTTTTTCTAAAATTGCAGCAACAATTGGTCCACGAGACATGAATTCTACTAATTCTCCGTAGAAAGGTCTTTCTGAGTGAACTGAGTAAAATGCTTTAGCATCAGCTACAGTCAATTGAGTTAATTTCAATGAAACGATTTTAAATCCTCCATTAGTAATCATTGCTAAGATATTTCCGATGTGTCCGTTTTGAACAGCATCTGGCTTAATCATTGTAAAAGTTCTATTTGTTGCCATTTTTGTTTTTATTAAATTTTGTGCAAAAATAGGCTTTTTTTATGAATTGAATTTAATAAATTCACAATTAAAACTACAGAGGCTATCTTTATGATAATTAATATGATTTGGAAAAATTTTTAAACCTTAAAAATAAGTTTGTTCTTGTAGAAAATCCACAGAATAAACGTCCAAATTCCAACGTAGGTAAGCGCGCCAGCCAATGAAGCTGTCATTGGATTACTGAAAAAAGGAGCAATTCCAAAATTATATAAATAATCTAAAAGATTGATTTGTTGCTCAGGATTATGCGGATTTTTAAATTCAATCATTACCAGTCCTTGTGGGATTATCTGAGAAAAGAAAAAGACTATCATTGGGTTTACTCCCCAAATCAAGAATAATTTAATTCCCTTTTTCAGGTTCATAATATCAATAAGATAATATAAAATAGCAAGGCAAGTAGTAGCTAATCCTGCTGTATATAAAACGTAGGTACTTGTCCATAGTGATTTGTTAATTGGGAAAACAATACTCCAAATTTGAGCAACGATGATTAAAAGGATACCTGCAATTGCCATTTTTTTAGCAATCTCTATTTTAGGTATAGAGCGGTGTAATAATTGACCAATAAGTAAACCAATAATTCCTGTTGCAATTGATGGAATGGTACTTAAAATCCCTTCTGGATCCCAAGTTATAGTTCCGCGATACATATGTCCTTTTAATAAAATGCTATCGATCCATGACGCTAGATTAGTTCCTTTGTCAAAATTAGCTTCTCCAAATCCTGGAACTGGAACTAAAGCCATTACAGCCCAATATCCTAATAACAAGATAGAAGCAACTAGTAGTTGAGTTTTCTGATTTGATTTTAAATATAAAAGGGATACTACAAAATAGACAACTGCAATGCGCTGAAGTACTCCAGGTAATCGTACGTCCTGATAAGCTTCGATACCGCTATAAGCTAAAAAGAGATAAATAAACAGAATAGAAAAGGCTAGAATATTTTTTACTTTAGCACTAAAATTACCCATTAATGCATATCCTACTGCAATAGTTATGATTAATCGACCAATAAGCAATGGAATTCCTTCGAGTCCGAAAAGTTGAATCTTGGCAAAAAAATT
Source organism: Flavobacterium branchiarum (assembly GCF_030409845.1). Classification (NCBI taxonomy): domain Bacteria; kingdom Pseudomonadati; phylum Bacteroidota; class Flavobacteriia; order Flavobacteriales; family Flavobacteriaceae; genus Flavobacterium; species Flavobacterium branchiarum. The sequence continues at coordinate 483,209 of NZ_JAUFQQ010000005.1, read as the reverse complement.
AAAGAAGATTCCTAAACAAAACATCCTTAATGACCGAACTAATATTTTATTAAAAGTTGTGCTGTCAAACGTCTTATTGGGCATTGCAAATGAAACAGCAACTCCCATAATGAAAATAAAAAAAGGAAAAACCAAATCGGTTGGTGTACAGCCGTGCCATTCTGAATGTTGTAGTGGAGGATAAATTGCGCTCCAGCTTCCTGGATTATTGACGATTGTCATTAATAAAATAGTTAATCCTCTGAAGACATCTAGTGAAATCAAGCGCTCTTTGGTCATGATGTTTTGGTAATAGGTTAGTTTTTGTTTTAAAAATTAATAATTTGGTTTAGGGATAATAATCTAAGAAGCAAGCGGTTATTTATTTTCTTATTGATTATTACTTTATTGATTTAAGTTGCTCCTTAAAGGAGCAACTGTTTTTTATATTGTTATGATATTAAAATTAGATTCTAACGGTTTTAAATCTTGAATCAAAAGAGGAATTAATCTTTCTCCTTTTTCTAAATAAAACTCTGAGAAATTGGCTTGACGTTCCTGTAAGCTTTTATTAGGAAACAGTTCATTTTGCAAGTCAGTAATACGTTGTAAAATATCATTTAGTTTTCTTTTTTGAGCTTTCAGTAATCGTTTTTCAAGGTTTTCTAATCCTTTCAATTGTTTTACTTCTTGTGCTTTTACAGCCCCAGTAAATGACTTATCAGTTTGATTTGCTAATTCATAAAGATATTCGAATTGCTTCTGTAGAATCTCTTTTTGAGGTGTTAAATCAATTGAAAACGGTGATAGTTCTCGGGTGCTTTTATTGATTAAATGTTCTTGTTTAGAGAATAAATCGCTCCATGATAAATTCAATTGATCTGCTTTTTTAACTTGTTTTTCTGTTGCTAAAAGAACTGAATTTCTAATTAAAAGCATCGGAAAAGTAATCTTTACAGTATCAAAAAAAGATTTTAATTCTAGCCAATAAGCGATTTCTCCGCCTCCACCAATATAGCACAAGTTAGGCAGAATAATTTCCTGATATAGTGGACGCATAATCACGTTTGGACTGAATTTTTCGGGATTGGTTTCTACTAAATCGAAGATTTCTTGACTTGAGAATTCTATTCGAGTATTATTTACTATGTATTTACCATTTTCAAAAATGATGCGTTCGCGTAGATTATCTTCGATATAAAATAAATTAATCTCACGTGGATTTACTTGAACTGTATAATCTTTGAGTTTCTCAATAGTTTCTTGAACTGCTTTATAAGAAGATTCAGATTCTAGTTCTTCTTTTATATAAGGAATAAAGGCACGTTTTAAATCTGCATTATCCGCATCTAAGATTACTAAACCTTGAGAAGCAAATAAATTATTAGCTAGATAACGTGTTGCATCAGCTAAATTATCGTGTTGTAAATAGGCTTCTTTAAATAATTTTTTCAAAACAGTGGCATTGGTACTAGAACCCAATTCTAAAGCATAGATATCAAAAACATCGTCTAGACCTTTAGTTGATAATCTACCTACAGGTCCTGTACTTTCTGCATTCCATCTGAATTTTTTACCTTTAAAATTGAAATAATTAATTTCTTCAAAATCATGGTCTTCAGTTGCCATCCAGTAAACGGGAACAAAGTTATAAGTAGGGTATTTTGCCTTTAATTCGTTGGTAAGATTAATTGTAGAAATAATTTTATACAAGAAATATAGTGGACCACTGAATAAATTTAATTGATGCCCAGTTGTAACTGTAAACGTATTTGAGAGCGCTAAAGCCTCTATATTTTGCTTAGTTGAATCTGAGAGTTCAATCGTAGCATATTGTTCTTTTAAAACAGAAACTAAAGGAATTCGATTGTTATCATCAAAATTTTGTTGTTTTTCAATGATTTGTTTTTCAAAGTTTTCCAGCGTTGGAAAATTATTATATAGCGGTTTTAAATCCGATTTTTGCTCTAAATAATCGTGTATCAATGTTGAGAAATATCCTGAGTTTTGGTAGCTGATACAGTCGTTTGGCATAAGTATTGGTTTATTTTTGATAGCTGTAAATTTAATCAAAATTTATAGTTTAAAAGGGATTTAACGATTGCTTATGATTTGATTTTTAAATTTAATATTAATTTACTGAAAATTAATTAGTTAGTGTTAAAATAAGAAAATACTTGTTTTTAAATTTGTTTATTTGAAAAATAATTCACAAAATTTGCATCAGAAATAAATCATTAACCAATTAATAAACGAAGACAATGTTTGTATTAAACTTTACCTCTCAAAACATCGCATCAGGATTAGATTCTGTTGTTATGTGTCTTCGTGGCTTTTCGCAATCATAGCAAATCAATTTTAGATATATGAATAAGCCCGAAGGAAATTAACTTTCGGGCTTTTTTTATTCTAGACACTTCAAAAAATTCCCGATACCCCGAACTCAATTTATCTATTTGAGATAAAATGCTTTTGCCTTGTATTTTCTAATGCTTGGCAGGGAAACTATAATTTAAATTTTTTTTAAATGGACAATTATCTTTTAGATGATTACATCCAATGTAGTCGCTTAAAGAAAAAAAGACACAAAAAAAGCGTAGTTAAAGAGGATTTCGAGAAATATCTCATTCAATTATCAAAACAAAGACATTCAATTAATTTGGCAATCAAAAATTTGCCACTAATAGAATTAAAAGAGCCCTATCAAAAAGGCTGGGGTCGTTTTTTTGTAGTTCGAAACGATATTTTACGCTCAGAGGATGCGTTGTTTTTTGTGAATTTATTAGATAAAATAAACACATTTCAGTTTTCTGATAAAAAAACATTTACGAGTCGAAAGAAAAGATTTGGAAAAAAATCGGATAATCTGAGGGAGCAATTTGTTAGTAATGTTACTATTAGTGACTGGAATAAAAACAAATTCGAATTTACTGATAAAGAAAAATCCTTTTTTACACTAGCCGAAAAATGGTCTGGCAGATACCAGTGTTTTAAGACCTATTACAAATTCAATGAGCCATGGAGGTTTGTGTTTAAAATTGAGCCCAACATAATTACACATAAAAAGGCTGTAGATACAGTTCTTGAGAGTGAATTAAGGCTAATAGAAAATTACATTGAAAACCAGTGCTTAGGATATAAAATTTATAAAACTGGTAATAGAGATAGTGATTATTATAACAGCTTACATAAGCTAAAATACAGTAATCAAATAAAAAGTAAAAATCTAAATGCGCTTTATGAAGCGTATTTAGAAGAAAAATATACCTAATGGGAAATAAATTATCCGGAAAGGACCTGATTAAAATAGGCTTTCCAAAAAATAATAGTATCAATATTGCCTTGGGGCAAATAAACAGATACAGAAAACGAGAAAAGAAAGAGAGCATATTAACCGAAGCCAAAGAAGTTTTACTATTCCCTGAAAAATTCACAGGACATGGTACTTGGGGTAAAGTTGCCGAAGGATTAGTAAATCCAGTACAAGTAAGAATGCATCAGTTAAATAATACGCGCGCACCATTTTCGATATTCGGAGAAAATGAAATCGATGAGCAAGCAAAATATCAGTTGTACGATGCTTTAAAATTGCCAATTTCGATAGCAGGTGCTTTAATGCCCGATGCACATTCTGGTTACGGATTACCAATAGGTGGTGTGCTGGCTACAGATAATGCCGTGATTCCTTACGGAGTAGGCGTTGATATTGGTTGCCGAATGAGTTTGTCAATTTTTGATATTCCAGCTTCTTTTTTTAAAGGAAAAGACCATCAATTGCAAGCGATTTTAAAAGACCATACGAAATTTGGAATGTATGAAACGCATGCAATAAAAGCAGATCATGAATTGTTTAGCCGAAGCGAGTTTCAAGACATTCCGCTTTTAAAAAAACTATTGAGTAAAGCGTATAAACAGCTTGGAACATCGGGAGGAGGAAATCATTTTGTAGAGTTCGGAATTGCCAAAATTACAGATCCACTTAATGAATGGAAGATAGGTGTAGGTGAGTATTTTGCGGTGCTTTCGCATAGTGGATCAAGAGGATTGGGAGCAAACATCGCTAAACATTATACCTATTTGGCGACTAAACAATGTCCCTTGCCAAAAAATGTACAACATTTGGCTTGGTTGGATTTAAATACCCATGACGGACAGGAATATTGGTTGGCTATGAATTTAACAGGTGATTATGCCAAAGCGTGTCATGATGATATCCATCGTCGAATAGCGAAAGCAATTGGTAAACGTGTGGTAGTAACAATCGAAAATCACCACAATTTTGCTTGGAAAGAAATGGTAAATGGCAAGGAAGCAATTGTGCATCGTAAAGGAGCAACTCCTGCAAATGTAGGCGAGCTTGGAATTATTCCGGGTTCAATGACTGCACCTGGATTTATTGTTCAAGGAAAAGGAAATCCAGCCAGTTTAAACTCAGCTTCTCATGGCGCAGGTAGACTTTTTTCTCGTAGAAAATGCAAAGAATCGTTTACGCAAAGTGAGATAAATAAAGTCTTGAAAGCAAACGAGGTGAGTTTGATTGGAGGAAATATTGACGAAGCTCCAATGGCGTATAAGGATATTAATAAAGTAATGGCTAATCAAACAGAATTGGTTGATGTTTTAGGAACATTTACACCAAAGATTGTTCGAATGGACAGATAATTTTAAAAATTAGAAAAGATGAAACGATTTCAAGATGAAAATAAATTTTTAGGGAATTTTTCCAACGATGTTTTTGTAAAATGTCCAAAATGTGATTCTAAATCCACTGTTAAAAGAGAGAAGAAAATCGACTGTGAATGCGGTCGCTGTTATACAGAAATTTTTGAATGCAAATGTTGTTTTTATAAACTTAAAGAGCCAGTTTACCAATACATCGCTTATGGAAAAGTCTATTGCAATCATTGTTTTGAAAAATACGAATTTGAATCGCAACCCTTGAAAGAATGTCCTGAAAAATACCGAGCAAAATGTCCTCATTGTAATTTTCAGGAAGAGTGGAAACCAAAAATAAAAAAGGTTTTACAGCGTGTTGCTTTAAATGATGGCTTGGTTAGAGATACAAGATATGATTTGCCACTTTGGTTTCAAAAAGAAGTAGATGGAGAACTATTTTGGGCTTACAATCAAGAGCATATAGCGTATTTAGAGCGATACATTGGAGCAGATTTGCGAGAGCGAAATTCAAAAGCAAATTACAGTTCTAGTTTAGTGGCTCGTTTACCAAAATTTGTAAAAGAGGCAAAAAACAGAGAGAAACTGTTGAAAATTATAGAAAAATGGAAAAAATAATTCAAATAACATCAGGCCGTGGCCCAGCAGAATGTAGCTGGGTTGTGGCTCAGGTTTTAAAAACATTCCTAGAAGAAGCTACTATCAGTAAAATAAAGACTACTTTGCTTCAACGAGAAACAGGAATAGAAAATGGGACAGTTGAAACTGTCACAATTTTATTAGAAAGTGATACTCTTGATGCGTTTGTAAACTCTTGGATTGGAACAATTCAGTGGATAGGGCAGAGTCAGTTTAGGAAATTTCATAAACGTAAAAATTGGTTTATCGGAATTTTTGAAGTTGATAAAACAACTACAACTCAAATTTATGAGCATGATATCCAGTATCAGGCAATGCGTAGTTCAGGTGCTGGCGGGCAACATGTAAACAAAGTAAGCTCGGCAGTTAGAGCGACTCATGTACCTACAGGAATTAGTGTAGTGTCGATGGATTCGCGTTCGCAACATCAGAATAAAAAACTAGCTACCGAGCGGTTATTACAAAAGTTTAAGGACGAAACAGTAAAACAATTTAAAGCCGAATTTCAAGCCCAATGGATGAATCAGTTGCAAATACAAAGAGGCAATCCAATTCGTGTTTTTGAAGGATCGGATTTTAAAAAACAAAAACAGGCAAAAAATTTCAAACAAGAACGACAAAGATTAAAAAGAGAAGATTATTTAGGTAATGATTAATCTCAAAATCTTTAAAATAGAATAAATTATGAAAACAATAGATAAGTACCTTTTTCAAGCATTAGATAATTATCCGTATTCGCTGGAAGAAACTATTGAATCATTGGATTATGCATTGTCTTATGATGAAAAAAATACAATGGCATTGTGTTTATACGGGCAGATATTAAGCGATCATTTGTTTAAATATGATGAGGCCAAAGAGTATTTTCAACAGGCTATTTTAATTAATATTAATGCCATTGAAATATATCCTTCTTACATTCATACTTTAATCATGAATGAAGATCATGAAGAAGCAGTTAGGTTAATTGATTTTGCATTAACAATTAAAGGAATTAATAAAGTAGAGATTCTTCTTAAGAAAGTAATGTTTTTAGAAAGCCAGATGGAATTTAAAAAAGCATTAAAAATAGTGAAACAAGCAAGACTTCAAACGTTAAATTCATTTTATGATTATGAAATTGAAGAGACTGAAAAAAGATTGAACAAAAAAATAAATAAAGGTTCTAAAAAAGAGAAACCTATTAAAAAGAAAAAGAAATAATACTAGAAAGGATGCTGTAATAGGTACATTGGTATAATTAAATATTTTGCCAAACTAAGAGCGAGAAGAGTTGATTAAGTATTGTTTGATTATTAGATAGTTGTTGTTTTGCTAAATCGCATTGGTTGCCGTAAAGTATAGGGTTTTATGAATTAATTCCTAAGCTTTTATATATATACAATATTAGTGTCGCTTAGTTGTAAAAAAATTGAATGCTTTTAAGAAATTCTTAATTCTGTAAGCTCAATCCAAAATTACAATTCATTTTACGAGTTTAGACAGTGTATAATTGTTGGTATTCAAATTACTAAATATAAGCCGTATGATGCGCTTTACATTAATATCGAAAATATTACCCCTTGGCAGTTAACTGCCTTTGATAAGAGGTCAAAAAAAGAAGTTCCAGAAAAAGCGTTTACTGAACAACATGGAAACGTTACAAGGTTAGGTTTTCGATAAAATTAGGATCCTAGCAACATCAATACTTAAGTTAGTATATTGTTAAATAAAATAATTTTTTGTAGTCTTTTTTGAGTAATTTTTAGCTAATACTTGATTTTTTGGAAAAAAAGTATTACTATTGCTTGTTTAAAAATATATGTATGTATGAAAAAAGCTATCCTTAATATCTTAAGCTACTCTTTATCTTTATTTATTCTTCTTGTCTACTCTTGCAGTACTGAAGAAATGGTAACAAATCAAACTTTAGATGCTCAAACTTGGTTTAAAAAGTACGAAGCTGAAAGCCCAAATTTTGATATATTTCAAAATTTAGAATACAATTGGAGTCAAGCCAAAAGAACAACCTCAGAAGATGGGACTGAAACCATTATTGTTCCTATCGTTGAACGCAAAAGAAATGCATCAGAAATTTGGAAACAAAATTTGTATCTTTATAAGATAAGTGAAAATAATTATGAAGCATTAATCTTTGAGATATTCCCCGATATAAGTTCAAACAATAGTAGCCAATCAATAGATGGTGGTGATTTTAATGGATACATTAGCTCTTGGAATTTGAAAAATGGTTTTATAAAAGTAGCTAAATTTGAGAATAATAAAGTTATTCAAGAAGGAATAGTAGCAATGTTATCGCCTGTCAGTAACAATGAACAAAGTAAAATGATAGCCTCCCCTTGTTCTCTTTGTCTTGATGAAGAAGAACCCAAAGGAGGAGGAGGAAGTAGTAGTAGTTCTCCTGCTATACCGCTTAGAGATGTTGTAATTACGTCTCCATCATCACCACCAACGTTTCCTCCTATGACCTATATCCCTCGTGGTCCCTCATTCGGAGGAGTGACTAATCCGTCTGAATATACAAATCCTCCTCATGGTAGTGGCGGTGGTGGCGGTACAACGGGAAATACTGAAAACCCTTGCGATCAAATTAAAAAGCAGAATACAAATCCAAATTTTAAAGCTAAACAGGATGAATTAAGCAAGAAGACAAAACTAAAAAAGGAAACTGGTTATTTGGAAAACAAGGACAGGTCTTTTACAGCTCTTACTAATTTAAGTAGTGATTCGATGAAACTACCGCATGATGCTAATACCATTGGTTATATGCATACCCATCTTGACGATTATGATACTGGAACTGCAGATTTAAACGATAACCCAATTATTAATCGGCCTATTAAAATGTTTTCTCCCGCAGATGTACAATCTTTTATGGTACTTTTGGTAAAAGCCAACAAAAATGGAATTCCTTTATCAGATATTTATGGGACTATGATTTCTAGTAAAGGAAATTATACACTTAGACTTGAAGACTCTTATAGTAATCTTAATCTGGGATTGAATTTTAAAGAGTTAAATGAAAAATATGAAACTACAATGCGAAAAAGTAACTCAAAAGAACGAGGTTTTTTAAAATTCATGAAAGAAAATAATATTACTGGTATTTCTTTGTTCAAAATAAATAATGATGGTACTACTGACAAAAAAACTCTAGACGCTAAAGATAAACTAACAACAACACCATGTCCATAAAATCTGAAACAAATACGATGAAAAAAATAATTATTATAAGTATTCTGACTGTATGCAATTTATCCTGTAAAGCACAATCAGTTGTTCCAATAGAAAACTTAGCAGAATATATCCAAGCTGATAATGGTATCCCTGAAAGTGTCACTTATTTAAAAGATATAAATGGTATTAGGGATAATTATGTAGGCACTTGGAAAGGAACTTATAATGGGAGAAATTATGAAATCACATTTACAAAAAAAATGACTACATATGATGGTCTAACCCAAGACAGATTAATAATGCGTTATATTATTAAAGACACTAACGGTAGTGTTTTAGAAGATACCAGAGCAGAGCCAGATGACAGCCCTTATACAGCGAAAAGTTCTTATTTTAACAAAACCTATTTTGTTTTAACTTATACAGGCCGTCAAAGCCAATGTGGACAAGGGGGAGAATTAGTTGTTATGTTGACAAAAAACATAAATAATAGCGCCATAGAACTGTTTCTTACCCCTAGACAAGATTTTATAATTGAAGAATATTGTCCCAATGGTGCAGCCCCGCAATTATTTCCAACAACCAAAATGAGCTTAATCAAACAGTAGATAACTTTAATTCTCAATTTTAGAAATCAAAACAAAAGCAGTGTTTTTTGAAATACTGCTTTTCTGTTTTAAGGTTTTTCTTCTGAAGTTGTTTTGTTAAGTTTAAAGATAAACTAACAACAACACCATGTCCATAAAATCTAAAACAAATACGATGAGAAAAATAATTATTATAAGTATTCTGATTGTATGTAATTTATCTTCTAAAGCGCAAATTATAGTTACTACAGAAGAAGTTTTAAAATACATGGATACTAACAAAGCATTTCCAAAAGGAGCATACTTACAAGATGTAAATCATGTTTTAGACAAATTTATTGGTACTTGGAAAGGAACTTATGGTGGTAAAAATTACGAATTTAGAATAACAAAATTCTTAGCCGTAAGAGAGAGTTTTAAAGAAGATATATTATTAATGCGTTACCTTGTAATAAATAGTAATGGTACTGTGATTGAAGATACAAGAGCATTGCCTGATTCTAGTCCTTATGTAATTAGAGGAGATTATCTTGATACTACTACCTACGCTTTAAATTATAGTGGTAAAAATGCAAATTGCGGGCAAGCAGGTACTATATTCATTGATTTCTTAAAAGACAGTAATAATACAAAAATGACTTTATTCTTAGTTACTGAATCGATGATTATTGATCAAAATAGTTGTCCTAATGGAGGAGCGAAACAAATTATGCCTACAGCTGATCAAATAATATTATTAAAACAATAGAAGTGAAAAGCTTGTAAAAACTAAAAACTACCTATAGCGGTAGTAGTGGTCGGAAGAAATTCCGGCCATTTATGTTATATTTTTTGACAGAACATTTTAATTAGAGTATTGACTCTATTTTTGATTGTGATTTTCACAAAGATATTTTAATTTCAAAGATAAATATTTGTTCATTTTAGGAATTAGCTTCATTTTTGCATCTTGTTTTCTTAAAATTTATATTTAATCACATGAAAAATAATTCAAAAAAAATAAATTCCACAAAACACGTTCTTTTTGGTAGTTTAATTGGTACCACAATCGAGTTTTTCGACTTTTATATTTATGCCAATGCTGCGGTTTTAGTTTTTCCTCAGTTATTTTTTCCAAGTTCAGATCCTACAATGGCAACATTAGAGTCACTAGCCACTTTTTCGATTGCTTTTTTATCTCGCCCTTTGGGTTCTGCATTTTTCGGACATTATGGAGATAAAATTGGACGTAAATTTACTTTAGTTGCTGCATTATTGACTATGGGAATTTCGACAGTAGCCATTGGTTTTTTACCTAGTTACGCAAGTATTGGTGTCACTGCTCCTTTATTATTGATGTTATGCCGATTTGGACAAGGCGTTGGATTAGGTGGAGAATGGGGAGGAGCTGTTTTGCTAGCTATCGAAAACGCACCACCAAATAAACGTGCTTGGTATGGCATGTTCCCACAATTAGGGGCGCCAATTGGGTTGTTGCTTTCTGGAGGTACTTTTTTATTACTAACAGATTCAATGAGTAATGAAGATTTTATGAATTATGGATGGAGAATTCCTTTTATCGCCAGTTCACTTTTGGTAGTGGTTGGGTTTTATATCCGAACTAAAATAACAGAAACACCTTCTTTTGAAAATTCTAAAAAGGAACAAGAAGAAGTGAAAATTCCATTTTTAACTTTGGTCAAGTCGTATAAAAATCAATTGATATTTGGAACACTTGCAGCGGTTACAACATTCTTGGTGTTTTATTTAATGACCGTATTTACATTGAGTTGGGCAACTTCTGATTTGGGTTATGCAAAAAGAGACTTTTTATTGATTCAGTTATTTTCAGTATTGTTTTTCGCTTTATTTATTCCAATTTCGGCTGTAGTTGCGGATAAAATCGGACGTCGTAAAATATTAATTTTAACTACGGGAGCCATAGCTGTTTTTGGTTTTTTCTTTTCCTATTTTTTAAATTCAGGAAATACAGCGATGGTAACATTCTTTTTATGCTTAGGAATGGCTTTGATGGGATTCACTTATGGGCCTTTAGGAACGTTTCTATCTGAATTATTTCCAACGAATGTTCGTTACTCAGGAGCTTCATTAACTTTTAATTTGGCAGGAATTATTGGTGCAGCATTCGCACCAATGATTGCGATTTGGCTAGCAAGTACTTATGATTTAACCTATGTAGGTTTTTATCTTAGTATTGCGGCTTTTATTTCGATGTTGTCATTGTTAGTAATCAGTAAAAAAGAACATAAGTTTTAGTTGAGGAAGTAATAAAATAGCAAAGCCTTTTGATAATTATTCTTAAAGGGTTTTTGCTTGAAAAATAGGATCTAAATCTTTTTGCAAAAACATTATAAATATGCCGTATTTTTGCAGAAAATATTGTTGCCTTGAAAACGAAGCTTTTTGTAATTACACCTCCATTTACTCAATTGAATACGCCGTATCCAGCAACCGCTTATATCAAGGGGTTTCTGAATACTAAAAATATAGAATCTGTTCAGGCAGATTTGGGTATCGAAGTAATTCTAGAATTGTTTTCGAAGAAAGGATTAACAGATGTATTTGAAGGTTCAAGTTCAAAGTTTGAAGTTTCTGAAATCTCAGATAACTCTAAACGTATTTTTGCGCTTCAAGAGGAGTATCTTAAGACGATTGATGCTGTAATTGCCTTTTTGCAAGGAAAGAATCCAACATTAGCATTACAAATTTGTCAGGAAGATTTCTTGCCAGAGGCTTCTCGTTTTGCACAATTAGAAGAACTTGATTGGGCTTTTGGAACAATGGGAACGCAGGACAAAGCGAAACATTTAGCAACCTTGTATCTTGAAGATATTTCGGATTTTATTGTAGAATGTATCGATGAGAATTTTGGTTTCAGTCGCTATGCAGAACGTTTAGGACGAAGTGCTAATTCTTTTGACGAATTGTACCAAGCTTTACAACAAGAGACTACCTATATTGATGAGGTTTTAATTTCGATTTTAAAAGAACGTATCGAATCGGTAAAACCAATATTTTTTTTAATCTCAGTTCCTTTTCCTGGGAATTTATATAGCGCATTTAGATCTGCACAGTGGGTAAAACAAAATCATCCTGAAATTAAAATTTCAATGGGTGGTGGTTTCCCAAATACTGAGTTGCGCTCACTTTCAGATAAACGAGTTTTTGAGTTTTTCGATTTTATCACTTTAGATGATGGAGAAGTGCCCATCGAAGAACTAATTTCGAGTATAGAAAACCCAGAAGCTAATTCATACAAGCGAACTTTTCTGCTAGAAAATGGAGAAGTAGTTTATAAAAACAATTCGCTTAAGCAAGATTATAAGCAATCTCAAGTAGGAACACCAGATTATTCTGACTTGCTATTGGATAAATATATTTCGGTTATAGAAATTGTCAATCCGATGCATAGAATGTGGAGTGACGGACGCTGGAATAAACTAACAATGGCACATGGTTGTTATTGGGGAAAATGTACCTTTTGTGATATTTCATTAGATTACATAAAGGTTTATGAACCTGTTGCTGCAAGTTTGTTATGTGATCGAATGGAAGACATGATGGCGCAAACAGGACAAAACGGATTTCATTATGTAGATGAAGCTGCTCCGCCTGCACTTATGCGTGCTTTGGCGCTCGAAATTCTTCGAAGAAAGTTAGCTGTAACTTGGTGGACAAATATTCGTTTCGAGAAAAGTTTTTCAGCCGATTTATGTTTATTATTAAAAGCATCGGGCTGTATTGCCGTTTCGGGAGGGCTAGAAGTTGCTTCGGATAGGTTATTGAAATTAATCGATAAAGGAGTAACTGTAGAACAAGTAGCAAAAGTGACGCGTAATTTTACCGAAGCAGGTATTATGGTTCATGCCTATTTAATGTACGGATATCCAACGCAAACAGTTCAAGAAACGGTTGATAGTCTAGAAATGGTGCGTCAGTTATTTGAAGCAGGGATTTTACAATCTGGATTTTGGCATCAGTTTGCCATGACTGCGCATAGTCCGGTAGGAATGTATCCTGAAAAATTTGGTGTAAAAAAAGCAACAGAAGCTATTGGAACTTTTGCCAATAATGATATTGATTATACAGATTCTACGGGAATCAATCACGATAAATTTAGTTTTGGACTTAAGAAATCATTATTCAATTTCATGCACGGAATTTGTTTTGATTATGAGCTTCAAGATTGGTTTGATTTTAAAATTCCAAAAACTAAGATTGGATCAGATTTTATTTTTGATGCTTTACAAGAGTCAGAAGATTTCAATATAAAACCCACAGCTAAAATTGTTTGGTTAGGAGGGAAGCCTTTTACAGAATCTTTTACCAAATCTAAAAAAGGAAACTCTTGGGAAATGCTAACGCTTACTTTTCATGATAAAAAAGAAAGTTTTAGTATTCTGACAAATAAAAATGAAGGAGAGTGGCTAGTTGAAATATTACAGAAAATTTCGGTGGCAAAAACTAAAACCTATAATTTTCAGGAAATCAAAGCCGATTTTGAAACTAATTTTGATGATTTTGAATTGTTTTGGTATTCAAAACCTGTGAATACTTTAAGAGAATTTGGATTGTTGGTTTTATAAAAACTCAACAGATTCACCATCGTTAGGAATCGAAGTCTTTGATAAAAGATTATTTGCTGTTAGAGCAAGTCTAAGTTCTGTTCTAGTTGTTGGGCAATGATTTAAGGCCTCTAGATGATTTGCAAAGACTTTTCCAGGTGCAAGAGCAATAAATTTTAGAATATCATTCATTCTCATTAATAGCGGTTGACCAATATCTAATCTAGCTGTACCGCAAGCAATAGTTGCAATATCGGGTTTAAACTCAGTTAATACTTTTTCTACATCTTTAGTAAAAATAGTATCAGAACTAATATAAATGGATTTTTCATTAAGAAGTTCAATATAAAATCCCATTACATTTCCCATCAGTTTTGTAATGAAGCCATAACCATGAACAGCAGGAATGCCTGTAATTGTTCCATCTAAAAAATCTTGTGACTTCCAATAATCCAGAGTCTGAACAACAGTTACACCTCTTTTTGTAAGGGCATCTTCATCTTTAGTACTACAAATTACAGGAATTGATTTTCTTCTTAAAAAAACCTCACCAGCCTTATCTAAATGATCTGGGTGTAAATGAGTAATGATGCAATGGGTAACTTTACTTAAAATGGCTCTACTGTTTTTTGGTAAATAGGTAAGCGGATTTCTTTTTGGTTTGAAACGAAAAAGACTAAAAGGAGCAATAGTCTTCCTTTTGCCTAACATTGGGTCAACTAAAATAACGTGCTTTTCTGTTTCAATTACTAAAGTGGCATTACGTAAATGATGCAATCTCATGTCTGGAATGTTTGAATATTAAAATTACAAAATTCTATATATTTAGACAAGGATTAGATTGTAAATCTAAAACCAATTCCGTGTAAGTTTTCTATAGAAATACCTTGTTCGTTTGCTAAAATTTTGCGCAGACGCGAAATAAAAACATCTAAGCTTCGGCCCATAAAATAATCATCGTCTCCCCAAAGCGAAGTTAGAATCTGCTCTCTTTTTAAAACGGAATTTTTATTGTCAAGAAATAATTTTAATAATTCAGCTTCACGTTGTGTAAGGCCTATTTTTTCATTTTCATTAAAAAGAATAAAGTTCTTAGTGTCAAAATGATATTTTCCAATTTTATAAATAAATTTATCTATAGAGTCATTCTTGTGTGAACGTTTTAAAAATATTTCAATTTTCAGAAGTAGTTCTTCAATACTAAAAGGTTTAATGAGGTAATCATCGGCACCAAGTCGCAATCCTTTTATTCTATCTTCCTTAAGCGTTTTGGCCGAAAGAAAAATAATAGGAATGTCAGAATTGAGTTTTCTTATTTCAGTAGCGAGTTCAAATCCATCTATTTTTGGCATCATAATATCCAAAATACAAATATCGAAATTACCTTTGTTAAAAGCTTCAAGACCTAGTTTTCCGTCGCAACAATGCGTTACATCGTAATTATTTTGTTCAAGATTATCTTTGGTAAGAAACCCTAAAGTTTCATCATCTTCGGTGTAAAGGATTTTGAAAATACTCATTTTTTATACGGAATTGATATGGTTATGGTAATCCCTTTTTTTGGATTGTTAGTAGCATTGATTTTCCACTGATGCAAGTTGCAAATCTTTTTTACATAATACAAGCCTAATCCAAAACCATTTGACTGGGTGCTTTTTTCATTTGGAATTCTGTAGAATTTGTCAAAAATAAAAGAAATGTTCTTGTTGGCAATTCCAATTCCGTTATCTATAAAAGCAATTTTTAAGAATTGATTATCTGTAGCCAGACGAATTGTGATTTCGGGTTTGGTATCGCAATATTTTATTGCATTATCAAGGAGATTATAAACGATGTTTGTAAAATGAAAAATGTCAGCAACAATGGTATAATTTGTAGCATCCGATTCAATTTTAATAGTTGTATCAGGGTATTTTAGTTTGATGTTTTCTATTGTTTCCTCAATAGCAGGAATAATTAAAATATTTTTAAGTTCTAGTTCTAATGGAGTATAATCAGATTTTGCAATACTTAAAATTTTCTCAATATGATTGTTTAGTTTACCACTTTGATTGATGATGATTTCAGTATACTTTTCGAGTTTTTTATCTTCTTTGATTGGGGCTTGTTTAATCAAATAATTAGAAGCAATTAAAATTGAAGCCAAAGGAGTTTTAAACTCGTGTGTCATATTATTGATAAAATCACGCTGTAACTCAGAATATTTTTTTTGCTGTAAAAGCGTAAAAACAGAGTAGATATAGATTAGTAAAATAATAATAATAAGTATCGAAAGTACAAACCAAAAGCGCATTGAACTAAAGATATAACTAGTTTCATTAGGAAATCGAACAGCAAAATAATAAACCAGATTTTTATGCTTAGGGAAATGAACGGATTGTTTTTTATCTAATTTTTTAGATAGTGAAACATGATCTCCATAAACCATTTCGTTACTCTGACAGTTGTACATGGCGTATTCGAAATCGGTTGTGATATTCATTTTCTTGAATTCCGATTTTAAATAAAATTCTAAGATATCGGGCTCAAAATCATTTTCGATGTTTACAACATAATAGTCATTAGATATTTTTTGGATAGGACTTTGAGCAGGTAATTCATTGCTATTACTTTCATGTAGTTTTTTTGCCACTTCAAGTAAAGCAATATGCGTTTTTTGGTTTAGTTTTTTTTGCTCAAGGGTAAAAGCTTCTTTAGTCCATAGTAATTGCACGACTAGTATGCCGATGATTGCTATAAACCCCAGAAGGATAATGCTGTTGAGTCTGTTTATTTTCACTTAAATGTAATTTACAAGGTGTAATATTAATCAAAAATATCTTTAAAAACAGCGATTAACAAGTCGTTAACAAACATTTGAAAGCGGTTAACAGCGTTTCGTTTTTAGTCTATTTAAATTTGTAATGTTCAAAATAACAAACCAAATAATCATTTTAAAATTTAAGCTTATGAAAATTATCAGACCATTATTATTAGTATTGACTTTAGGTTTAATGTCTTTCTCAGCGATTGCTCCAGTAGAAACAATAGTAGCAAAAGCTTCTGCATTCGCAGGATCAATTACATGGAAAGCAGAAACTATCGATGTTGGGCAAATACCACTGAATGTACCAAAAGAAATTGATTTTGAATTTAAAAACACAGGAAAAACAGCTGTAGTTATTACAAGTGTTCAGGGATCTTGTGGGTGTACTGCAACAAATTATACAAAAGAACCGATTTTACCTGGAAAATCTGCAAAGATTACAGCGACGTATAATGCTGCTAGCAAAGGTGCTTTTTCTAAAACTGTTACTGTAGTAACAAGTGCAGAAGCAACACCAAAAGTACTTACATTAAAAGGAATAGTTTTATAAAAGTAGTTAGTTATAATGTCTAGGCTCCAAGCATGTTAAATTGCTTGGAGTTTTTTTTATGCCTTAACTTATTACAGTAATGAATCATTTTTTTTATTTAGGCAATACATTTATGCATTTATAAAAGCGATTGCTGTAGTGATTTGAGTCTAATGCGCTAATTATTACGCTTTTTATTTTTCCAGATGAAGCATGAATAAATTTTGATTTCATACCATTGGCTTCACAAATTATTCCAAGATGACCTATTCTTTTTTTGTCTTTATATCCATAAAAAACTAAAATATCTCCCACTTTAAAATCTTCAGGTGATTTTGCTTTACCAATGTTTTTGTAAGCGCTTGAGCTTCGGGGTAAGTCAATCTCAAAATATTTAAAAACATAATTAACAAAGCCAGAACAATCAAATCCTTTTTTAGGAGTATTTCCAGCGTATAGATAGGGTGTTCCCAGATATTTTTTAGAGTAGGTAATAATGGAGTCTCTGTCAATTATGGATTGTATTTCTTGAATTTGATTACTTGTGATTTTCTGATCTTTTTTTGTGGTAAATGATGAAAATAATACAAAGGCTGTAAATAGGTAAAAGGTAAACTTCATTTTTGAATAAGGAAATTATTTAATTTATAAAGATAAGCGGTTGTTTTTAATTATCAAAAAATGATATACAATGAATTTTGAAGATTAATAATAAAAGCTACTAAATGATTAAGTTTGCTTTCATTCTAAATGATTTTAAGTGCTATGATGACAACAATTTCTCTTCCTGCTATTTTTGGTGATAATATGGTATTGCAACGCAATTCAGAAGTCATCATTTTGGGTTGGGCAAATCCAGAAGAAAAGATTGCATTAATAGCAAGTTGGGATAACAAGGAATATAAAACTGTTGCTAATAATGAGGGACAATGGGAATTTAAGATTGCAACACCCCAAGCAGGAGGACCTTATACGATTAGTGTAAAAGGAAGAAATGAAATAGTTCTCAAAAATATTCTTATAGGAGAAGTTTGGATTTGTTCAGGACAATCTAATATGGAAATGACTCCAAGCTGGGGAATTGATAATGGCAATGAGGAAGTACAAAAGGCGACAAATTCAAATATTCGGTTTTTTACTGTTCCAAAATTAACTGCATCTACACCGCAAAATAATTTATCAGGAAACTGGGTTAAGTCAACACCAGAAACTATGAAAGATTTTAGTGCTATTGGATACTTCTTTGCTAAACGACTGCAAGAAGAATTGAAGGATGTTCCGATAGGTTTGATCTCTTCGAATATGGGTGGTACTCCTGTTGAGGTTTGGATGCCCGAAGAGGTAGTTACAAATGATGCTATTTTGGCTGAAAGCGCCAAGAGATTTAATGAACAAGAATATGAGCCTAGACTGCCCGGGCGTGCTTATAATGCAATGATTCATCCCATTGTAGGATTTAAAATTGCAGGAACAATTTGGTATCAAGGAGAATCGAATGTAGGGTCTACAACCTACGACAAAACATTAGTAGCTTTAATTGGCTCTTGGAGAAAAGTTTGGAAAGAAGATTTTCCATTTTATTTTGTTCAAATTGCTCCTAATAAAACGGGAAGTAATAACTTTTGGAATGTAATTGTCAGAGACGCACAACGCAGGGTACTCAAAGAAGTTTCTAATACAGGAATGGTGGTAATAAGCGATGTTAGTGATGTGAAAGAAATTCATCCAACAGACAAAATAACAGTTGGTATTCGCTTAGCGAACCTTGCTTTAGCAAATACTTATAAAACCAATATCGATTTGGTAAATAGCCCACTTTATAAGGCAATTAAAATAGAAGGGAATAAAGTAATAGTGTCTTTTGATTATGCAGATGGGTTGTATTTTAAAGATAGAAAGGAAGAGCAATTTGAAATAGCTGGAATTGATGGTGTTTTTTATCCAGCCAGTGCCGAAATTAAAGATAGTGAAGTTTGGTTGGAAAGTAAAAAATGCATTACTCTGGTAAAAGTTCGTTTCGCATGGGGAAATACGGTTCATTCTAATTTATTCAATAAGGCCAATTTACCTGCTTCTTGTTTTATTTCAGAATAAAAGATTAACTATAAGAAGAGAAGATAAATAGTTGATATTACTATAAATTTAATGATGTATTTATGGGTTAAATTTTACAAATTAGATTTTATATTTCTTATCTTTGGTAGACATCGTAATAAAATAGACTAAATAAAGGATTGTTTTATTGTGTGGTATCAATTATAAGGGATGCTGAAAACTTTATAGAGTAAGCGTGATTTGCAAAATACATTTATGGGAAATTCTTTATTTAAAAAGGTAAAAAAAGCAATTGATTATTGGTATATTCCATTTTTAGTGGGATTGCTTTTTATTGGAATCGGAATTTGGTCTTTTATGACGCCTTTAGCGGCTTATTTAAGCCTTGCATTGATTTTTAGTATTTCATTTCTAGGAAGTGGAATTTTTGAAATCATTTTTGCGCTTTCTAACAGAAAAAAAATAGATAACTGGGGTTGGACATTGGCATCTGGGATTTTAGGACTGGTAGTAGGGATATTGCTAATTTCGAATCCATTAATTTCGATTACGATACTTCCATTATACGTAGGGTTTGTAATTTTATTCCGTTCGATCATGGCGATCGTTATGGCTTTTGATTTAAAGAGCTATAGAGTGCCAGATTGGGGGAGTCTTTTAGTATTAGGGATTCTTGGAGTTATATTTTCATTCATATTATTATGGAATCCTGTTTTTGCAGGTCTTTCACTAGTATATTGGACAGCCTTTGCTTTTATTGCAATTGGAGCTTTTTATATTTATTTTTCTTTCAAACTGAAAAAAATACATGATATTTCTGAGAAGTTTGATTAATAAGAAGAAAAGATGATTTTATAAAGATTGTTTTTAGGAAACTAAAAACAAGAAAACGATAAATCGAAAGTATTTCAATTAGTGTAAATTAATTGTGTAATACTTTCGATTTCTTATTTTTACAGAAATAGAATTTATATGTTGATTACCGTTAAGTTCTTTAATTTTCAATCTTTAAATTAATAAAATGAAATATAATAGATGCGGGAAAAGTGGTTTGTTATTACCACAAATTTCTTTGGGACTATGGCATAATTTCGGGTCAGTAGATAATTTTGAGAATGGTGAGCGTATCATTAAAGGAGCCTTTGATAAAGGAATAACTCACTTTGATTTAGCCAATAATTATGGACCAGTTCCAGGATCGGCTGAAGAGAATTTCGGAAAAATTCTTTGGCATAATTTTCAAGGAAATTTGCGCGATCAAATTGTAGTTTCTACCAAGGCAGGTTACACCATGTGGGATGGACCGTATGGCGATTGGGGATCTAGAAAATACTTGTTGTCAAGTTTAGATCAGAGTTTAAAACGCATGAAATTAGATTATGTAGATATCTTTTATTCTCATCGTTTTGATCCCGAAACGCCACTAGAAGAAACCATGATGGCATTAGATTACGCAGTAAGAAGCGGAAAAGCATTATACGCAGGAATATCCAATTATAATGCAGCACAAACCAGAGAAGCAACTGCAATTTTAAAAGAATTAGGAACGCCTTGTTTAATTCATCAGGTTAAATATTCGATGTTTGTTCGTGAGCCAGAAGCGGGTTTACTGGATGTTCTTGAAGAAAAAGGAGTAGGTTGTATTGCGTTCTCACCTTTAGCACAAGGGCTATTAACAGATAAATACCTAAAAGGAATTCCGGAGAATTCAAGAGCTTCAAATCCGAACGGACATTTACAGCTCGAAGAAGTATCGGAACAAAAAGTACAAAAGATAATTGCCTTGAATGATATTGCTCAAAATAGAAATCAATCTTTAGCACAAATGGCATTGGCTTGGTTATTAAAAGACAAGCGTATTACATCTGTTTTAATTGGTGCGAGTTCAGTAGGACAGTTAAATAATAATATCGATAGTTTGCAAAATCTTGATTTTTCTCAAGAAGAACTAAAAGCAATTGAAACTATTTTAGGATAAAATATATTGCAGCATTTGCAACATTGCATCTCTATAAAATGAATTAAACGAAAAACCCACCTGCAAAAAGAAATGCAGGTGGGTTTAGTTTTAAGTGTCTTTTGACTAAATAGTCAGTGTCTTATTTCTTTTTTGTTGGCTTTACAGGAACATCAAAAATACCAGGAATTGCAGTCATTTCGGCAATTTTAACGATAACATCAGTTGCTTTTTGCATGCTTTCTACAGGAACATATTCGTATTTACCATGAAAGTTATGACCACCAGCAAAAATATTAGGGCAAGGCAATCCTTTGTATGATAATTGAGAACCATCCGTTCCACCTCTAATTGGTTTTATTAATGGTTTTATGTTCAATTCTTTCATTGCTTTCTCAGCAATATCAACAATATGTTTTACAGGTAAAACCTTTTCTTTCATATTGTAGTATTGGTCATTTATTTCGGTAATTACGATCGGTTCACCGAATTTCTTAGCAAACTTATGATTGATTTTTTTAGTAATTCTCTCAATCAATTTTTTACGTCTTTCGAATTTTTTTGCACTATGATCTCTAATGATAAGTTCAAGAACAGTTTCTTCGATAGTTCCACTTATATGGTGTACGTGAAAAAAACCTTGGTAACCTTTAGTTTCTTGAGGAGTTTCACCTTTAGGTAATTCGTTGATAAATTCATTAGCAATAAGTAATGAATTAATCATTTTTCCTTTGGCGTAACCAGGATGTACGCTTTTACCTTTAAAAGTAATTTTAGCACCAGCTGCATTAAAGTTTTCATATTCAAGCTCACCAATCTGACTTCCGTCCATGGTGTAAGCCCATTCAGCACCAAACTTATCTACATCAAAATGATGTGCACCACGACCAATTTCTTCATCGGGAGTAAACCCAACTCTAATTTTACCGTGTTTAATATCTGGATTTTTAATTAGGAATTCCATTGCCGATACAATCTCTGTAATTCCGGCTTTATCATCGGCACCTAATAAAGTAGTTCCGTCTGTTGTAATTAAGGTTTGACCTTTATATTGTAATAAATCTTTAAAGTAACTTGGAGACAAAATAATGTTTTGTTCTGCATTCAGTACAATGTCTTTACCGTCATAATTAGGGATAATTTGAGGTTTTACATTGGCTCCTGTAAAATCTGGAGAAGTATCAAAGTGAGATATAAAACCAATAGTTGGAACTTCATGTTCTACGTTACTTGGTAAAGTCGCCATGATATACGCTTTGTCATCAATAGTGACGTCATGCATACCAATAGTTTTTAATTCTTCTGCTAGTTTATTAGCAAGGTCCCATTGTTTAGCAGTACTAGGAGTAGATTGTGAATTTGGATCAGACTCTGTATCAATTGTTACATAACTAATAAATCGATCTATAATATGTTGCATTTCTTTATTTTTTTAGCAAATATAGGCAATTTTTTCAGCTGTTTTATTTTAGATTAGAAACATCCTGATTGAAACAAAAAAACGGTTTTCTCTTACTATGGAACCTTTTTTTTTGGACTGTTTTTATTTTAGTATTAAAATTACAATTCAAAAACGTTTGGGTACTTAAATTGGTACGCTGTTTTTTTGATTAAATAGGGTGCGTTTTAGTATATTATAATTAAATTTGCTGCCACAAAAAAACACCAACACACTTATGTATAAATTGCTTATTCGTCCGATACTTTTTAGGTTTGATCCAGAAGAAGTTCATTATTTTACTTTTTCATTCGTTAGATTTATTTCAAAAATACCAGGAGTTTCATCGATTATAAAAGCGATTTACAAAGAAAATGACCCTCGTTTAGAGCGAGAAGTTTTCGGGATAAAATTTAGTAATCCAGTTGGACTAGCAGCA
This sequence comes from Flavobacterium branchiarum, assembly GCF_030409845.1. Classification (NCBI taxonomy): domain Bacteria; kingdom Pseudomonadati; phylum Bacteroidota; class Flavobacteriia; order Flavobacteriales; family Flavobacteriaceae; genus Flavobacterium; species Flavobacterium branchiarum. The sequence goes on along the minus strand of NZ_JAUFQQ010000005.1, from coordinate 460,364 downwards.
GGATTTGATAAAGATGCTAAATTATACAAAGAGCTTTCTGATTTTGGTTTCGGATTTATAGAAATAGGTACCGTAACCCCAGTTGGGCAAGAAGGAAATCCTAAAAAGAGATTGTTTCGTTTAAAAGAAGATCAGGCAATTATTAATCGAATGGGATTTAATAATGGCGGTGTCATCGAAGCAGTAGAGCGATTAAAACAAAAGAAAGGAGTTTTAATTGGAGGAAATATTGGTAAAAATAAAGTAACTCCAAATGAAAATGCAGTCGATGATTACATTATATGTTTTGATGCATTATTTAATCATGTTGATTATTTTGTAGTCAATGTAAGTTCGCCAAATACACCAAATTTGAGAGCTTTACAAGACAAAGAGCCTTTGACACAATTGTTACAAACATTGCAAGATAGAAATGTAACACATGCAAAACCAAAGCCGATTTTATTGAAAATTGCTCCAGACTTAACAGATGAGCAGTTATTAGATATTATAGATATTATTAAAACAACACAAATTGCTGGTGTAATTGCAACCAATACAACAATCTCAAGAGACGGACTACAGTCTGAAAATAAAGAAGAAGCAGGTGGTTTGTCGGGTAAGCCATTAACTAAAAGATCTACCGAAGTAATTCGTTTCCTTTCTGAAAAAAGCAATAAAGCATTTCCTATTATTGGAGTAGGCGGAATTCATACTGCTCAAGATGCTATCGAAAAACTAAATGCAGGAGCAAGCTTAGTTCAATTATATACAGGATTTATCTACGAAGGGCCGGCTTTGATAAAAGCGATCAATAAAGAAATTTTAAAAGGATTGTAATAGCATTACTTGGACAATCAAGCCAGTAAGTAATGCAACGCCAAAGCTTAATAGCGTTCCTATAAGAACGTATTCAGTTAGTTTACGGTCTTTGGCTTCTTTTAAATCACCAAATCTAAAGATAGATTTTGCTGCCAATAGAAAACCTATGGCTTCAAAATGCCCTGTGATAATAAAACAAAATACAAATAAACGCTCTAGTATGCCAATGTAATTTCCTGCATTGGCAAGAGAATTATCAGTACCGTTGTTGTTTTCGGGTGTCCAAATCGAGATGAGGTTTTTGATACAAATAGAAGTTGGTTTGGTTAAAAGTAAAACGCCAGTTAGGATAATCCAGAATTGGTTGTTAAAGCCAAGTAAATCTATTTTTTGCTGATTGTATAATAGAGCAATTGCAATTAAAACTATAAAATGAGCTATTTGGTCGCCAATGAACCACGCTCTTTTGGTAGAAGTTTTTTGGAAATGAAGCTTCAAAAAGTCTATAAATCCATGAATAATTGCCAGTAAAAGGGCGTACCATCCAAAAGATAAGTCACCAACCAAGATCCAAGTTAAAATACCGTGTAAACCTGCGTGGATATATAAATAAACACTTTTTTGTTTCTTGATTTCTTTATCGATAACCCAAGAATTAGGTTGAAAAATGAAGTCGCCAAGTAAGTGGGCTAAAAATAATTTTACAAATAGTATCATAAGGGCAATTCTTTAATTTGTGATCTAAAATAACGGTCTAAATCCATCATTAAATCAAATTGTGCTCGTTTTTGTCTACGACTTACAGCGGCTTGGTTAATGCCTAGTTTTAAACCTATTTCTTCCTGTGATAATGTCGGATTCTGTATTGCAATTACTATAAATTCAGCTGCCGGAACTAGCCAGTTATCCATAAAAGTCAGGCTTAAGCGTAGCATTAAGTTAAGCTTTGTGTCAAATTCAGCATTTCCGGATTTTAAGGCCAAAGTTGTTTTTTGCTTTTTTAATGTTTCAAAAAGTTCCCCAGAATATATAAAAGCAGTTCCATTACTTTCAGATATTTTCTTTGCTTTATGAGTTTTATCTCCAAAGCCAATACTCATTCTGGCATCAAGTTTTAGTGTTCTTAAATATGCTTTTATTAATAATGATGATAATAAAGCATCTTCAGGATTTTTGATTTCAATCTGAAATTCATCTCCACGATAAATTTCCCACTCACTTGGATTCTTACCAAAATGACTAAATAGTTTTTTTAAACCATCAATCCAATCTTTGGGTTTTAGCTGTCTAGAGCCGATAATATCTCCTGTGATTATACTTATCATATCCAAATATAATTAAAAATTAAATACCATTTTTGTTTCGAATCTTCTTCATTCTATACATTTATTCTTTAATTATATGAAGTTTAAATTCACATTATCAGTGTATAAACATTACAAAGATAAGGAATAATACTCATTATTACGCTTTAGTGTAATATTAGTTGTTATTACGTTTTTGTGTAATAAAATAAACAAAGCGATATTTTTTATTTAAATAAAAAAGACTGTAACTTAGCATTCAGAAACAGAATCGCTTTGAGTAAAGAAATTAAGATTATAGAATGTCCCCGTGATGCTATGCAAGGCATTAAAACGCTTATTCCAACTAAGAATAAGGTTTCATATATCCAGTCTTTATTACGAGTAGGATTTGATACGATTGACTTTGGGAGTTTTGTCTCTCCAAAAGCAATACCTCAAATGCAGGATACTGCAGCTGTTTTGGCACAATTAGATTTGTCGCAAACAACCAGTAAATTGCTAGCGATTATAGCAAATACGCAAGGAGCAGAAATAGCTTCAGAACATAAAGAGATTCATTATTTAGGTTTTCCATTTTCGATTTCTGAGAATTTTCAAATGCGAAATACGCATAAAACAATAGCTGAATCGATAATAACACTTCAGGAGATATTAGAAATAGCAGACAAAAATAATAAAGAGGTTATAACGTATCTTTCGATGGGATTTGGAAATCCATATGGAGATCCTTGGAATGTAGATATAGTAGGAGAGTGGACAGAGAAGCTTTCTAAAATGGGAGTAAAAACGCTCTCGCTTTCTGATACTGTAGGAAGTTCAACGCCAGATATTATTACGTATTTATTTTCGAATCTAATTGCACAATATCCTCAAATTGAGTTTGGTGCACACTTACATACTACACCGAGTACTTGGTTTGAAAAAATTGATGCTGCTTTTCATGCAGGCTGTCATCGTTTTGATGGTGCAATTCAAGGTTTTGGAGGGTGCCCAATGGCAACTGACAAGCTAACGGGGAATATGCCAACAGAAAAAATGGTATCTTATTTTACAGCACAAAAACAAAATACCAATATAAGAGCAATGAGTTTTGAAAGTGCTTATAATGAAGCTTCAAAATTGTTTGGTGCTTATCACTAAACAAGCATTGATTTATTTTTAAATAGTAGTAAGTAAGAATTTAAATTCGTTGTTAGTCTTGTATTAAACTAAAAATAATTTTGCGATGAAACCGTATCCCCATAATATGTTTCTTAGGTTAATAATCGTTGCGATATTGTTTTGTTCGTGCGCGAGTGATTTAGATTTTGATCAAACTAAAGATCTTACCTTAAAGCCAGTTGTTGTTGCTAATCTAACTTATTTTGATGTTAAAGCAAATGCATTTGTTGATAACGGAACAGAGCAAGATATCTTTTTTGATGCAAAAGATTTTGATGTATTTAGAGATAATTATTTTAGAGATAACTTAAAGAAAGCCGAGTTCAATTTTGACATTGAAAATACAATATCGCGAGCTTACATTATTAGTTTTGATTTTTTAGACGAAAAAAATCAGGTTGTACATGATACAGAAATAAATGTTCCTGCGTATGCAAACATGCCAAATAACGTAAAACATACCGATGTCTTCGAAAATGCAACGCTAGATTTATTAAAAAAATCAGTCAAGCTAGAAATAAGAATCACCATGCTTGCAGGAGCGCCATTAACGGCAAATAGTTCAGGAAATTTAAAATTACGTTCGGGAGCAACCCTTTACTTTGAAATCAAATGAGAAAAATTTATCTGATTTTACTTTTAGCGGTTAGTGTTTCTGGATTAGCACAGAATAAGCAGGTTTTATATAACTTTGCGACTGTTCCACAATCATTACTTGTAAACCCAGGTACCGATATTTCTTATCAGTATTATTTTGGAGTGCCTTTATTATCGGGTATCTCAGTAAATGTTGGTTCAAGTGGTTTCTCTGCATATGATTTGTTTGCAAATAACGGAGTCGATTTTAATACTAAATTGAGAAACGCTGTAAATAAAGCGTCCAAAAACGATATTGTTTCAGTTAACGAACAAATTGAATTGTTCTCAGGAGGATTTAAGCTTGGTGGACTTGAAAACAAAGGATATATTTCATTTGGAATATATCAAGAAGCCGATTTCTTTATGTATGCACCCAAAGATTTAGCGCTATTAGCATTAGATGGAAATCAAAATTATATAGGAAAAAGATTTGATTTGAGTCAGTTAAGGGTCAAGGGCGAAGTGCTTTCAGTCTTTCATGTAGGGTATCATAAAAAAATAAACAATAAGCTCGTTTTAGGAGGAAGAGCTAAATTATATTCTAGCGGATTGAATGCAAATTCAACCAAGAACTCAGGATACATTTATACCGGAATGTCAAATACGACAATGTATAATCAGATAATATCTTCTAATTTAGAGATGAAAACTTCTGGAATTGCAGAATATCTCGAAGATGATTATAATGGAAGTATTGCCTCAGATATTGCGCATAAAACTTTTTTAGGTGGGAATTACGGAATCGGTTTTGATGCAGGGATAACCTATTATCCGAAAAAAAATATTCAGTTTACAGCAAGTATTATCGATGTTGGATTTATTCGTCATAGTAAAGAAGTAGAAAATTTCACTTATAAAGGATATTACCAATACGAGGGAGTAAATCCTAATTTTACCAATCCAAGTAAGCCAGAAAATGTATTTGATGAATTTGAAGCTGCAATCCCGCGAGACACATTGTATAATAAATACACCACTTGGCGCCCGGTTAAATTTAATTCATCAATTCAGTATTCTTTTGGTGAGGCTAGATCAGATGAAGAATGTAATTGTAAACCACATGGTGAAACAGAATATCTCAATGGGGTTGGTGCTCAGTTGTTTGCAATGTCTACGCCAAAAACACCACTGGTAGCGTTAACGGCGTTTTATAGACGTACACTTTTTCAAAATCTACAAGTCAAAGCAACTTATACAATCGATTCTTATTCTTCAAAAAATATCGGATTTGGATTTTCAACCACTTTGGGCAAGTTTAATATGTATGCCATGATCGATAATATTCTCGAGTATAGAGATATTACAAAAGCCAACAGTGCAACGTTTCAATTTGGTTTGAATTTTATTTTCAAAGAAAAATCTGAATACTATTAAGTTATTTTTTATCAGGAGCTAATCCAGCTATTCACTAAATCTTTATTGCATGATCCTTCCTCTGTCAGGATAACACAATAAAGGATTTACGTTGCTATCTGGGCTAGTGGGCAAGTGGATTTAAGATCGTTCTTAATTGAAAATAAGTGTTGTGATTTATAGTTATAAAAAAATTATGAATACTATAACGTGTATGTTTTCAATTTATTTACTATATTTGCACGCAATTCAACTAGAAATTGCACCATGAAAGCACACAACTCCAAGATTATCGGCGAAGGTTTAACTTACGACGATGTATTATTAGTACCTAACTACTCTAATGTGCTTCCTCGCGAAGTAAGTATCAAATCAAAATTTTCTCGAAATATTACACTTAACGTTCCAATTGTATCTGCAGCTATGGATACTGTTACCGAAAGTGCAATGGCAATTGCTATGGCACAAGAAGGAGGAATAGGTGTTTTACATAAAAACATGACTATCGAGCAACAAGCTGGAAAAGTACGTAAAGTAAAGCGTGCAGAGTCAGGAATGATTATCGATCCAGTTACTTTACCATTAAGCTCTACAATTGCAGATGCAAAAATGGCTATGAAAGAATTCGGAATTGGTGGAATTCCAATTGTTGACGAAAACAGAATCCTAAAAGGAATTGTTACCAATCGTGATTTACGTTTCGAAAAAAATGGAGCAAGACCAATTGTTGAGGTTATGACAAAAGAAAATTTGGTAACCGTAGCCGAAGGAACTTCATTAGAACAAGCCGAAGTAGTTTTACAAGGACACAAAATAGAAAAATTACCAGTTGTTAATGCTAACTATGAACTAGTTGGATTAATCACTTTTAGAGATATCACAAAACTTACACAAAAACCAATTGCTAATAAAGATGTTTACGGACGTTTGCGCGTTGCGGCTGCAATTGGAGTAACTGGTGATGCAGTACAAAGAGCCGAAGCACTTGTGAACGCAGGTGTTGATGCAATTATTATCGACACAGCACACGGACATACAGAAGGTGTTGTAAATGTATTAAAAGAAGTAAAAAGTAAATTCCCAGGAATCGATGTTATCGTAGGTAATATTGCAACTCCAGAAGCAGCTAAATATTTAGTAGAAAATGGTGCCGATGGAGTAAAAGTTGGTATTGGACCAGGTTCAATCTGTACAACTCGTATTGTTGCAGGAGTTGGTTTTCCTCAATTCTCAGCAGTTTTAGAAGTTGCTGCAGCAATAAAAGGAACTGGTGTACCAGTAATTGCTGATGGTGGAATACGTTATACAGGAGATATTCCTAAGGCTATTGCCGCAGGAGCTGACTGTGTTATGTTAGGATCATTATTAGCAGGAACAAAAGAATCTCCAGGTGAAACTATTATCTTTGAAGGAAGAAAATTCAAATCTTACCGCGGAATGGGTTCGGTAGAAGCTATGGAAGGTGGGTCTAAAGATCGTTATTTTCAAGATGTTGAAGATGATGTTAAGAAATTAGTTCCAGAAGGAATTGTAGGTCGTGTTCCTTACAAAGGAGAGTTAAACGAAAGTATGCTGCAATTCATTGGTGGGCTTCGTGCGGGAATGGGATACTGTGGTTCAAAAGATATTCCTACTTTACAAGAGTCAGGACGTTTTGTTAGAATAACTTCTAGCGGAATTACAGAGAGTCACCCTCATAATGTAACAATTACAAAAGAAGCTCCAAATTATTCAAGATAATAACTTAGAGTTTATATATAGCAGAAAAGGCGTAAGATTTGATTCTTACGCCTTTTTTGTTATTTCTTCGTGAGTAGTATTGTATAATATATTTGATTGATTAGGATTCGTTTATTTTTTTGTATCTCTTTTTTATTCCGTTTTATTTTGCTCAATAAGTTTTAATGTATAAATAAATTGAGTGTCTTTATTTTGCATGAAATCATCAAAAGTCTGTTTAATTTCATAATCAGGAATTATACCTCTTCCAAAAATCTGATTGTTTTTTTTAGGAACATCCTGTTCTAGATTTACAATAGAAAATTTGGTTTTTAATTTAGAATTTGGCAATTCGTACTCAATAGGAGTGTGGCCATTGTGTCCAAAATACCCGCCCATAGTTTCTTCGCCAATAATGATAGCATTTGTTTTTCCTGCTACTAATGAAGCAAATAAAGAGCCTGCAGAGGCTATTCTTGGGCTTATAAGTAAATAGATTTGTCCCTTAAAGCTTTTTTGATTTGGTTGTAATATAGGGTTAAATTTTTTATCTTGAGAATATACTCTATTTTTCAGTTTAGGAAATTCTTCTTTTAATTCTGTTTCGAGATCATTTTTTTCTTCCATTCGTTCTTTATATCCAGTTTCCTCGTAAACAAAATAATTTGGTAATGGAATTTTTTGAAAATTGATATAAGCCGAGGTGTTTTCTCGATATGGTTTTTGTGTAAGATATGAGAAAGTTAAGATGTCGTTAGGGTCCGTTCCTCCACCATTGTTTCTTACGTCTATAATTAAGTTTTTTATGTCTAAGTGTTTAGAAAGAAATTGGAAGCAACTATCTAGGTATTTTTTATAAACTAAATGTTCTTTGGCTTTAGCATTTTGGCCAATCAAAAAAGTATGTATAGTGAGTAAAGCTGTATTTGGGTTGATTACTTTGAAAGAGTATTTGTCTTTTTTAACTGATTTGAATTGTAGGCTATCAATTGGTAAAGAGTGACGGTTTTTAAAGTTTTCTTTTCTAGCTTCGTTGTTGACACCTGATATAGATTTATTTAATTTTTGCGTTTCATTGGGTTGAGAGTATTCAACTAAAAAATCTTTTTTCATTCCATATTCTAATAGGAGGTACTTAGCAAACGAGGCTGTAATTCCTATTGATTTACCTGTAATGTTATAGCCATCGGTGGTGTAGTATTTGTAAAAATCAGATAGTATCTTATCGCTATTAATTCCGTTAATGCTGAATATTTTAGAGCCTAAAGGAATTTCTGGGTTTTTAATATTGACAATTATTTTGTTTTCGATGAGCTTTATCGGATATGGAAAAAAAACATCTCCTAAAAAATAATTAGATTGAAACTCCTCTGGCAGAGTTGTGTCGTTGTGTGTACTGCCTTCGAAATCAGTGATTTTTAGAATTATTTTATAAAAATCAAGTAGCTCTCTGGGTTCTGTTATTTGTTTAAAAGCCCAAGTATGGATACTGTCAATTTGCTTTTTGGTTCTGTATTTGTAAACTCCAGAATTAGCTTTATCTCTAATTTCTTTAAAAGTGGTTAAATCTTGTTTTAATTCTTTTACCGATAATTTCTCATTTTGAGAAAGAACAAGAAGAGGAAAGAAAAGAAAAAGTATTATTTTAGATTTGAACATTATGTAAAAATTAATTCAAATCTAAAATAATAAAAAATAGCTTACAGTAATCCTTTTATCTTAGCATGTTGCAATAATAAAATGGTTTTAGCGTCTTTTATTTCGCCATTAGCGATCATTGCGTAAGCTTCGTCAAAAGTCATTTCTAATACTTCGATATTTTCATTTTCTATGTCGAGGCCGCCACCTTCGCTTACTTTCATGCTCTCGTCATATTCTCCAGTAAATAAATACAAAATTTCAGTTACAGCCCCTGGAGACATATAGGTTTCGATAACTTTATTTACGTTTTTCAAGCGATATCCAGTTTCTTCTTCGGTTTCTCGGATTATACATTCTTTAGGATTGTCTTTGTCTAATAAGCCGGCGCAAACTTCAATCATCATTCCAGAATCATTTCCGTTAAGGTAAGTAGGCATGCGAAATTGTTTGGTAAGGACAACAGTTTTCTTTTTAGAATTATAAAGTAAAATAGCTGCTCCATTTCCTCGATCGTATACTTCTCGTGATTGGGTATTTGATTCTCCGTTATCATCTAGGTAATCAAAAGTTACTTTGTTTAATGTATACCAATTGTCGGATAATAACTTAGTTTCGGTTATTTTTATTTTTGGGTTACTCATGTGTAGTTCTTTTTTGGAAAAAAAAACGCTCTGAATTTCAGAGCGTTTAATGTTTTTATTTAAGTATCGTTTGTTTTCTGTCTGGACCTACAGAAACAATTTTGATAGGTACTTCAACTTCTTTCTCGATAAATTCGATGTATTCTTTTAATTCAGCTGGTAGCTCGTCATAAGTAGTCATTCCAGTTAAGTCAGCTTGCCATCCTTTGAACTCTTTGTAAACAGGAGTTACATTTTCTGGTTCGATGTTATAAGGGAAGTGAGAAATGTTTTGTCCTTTATAGTTGTATTCAGTACATACTTTTAAAGTTTCAAATCCTGAAAGAACATCCCCTTTCATCATCATTAATTGTGTAACACCATTTACTTGAATAGCATATTTTAATGCAACTAAGTCTAACCATCCGCAACGTCTTTGTCTTCCTGTAACAGAACCAAATTCGTTTCCGATTTTTGCCATAGTAGCTCCAACTTCGTCAAAAAGTTCAGTAGGGAAAGGACCACTACCTACACGAGTTACATATGCTTTGAAAATTCCGTAAACTTCTTTGATTTTGTTTGGTGCAATACCTAAGCCAGTACAAGCTCCAGCTGCAGTAGTGTTAGATGAAGTTACAAATGGATATGTTCCAAAGTCTACATCTAGTAAAGATCCCTGAGCACCTTCACATAAAATAGATTTACCTGCTTTTTGAGCTTGGTGCATGTATTCTTCACTGTCAATGAAATCTAATTTTTTTAATTCTTCGATAGCTTCAAAAAATTCTTTTTCAAGTTCTGCTAAGTTATATTGGATAGCAACATCGTAAAAAGCAATCATTGCTTCATGTTTGTCTGCTAGTGCTCTGTAACGTTCTTTGAAATCTTCTAATTCAATGTCACCCACACGTAAACCGTTTCTACCAGTTTTGTCCATGTAAGTTGGACCAATACCTTTTAATGTAGAACCAATTTTTGCTTTTCCTTTTGAAGCTTCAGAAGCTGCGTCAAGTAAGCGGTGTGTTGGTAAAATTAAATGTGCTTTTCTAGATATAATTAATTTACTTTTGATGTCTAGATTAAATTTTTCTAAACCTTCAATTTCTTTTTGAAAAACAACTGGATCAATTACAACTCCATTACCGATAATGTTAATAGATTTTTCATGAAAAATTCCTGATGGAATTGTTCTTAAAACATGTTTTATTCCGTCGAATTCTAAAGTGTGTCCTGCATTTGGTCCACCTTGAAAACGAGCAATAATGTCATAATTCGAGGTAAGAACGTCTACAATTTTTCCTTTACCTTCATCTCCCCATTGTAATCCTAGTAATAAATCTACGGTCATTCTGTTTTTAATTTTAATTGTCGAGGTGGGTTTTACCACCTGCTCAGATTAATTAGTTATGTCTATTTTGTTTAAATATTTTCGAGACAATTTTTTTATTGATTGTCTATTTTTGTTTTTTGTTTCCGTAAAAATACAATGAATGATTCGTGATTTCGATATCAAATATTTCTTCGATTGTTTTTTTTATGGTCTGGATTCTAGGATCGCAAAATTCGATTACTTCACCTGAATCAGTCATAATGATGTGATCGTGTTGTTTATCAAAATACGATTTCTCGTAATAAGCTTGATTTTGCCCAAATTGGTGTTTACGAACTAAAGCGCAATCTAGTAATAATTCTATCGTATTGTATAGAGTAGCTCTACTCACACGATAGTTTTTATTTTTCATTTTGATATACAAGTTTTCAATATCAAAATGTTCTTCGCTATCATATATTTCCTGAAGTATAGCATAACGCTCAGGAGTTTTACGATGGCCTTTTTGTTCAAGATATAATGTAAAAACATTTTTTACAATTTCTTGATTTTTGTTGTTGTCAGTTGAAATGAGTGTCATATCCTGCAAAGATAATTTATTATTTTAAATGAATAAAAGTTTCCTGTTTAAAGTTTCACTTTCAAATGTTTAATCGTAAAATTTCAGGTACTTACGTTCTGTATTCTCTAGTTACTTTCTCAACACCATCAATTTTTTTGATATTGTTAATCATTTTCTTAAGTATGGAATTGTTTCGAACAATTACTGCGATCTGTCCATGAAAAATTCCTGCATCAGTACTTAATGAAATACTCTGAATGTTTACGTTCATGTTGTTAGAAATTACTTTGGTCAGTTGATTGGTTAAACCTAAAACATCCATACCAGTAATATTTATAACAGCTTTGAATTCCTCTTGTGAAGAGTCAATCCATTTGGCAGTCATAATTCTATAAGCATAGTTTGATTGCATGCCAATAGCATTAGGACAGTCTTTTTTGTGAACTTTTATCCCTTCATTTATTGTTACAAACCCAAAAACTTCATCACCTGGAATTGGGTTGCAACATGGCGACAATTTGTAATCAAGTTTATCGTGTTCTGTTCCAAAAACCAACATATCATAATTACTGCTAATTACAGGTTTATGAATATCTGTATCGGCTGTAGTACTACTGTTGTTGCGTTTTATTTTGTTTTTGAAGAAATTAATAAACGTATTGCTCTTTTGAGCGGCATAGTCTTTTAATTGCTGATTTTCGATTGCGCCAATTCCAACTCTGTAGAATAAGTCTAAACTCGTTTTTAGTTTAAAGAAATTAACCAACTCGTTTATAACTTGTTCGTTAATAGTTATTTTTAAGTGTTTTAGTTTACGAGTAAGTAATTCTTTTCCTTCCTCGGCAATCTTTTTGGTATTTTCGTTTAAAACGTTTTTAATTTTGGTTTTCGCTCGAGATGTGGTTACATAATCCAACCAGTTTATAGTTGGCTTTTGGTTTTGAGAAGTGATTACTTCAACCTGATCTCCACTTTTTAATTCGTAGTTAAGTGGTACTAATCGCCCGTTTACACGTGTTCCTCGAGTTTTTATTCCTATTTCGGAGTGAATGCTAAAAGCAAAATCTAATGAAGTAGCTCCTTTAGGAAGAGATTTTATCTCTCCTTTTGGGGTAAATACAAAGATTTCTTTTGAATATAAATTCATTTTAAAATCTTCTACAAAATCTACTGCATTTGTTTCTGAGTTTTCTAAAGCCTCTCGAAGTAGGTTCAACCAAACATCAAGACCGCTTTCTTCAGTAGCTCCGTTTTTATATTTGTAATGTGCTGCATATCCTTTCTCGGCAATTTCATCCATACGCTCACTACGAACTTGTACTTCGATCCAGCGGCCTTTAGGTCCCATTACAGTTATGTGTAGAGCCTCGTAACCAGTAGATTTTGGTGACGAAATCCAGTCACGTAAACGACTAGGACTCGGTCTGTAATGATCGGTAACGATAGAATATATTTTCCAAGCCAGAAACTTTTCATCATGTGGATTGGATTTGTATACAATTCGAATAGCGAACTTGTCATAAACTTCGTCAAAACTTACGTTTTGAGCACGCATTTTTCTTCGGATTGAATAAATAGATTTCGGTCGCCCTTTTATTATATATTCAACCCCTTCTTCGTCCAAAGATTTTTTTAAGACATCCGAAATATCTTTGATATACGCATCTTGCTCTTCTTTAGTTTCTCGAATCTTACTTACGATGTCGTTGTAGACCTCTGGTTCAGTATATTTTAATCCTAAATCTTCCAGTTTGGTTTTAATGTTATATAATCCTAAGCGGTGAGCAAGAGGAGCATAAATGTATAAAGTTTCAGATGCAATTTTGGTTTGTTTGTATTCAGCCATAGAATCCATTGTTTGCATATTATGCAAACGGTCGGCTAATTTTATTAAAATTACACGAACATCATCATTTAAGGTAAGAATCATTTTGCGGAAATTTTCCGCTTGCATCGATGCATTTAAGTCTCTTTGAACCATCGATATTTTAGTTAATCCCTCAACAAGCTGTGCTACTTTAGGATTAAATAAACGTTCAATATCCTGAACAGTCAAAGGCGTATCTTCAACAACATCATGCAATAAGGCAGCAGCAATTGAGGTGGCTCCCAATCCAATTTCGGAAGCTACAATTTTTGCAACAGCAATAGGGTGGAAGATATAAGCTTCACCTGATTTTCGTCGTTGTTCTTTATGCGCATCAACAGCAACATCAAATGCTTTTCGGATTAGTTTTTTGTCCGTAGGACTTAAAGTTTGGTAACTAATTCGAAGTAATTCTTTGTATTCCTGCGCGATCGCTTTATTCTCTTTTTCGATATCTATCTCTGTCATATGTACACCTGGTTCAATTCCCTAAAAATAAGAATAAGTTTCAATATACACAAGGTTTTTGATAGCTGATTTTTGATTTTTGTATAGAAAAGTTCCCGGTTTTCAGTGGCAGTTTACAGTCTCAGTATTCAGTCTCAGTATTCAGTCTCAGTTTTCGGTCCTAGTTTTCGGTCCTAGTTTTGAGTCTCTGTTTTTAGTATGAAATTTAAGTAAAAAAAACAGTCCCAGTGATCAATTTTAAATTGAATACTGAAACTGAATAATTGAATTAACCTTCGACTACGCTCAGGATGACACAACGACTAAAAACTTTAAACTGAGACTGAAAATTTATGCCGACGACATATAAATTGTGGGCACGTATTGCAAATCGGCGCTCGCGATTGGCGACAAACTGCAAACTGCAAACTGTAAACTGAGACTGCAAACTGAATACTGAGACTGTTCTTCGACTACGCTCAGGATGACGCAACGACTAAAAACTTTAAACTGAGACTGAAAATTTATGCTGACGACATATAAATTGTGGGCACGGATTATAAATACGCGTTCACGATTGGCGACAAACTGAAAATTTATGCTGACTACATATAGATTGTGGGCACGGATTATAAATCCGCGCTCACGATTGGCGACAAAAAACTGAGACTGAAAATTTATGCTGACGACATATAAATTGTGGGTACGGATTACAAATCTGCGTTCACGATTGGCGACAAACTGCAAACTGAGACTGAAAATTTATGCTGAATACATATAAATTGTGGGTACGGATTACAAATCTGCGTTCACGATTGGCGACAAAAAACTGAGACTGAAAATTTATGCTGAATACATATAAATTGTAGGTACGGATTACAAATCTGCGTTCACGATTGGCGACAAACTGCAAACTGAGACCGAAAACTGAGACCGAAAACTGGGACTGCAAACTGAGACCGAAAACTGAATGCCACGACAGAAAACTAAAAAAAAGAAACTACTTTTTAGTAAAATCTAAGTCTTGAAAATCGTAACTAAAATCGGTTAATTCAGAGATTGGTTCCATTTTTAAAGTTATAGCATTTCCATTCGAATCGTATTTAAAGAACAAATGAGCATCGGCATGAAAATACGCATTGTCCCATTTTACTACATAATTTCCATCTTTATAAAAGAATATTTCTCCAACTAATTGAGGAGAACGTTTTGATGCAAAATATACTTTTCCTTTTTTCTCAGTAATAGTTATGTCTCCAAACCAATTGTCTTTGTAGGTTCCAGTAATTTTGCTGAAATCAGTTTTTACTTTGTCTTTTTTGTTTTTTGCAACAACGGCCCAAACTTCATCAGTTACTTTATCTGCAGTTTCTACATTGGCTTTCATACGATTGCTGTATAAAGTAACATAATCTTCAGGTTTAATTCCTAAATAGCTGTCTTTTATAGTATTGGTAATAGCTGTAAATGCTGCGCCAGATTGCTGATTTGTTAGAACAATAATACCTAATTGTATTTCAGGAATTAAAGTTACCTGAGTAACAATTCCTTCTAAACCACCAGTATGACTAACTTGTTTGTTTCCTTTTACATCGCTTAAAAACCATCCTAAACCATAGCCGCTAAAATGAGTATTATATGGAGCTCTTGGTTTTACTGGAATTATGGTTTGTAGTTGCCACATTTCATCATGTTCTTTTTCTGAAAATAATTGTTTTTTTTCAGGGCCATATTTTCCATTATTCATTTGCATTATAGCCCATTTGCTCAAGTCGTTAACACTTGAATAAATTCCAGCAGCTGCATCAAAAAGTTGGTTTTGATATCTCTTAATTACCTTTAGCTTTCCGTCTATAGGAACGTGAGGAACTATAATATTTGTTGAGTCTTTTAAGCGCAAAAATGAAGCGGCGCTATGATTCATTTCTAATGGATTCATGATGCGTTCTTCGATAAAATCGCCCCAGTTTTTTCCGCTTACAACATGAACAATTTCACCAGCAACAATGTATAATAAATTATCATAGTCGTATTTAGTTCTAAACCCCGAAACAGGTTTTAAATATTGTAAATTTTGAGTAATATCTTGTACTGTAAAATCACTTCCATCAGGCCAAATCATTAAATCTCCAGCGCCAAGACCTAATCCGCTACGGTGAGTTAATAAATCACGAATCGTAAATTCTTGTGTTACGTATTCGTTATACATTTTAAAATTTGGAAGATATTTTATCACCTTATCATCCCATTTTATTTTGCCTTCATCAACAAGCATTGCCAAAGCAGTACTTGTAAAAGCCTTACTGTTAGAGGCAATTCCGAATAAGGTATTTGCATCTACTTTCTCTTTTGTTAAAATAGATTTCACCCCATAGCCTTGAGCTTGAACGATCTTTCCATCTTTAATAATTGCAACTGCAATTCCAGGGACATTAAATGTTTTTAAAGTGTTTTCTACTAAGGCATCAACTTCTTTATTGGTGATTTGTGCTGCAACCGAAAAACTCAAAAAAAGTGCTAAAAGCGATAACTTATAATTCATATGTAAATGATATTTATTGTTTAAAACCAAAGCAATTTAATGACTCTTTGGTTTATAATTTATTGAAACCTCGTTGTCTTTTTGCTTCAAAAATTAAAATTGCTGCTGCAACCGAAACATTCATACTGTCTATTTCGCCTTCCATTGGAATGATAATATTTTGAGTTGCGGCATCCCTCCATTCCTGTGTTAATCCCGTGGCTTCAGTACCTACAACTAAAGCAGTTGGAGTAGTAAAGTCTTGTGTGTGATAGGAAGTAGAGTTCTGAAGTGTAGCGCAGTAGAAATCAATTTTATTTTCTTTCAAAAAAGCAATAATTTCGCTTGTTGTACCTGTCGCTATTTGGGTAGTAAATAAGCAACCTACACTTGAGCGAACTATATTTGGATTGTATAAATCACTTTTAGGATTGGCAATTATTACTGCAGTTAAATTGGCTGCATCGGCAGTACGCAATAGTGCTCCAATGTTTCCTGGCTTCTCTGGTGCTTCTGCTACCAGAATTAGTGGATTGTCAGATAGTTTTAAATCTGATAATTGCAATGATTTGGTTTTGGCTATAGCTAAAACACCTTCAGTTGTATCACGATAGGCTAGTTTTTGAAATACTTCTTTGTTAATCTCGATTAGATTAATTTGTTTGCCAGCTAATTGATTGATTTCACTTTCAGTAATTAATTCGGGTAAAAATAAAATTGTTTCTATTTCGTATTCCCCTTTTATTGCTAATGAAATTTCACGTTTCCCTTCAATTAAAAACGTTCCGGTTTGTTTCCGTGCTTTTGCTTTTTCTTGCAATAACACTAATGATTTTATGAATGGGTTTTGTATTGAAGTAATTTGTTTCAAGGGAATAAGGTGCTGAGTTTGTAAGTGGCTAAGGTAATAAGATTTTTTAAATTTTAAATTTAATACTGTTTTTTAGAAAACGACTAAATTTATTAATTGTAGTTAGCATCAGTTTATAAAGAGTATTTCTTTATTTTTGTCAGAATTATAGATTTTATTTTCATTTTAAAAACATATAAATGTTTAGTTTATTAGATATCATTGGGACAATGGCGTTTGCAATGTCAGGTGCGTTGACTGCAATGAATAAACGATTGGATCCGTTTGGGGTTTTTATAATTGCCTTTGTTACTGCAGTAGGTGGAGGAACGGTGCGTGATGTTTTAATTGGCAGAACACCAGTGGGATGGATGCTAGATTTGAAGTATGTTTATGTTATTATTTTGGGGTTTGTTTTATCGGTTATCTTCAGGAAAAAATTCGATAAACTAAGAACTTCATTATTTTTATTTGATACTATTGGCCTTGGTGTTTTTACATTAATAGGACTTGAAAGAGGAATAATTACGGGTTTGCATCCTATAATTTGCATCGCATTAGGTACCATGACAGCTTGTTTTGGAGGAGTTACTCGTGATATTTTGTGTAATGAAATTCCTGTAATTTTTAGAAGAGAAATTTATGCTACAATTTGTATTCTAGGAGGGATTGTCTTTTTTATTTTAAAAGAATGGAATTTAAATGACGATATTTTATATGTGATAACCTGTGTTGTTATAATTTCAGTTCGATTATTGGCAGTAAAATATAAATGGTATTTACCAGCATTAGAGCATAAACGATAAATGAATTCTAATATTAAATTGTGAAAAACTACACCGTAAAATTATATCAGGAAGCAGATTACACAAAATGGAATGACTTTATTGGTCAAGCTAAGAATGCTACTTTTTTGTTTCATCGTGATTTTATGGAATATCATAAAGACCGATTAGAAGATTTTTCTTTATTAGTTTATGAAAATGAAAAATTAGTTTCTGTTTTACCCGCAAATAGAGTTATTGACGTGGTGTATTCACATCAGGGATTGACTTACGGCGGTTTGGTTTATTCAAATAAATTAAAGGGGACAGAAGTTGAATTAATCTTAGAAAATCTCCTTTCTTTTTTTAAAGAGGTTGGAATAAAAAATTTTCATTACAAACCAGCTCCTGTTTTTTATTTTCCAGAAGGAAATAGCGAAGTAGAATTTTTTCTTTTTAAAAGAGGTGCTTTGTTAGAAAGAAAAGAAATGAATTTGGCAATAAATTTGTCAGTTCCATTACATATTTCAAAAAGTAAATTAAAGCATTTTAGAAGGATTCAAGAAATGGATTTGGACGTAATAGAAGAGAATAATTTCACATCGTTTTGGGAGTTGGTTCTTGAACCTAGATTGCTAAATAAACATAACGCCAAACCAGTGCATAATTCTCAAGAAATTGTTTTGTTAAAGCAACATTTTTCTAACAACATAAAACAATTTTCAGCTTACTATGAAGGTGAAATTATTGCTGGAATAACTGTTTTTGAAACGGATACGGTTGTAAAATCACAATATGGTGCGACAACAAAAAAAGGAGAAGAGTTAAGAGCATTAGACTTTTTATTTATAAACTTGATACAGAAATATAAAGAAGAAGGAAAGCTTTTTTTTGATATGGGGATTGTTGGGGATGCTAATGAAAAAGGATATAACGTTGGACTTTTAAAACAAAAAGAAGAGTTAGGATGTTCCGTTTATAATCAGGATTTTTATAAAATATCGCTATGATTTCTTTTTTAGATTTAAAGAAAATAAATGCTCCTTACGAAACTGCTTTTCAGGAAAAAATGAAATCGGTTTTGGATGGTGGTTGGTATATTTTGGGAAAAGAAGTCAAAGCATTTGAAGCTTCTTTTGCAACTTATTGCGGTGCAAAATATTGTATAGGAGTAGGAAATGGATTAGATGCTTTAGTATTAATTTTTAAAGGGTACATTCAGTTAGGGAAACTTCAAAAAGGAGATGAAGTAATTGTTCAAGCAAATACCTATATAGCCAGTATTCTTGCTGTTATGCAAGCCGATTTAGTTCCGGTTTTGGTTGAACCAAGATTAGAAACCTACACTATCGATCCTGATTTAATTCAGGAAAAAATAACTTCAAAAACCAAAGCGATTTTAGCAGTTCACTTATACGGACAATTAGCTGAAATAGATGTTATAAATGAAATTGCATACCGAAATAATCTTTTAGTTGTTGAAGACGCAGCACAATCCCATGGTGCTTTTTTTACAGAAAACAGTAAGTCAAAAAAGGAGAATAACAATGCACAGGCTTATAGTTTTTATCCGGGAAAAAATTTAGGTGCTTTAGGAGATGGTGGAGCAATTGTAACGAATGATTTAGCTTTGACTAAAGTTCTATTTTCGCTTCGTAATTATGGATCAGAAGTAAAGTATTATAATGAGTTTGTGGGTGTAAATTCAAGGTTAGATGAATTACAAGCAGCGTTCTTGAATGTGAAATTGCCAAACTTGAATGCAGAAAATGGGCACCGAAGAACCATTGGAAAAAGATATTTGACTGAAATAAAAAATGATAAAATAATACTACCTACTGTTTCATCGAAAGGGGAGGACTATTCAAATCATGTGTTCCATTTGTTTGTTGTTCGAACAGAAAATAGAGATGATTTACAAGCTTATTTGTTAGAAAAAGGGATTGAGACTATGATTCATTATCCTGTTCCTCCGCACAAGCAAAAAGCATTTCCACAATGGAATAATTTATCTTTTCCTATAACGGAGAAGATTCATAATGAGGTTTTGAGTTTGCCAATAAGTCCTGTTTTGACGGATGAAGAAGTGAGTTTTGTGATTGAAATTATTAATGAATATTAATCTTAATTTTGAAAAGAATGGCAGAATTAAAATTAATTATTAAGAAGTACGTACCAGAGAGTATATGGATTTCACTTATTAAGATTTATAATTTTACAAATTCTAGAGCATTATATGATTCGTATTTAATCATGAAAGCTCCTGAAAAACACAAAAAAGCTCTTGAAATTGTTAGGAGGAAAGAAAAAGTAAAAGTAGCTTTTTTTTTAATTCATGAAACTGTGTGGAAATATGATTTACTATTTAATTTAATGTTGCAGCATTCTAGATTTGAACCTGTGATATTTGTTTGTCCAGCTGTAAATTTTGGAATGGAAAATATGCTGTTTGAAATGGATAAATCATTTGATACATTTAAAAAGAAGGGATATAATGTTTTTAAAACTTATAATAATGTTACTAAAGAATATCTAGATGTAAAAAAAACTTTTTCTCCAGATATTATTTTTTTTACAAATCCATATGTAAGCTTACAGGATTATAGGTACTATGTAAAGCAATTTTCAAGAACATTAACTTGTTATGTTCCTTACGCTATTATGACAACTAATTATGATGTTTTTTATAATTTAAATTTTCATAACCTTGTTTGGAAAATTTTTTCAGAAACTCCTATTCATAGAAAAATTGCAATTCAAAAGCAAATAAACAAGGGGAAGAATAATATTGTAACGGGCTATCCAGGATTCGATCAACTTATGATTACTAAATCTCCTAATAATGTTTGGAAGAATAAAAATTCTACACTTAAAAAGATTATATGGGCTCCACATCATTCGATGAATGAATTGAATAAAGTATCTAATTTTTTAGAATATTATGATTTGTTTTTAGAATTGGCTGATAGATATAAGGATAGATTACAAATTGCATTTAAGCCACATCCATTATTAAGGGGTAAGCTTGAGAAAGATTTAAATTGGGGTAAGGAAAAAGCGGATATATATTATAATAAATGGGAAAACTTAGAAAATCGTCAGTTTGAAAATGGTGAATATGTAGATCTTTTTTTAACGTCAGATGCTCTGATTCACGATTGTGGTTCATTTATGGCTGAATATCTTATTACTGGTAAACCATCTCTTTTTATGGTTAGAAATGAGTTTGTTATGAAGGAATGGAGTAATTTTGGATTAAAAGCAGTAGCCGCACATTATCAATCTAGAAATAAAAGTCAATTAGTAGATTTTATAGAAAATGTTGTATTGAATGGAAATGATTGGATGAAAGATAAACGTAATAATTTTGTTCAAAATAATTTAATACTGAAGAATAATTTAACCGCATCTCAAAACATAATGGATTATTTAGAAACTCAAATTTTCAAATAAATTTATTAAGGTAATTTTAAATTTTATTTATAAAACAATAGATGAATATAGCTGTCATTTTAGCAGGAGGAGTAGGGATTAGGTTGGAGAAATCTATGCCCAAGCAATTTTTTAAAGTTGCAGGAAAGACGGTTTTAGAACATACTGTTGATGCGTTCGAAAAAAATGAATCAATTAATGAGATAGCAATTGTTATTAATAATCATTACTTATTTATGGTAGAGGATATGGTTATTAAAAATGAATGGAAAAAAGTTAAACGAATTTTAATTGGAGGTAAAGAGCGATATGATTCTAGTCTTGCAGCGGTTAATGCTTATCATGAGTTAAAAGATGCTAATTTAATTTTTCATGATGCTGCCCGACCTTTGGTAAGTCAAAGAATTATCAATGATGTTGTAAAAGCATTGAGTTATTATAAGGCTGTAGATGTGGCTATTAATTCTTCAGATACAATTATTGAAGTTGAAAACGATATCATAACAGCTATTCCAGAACGGATAAAAATGCGTAGGGGACAAACTCCTCAAGGGTTTAGACAAGAAGTTATTGCAAAAGCTTATGAATTGGCTCTTCAGGATGAAAATTTTAAAGCAACTGATGATTGTGGAGTAGTTAAGAAGTATTTGCCAAATGAAAATATTTATGTAGTAAATGGGGAAGAGGTTAATATGAAGTTGACTTATCCTGAAGATACTTATTTACTGGATAAACTATTTCAATTACGCTCAGTTGAAATTCAAAATATAGTGCTATCTAAAGATTCTTTATTAGATAGGGTTATGGTGGTTTTTGGAGGTGCTTATGGAATAGGAAAAAGTATTGTAGAGATAGGGAAGTTGAATGGAATTCGTGTTTATAGTTTTTCCCGTAGCGAAAATAATGTAGATGTTTCCAATATGGAGGCTGTTAAGAGTGCTTTAGAAGAAGTATTTCAAAAAGAGCATAAAATAGATTTTATTATCAATACTGCTGGTATATTACATAAAGAGCCATTGGAGACTATGAGTTATCAAAACATTGTAGAATCAATAAATACGAATTATTTTGGAATGGTGAATGTTGCTCTTGCCTCATTACATTATTTAAAAAGGACAAAAGGACACCTTTTGTTCTTTACTTCAAGTTCGTATACTAGAGGTAGAGCATTTTATAGTATTTATTCTTCTAGTAAAGCAGCTACAGTTAATTTTACACAAGCAATTTCACAAGAGTGGGAAACGTTAGGTATTAAAGTAAATTGTATGAATCCAGAAAGGACACAAACATTAATGCGGTTGAAGAATTTTGGAAACGAACCAGAGAACACTTTATTAAAACCTGAAATTGTTGCTTTGAAATGTATTCAAACTTTATTGTCCAGCTATACAGGACAAGTTATAGATGTACGACTTTAAAGAATATTATAGATGCAAGATACTTCTCTAAAATCAATTGCAATTAAAGGTTTTTTTTGGTCAGCTATTGATAAATTTTCCATTCAAATTGGGCAATTTGTTGTGGGTATAGTACTTGCTCGAATCCTGTTACCAGAAGATTTTGGATTAATAGGAATTTTGGCAATTTTTATCGCTCTGTCACAGACTTTTATTGAAAGTGGATTAGGAGTGGGCTTGATTCAGCGGCAAGATAGATCAGAGATTGATTTTTCTACTCTATTCGTTTTTAATCTTGCTGTAAGTGCCTTTTTTTATTTGACTTTATTTTTTTCTGCACCTTATATTTCTTCTTTTTTTGAGCAACCTCAACTAACTAATTTAACAAGAGTCTTGGGCTTAAGTTTATTGTTAAATGCTTTTGGAATAGTTCAACGAACTAAATTAACAATTGCTATTAATTTTAAATCTATTGCAAAAAGTAATGTAATTGCATTGATTGCTGGAGGCGTATGTGGAATAATAGCTGCTAAGAATGGGTATGGAGTTTGGTCATTGGTTGTTCAAATGCTTATTGGATCTTTTACTTCGTCATTATCCTTATGGCTTTTAAGTAATTGGCATCCTTCTATCGTTTTTTCAAAAAAATCATTTAAATCATTATTTGATTATGGTTCAAAATTACTGATAGCTGGTTTGTATGCTCAAGTATTAAATAATGTATATAATATTTGTTTAGGGAAATTTTATCCAACTACCACTTTAGGATATTACACGAGAGCTAAGAGTTTTGCGGATATATCAGCTGGTACAATTGTAAGTGTTTTGCAACAAGCTACTTTTCCAATTCTTGCAAACGTCAAACATGATAAAGAAAAACTAGTTTCTATTTATAGTAGAATAATTCGAATGTCAGCTTTTTTGATTATTCCGCTAATGACTCTTATTGCTTTATTAGCAAAGCCTATTGTTATATTATTACTTACAGAGAAATGGATTTCTTTGGTTCCACTTTTACAATGGATGGTTTTTGCACGTATTTTTTTTCCAATGAGCGCTCTTAATATGAATTTATTAAATGCAGTTGGTCGCTCAGATTTATTCTTAAAAGTTGATTTATTCAAATTACCTCTGACTATATTAGCAATAATAATCACAATTCCATTAGGAGTAAAAGCAATTGTAATTGGTCATGTTGTTACATCAGCAATAGCATTTGGTATTAATACATATTTACCAGGAAAGTTTTATAGTTATGGTTTTATTAAACAATTGAAGGATATGTTACCTTTCTTTCTTGCGACAATAGGGATGGCTATTATAGTGTTTACAATGTCTTGTTTTGTAAATAATTTAATTTTGCAACTTATCTTTGGGGTCATACTAGGAGTAGTGATTTATGTATTTATTTGTGGGTTATTAAAATTGGATGAACTAATAGAGATTAAGGTATTGTTTTTAAAGTTTTGGAAAAAGACAGTATTGTAAGATGAAGTTTAGTTTTGTGGAAATTCCATAAATTATAACCTTGAATATGGAGAAAATCTTCTGAAGTAATTTTTTTGTTTAGTTGGTTATAATAGGCTTATACTTTGTTTGTTACTTGATATAGACTGTATCGCTATAGAAGAAAATAATTAAATAAAAACATGATTACATAGATTTTCAATACGTAATTTTTTATAGTTTCTAAATAGAATTATTCAGATTTCTGAGTTAATAGTATAATCTGATTTGAGTACTTATGTTTAGTATAATATCATAATTTATGAGAATCTTAATTTTAATTCTATTGGTATGTATTTGATAAATAGCAAAGTGTCATGCGTTTTGTAGGCTTTAACCATTTCGTAATGAAGTCGTTTTAATAATGCTTTGTTTTCTTCTTTAGTTTGATTTAAGGATATCGCCTTTTTGATAATAAGGTAAGTAGAGTAATTGATTTCTCTTGTTCTAGAATTATTTTTTTTATAAAATTGAGATCCTAGTGAATTTTCTAATTCTCTTTTTTGAACTAAAACATCATCTATAAACTCAAAATTATATAATCTTGATGTGCGAATCCATAAATCTAAATCTTCATAAGCTAGACTTTCATTATAGCCATTTAATTGTTCTAAAACTTCTCGTTTTACCATTGATGAAACTGAACAAATCATACTGCTCTGACTTAGTATAGCTAAGTAAATGTCTCCTGATGCTGGGCTTTTTAGTGTTTTTCTTTCGGAATTAATTTCATAATAATAGCGAATGTGAATATTTTTTTCTGAAATTAATTCTGCATTTCCATAAACAATGCCTAGTTTTTTTTGCTTAGAATTCAAAAAAGTGTTTATTTGTTTCTCAACACAATCAGGCATTAAAACATCGTCAGTAGCCAAATCAATTATGTAATCTCCTTTTGCAAATTGTAAAGCCTTATTAAAAGTTCTGGTGTTTCCTAAATTGGTTTCGTTTGAAATGAATTTGACTTGGGGATAGTTTATTAGCCAACTCTGGATCTTGATTTTTGAATTGTCAGTACTATAGTCGTCTACAATAATGAGTTCAATATTTTGATAGTTTTGATTTAATGCTGAGTTTAATGATTCAGCCACAAACTGCTCATGATTATAACATAAACAAATGATTGTAACTAATGGAAGATTTTGCATGACTTGTTATAAAACGTTATATTTAGCTACTAAAATAGTATTAGTGGATGATAAAACAAAATAAGAAATACAAGATTGCATTAGTTGGTTATCGTTTAAGCGATGGAGGACTAGAAAAAGTCATGTCTTCATTGTCTATTTATTTTGGGAAAAAAAATATTGACATTCACAATATCCTTTTTGATGATTCCTTAACTTATCCCTATTCGGGAAAATTGGTTAATATTGGAAAAATGAAGGTAGATAGTAAAGGCATATTAGGAAAACTAAAATTGTTTTTATTTTTTAGAAATTATATCATTCAAAATAAGTTTGATTATGTTGTTGATTTTAGATATCGTGTTAAACCCATTCAAGAATTAATATTATCCAAGTGGATTTATAATTTAAATACAATTTACACAGTCCACAGTTCGCGATTAGAAACCTATCTGCCAAGCTCTCATTTATTAACTAAATTAATTTGTAATAAAAAATATGCTTTAGTTTGTGTCTCACAAGAAATAAAGAGCTTAATAGTGGCTAAGTTTAATATTGAAAATGTTGTTACTATTAATAATCCAGTTGATATAGAGGAGATTAATGTTAAGTCTTTAGAGCAGATAGATTTAGAATCTGTTTACATAATTGCTGCAGGAAGATTTGATTCTCAAAACGTAAAACAATTTGATAGATTAATTATTGCTTATTCGAATTCTATTTTGCCAAAAAAAAATATTTCTCTTGTATTACTCGGTAATGGTGAACTTGAAGATTTTTATAAGGATTCTGCTATTACAAGGGGTGTTGCTGATAAGGTTCATTTTTTAGGATTTAAAAGTAATCCTTATAACTATTTTAAAAATGCATTATTCTTGGTATTGTGTAGCAAATATGAAGGATTTCCTATGGTTCTGATTGAATCATTAGCATGCGAAACACCTGTTGTTTCATTTGATTGTACTTCAGGTCCTAATGAAATTATTATGGACAAAAAAAATGGGTTGTTGGTTGAAAATCAGAATTTTGATAAACTTACCAATGCAATGAATTTATTTGTTGAAGATCATGTTTTGTATAATCAGTGTAAGAATAATTCCTTAAGAAGTATAGAAAGTTTTTCAATCGAAAAAATAGGAAAGCAATGGCAAGATTTAATGGGAATTGATATATATTAGTATAATGAATGTAAAAATTATATCTATTCCTAAAATAGAAGAAAGAAGAGGGAATCTCTCGGTAATAGAAAACGATACTATTCCTTTTGATATTAAAAGAGTTTATTACCTGTATGATGTTCCAAGTGGAGCGGAAAGAGGAGGGCATGCTCATAAAAATTTGCAACAATTTTTAGTAGCATTGAGTGGAAGTTTTGATGTCGTTTTAAATGATGGAAAAGAGTCGAAGATTATTACTTTGAATAAGCCGTTTGAAGGATTATTAATTAATCCTGGGATTTGGAGAGAGTTACAGAATTTTTCTTCTGGTTCTGTTTGTTTGGTTGTGGCTTCAGAGGTTTATATTGAAGCTGATTACATAAGAGATTTTGAGGGGTTTATTAATTATTCTATTGATAAATAGAAAAGTATAGGTTGATTTTTTTTAAATGATTTTTTGCTTTAAAAAGAATTCGTAAAGAAAAAGGAGGGAGGTTTAATAAAAATCGAATCTTTAAATTAATGTTTTGTTGGTCAACATCTTTTAAATAAAAATTCATTTTTTCGGTATCTCCAAATATATAATAACGCAAACCATATTCAATTCTGTATAAATCTAAGAATTTTTTAAGAGATGAGTTTTGACTCTCAGCAATTTTAAACTGCTCAAAATCCATTAATTTCATCGTATTAATATTCTTTTTCGACAAGCTTTTTGGAGTGTCATAATTATAAATAGCTGTAATCTTATTACTTATCGCTACAGATTGATAGATGCCAATCTTAGTCCATAGTTCTAAATCCTGACCATTTGTAACTCCGGGAGTAAAGCCTCCAAATTTTAATAGTATTTCTTTAGAAATTGCTAAACTAGAAGTCCATGTTGTTCGAAACGGAGCATTAGAATAAAAATAGTCTTTAATTATTCCAGAGAATGAATCTTCAACTCCGTTATGATTTGGAAGTAAAAACTGCTTTGAAACTGTTTTGATTTTATAGCGAGAACAGTAAATACCGCAATTTGAGATATCATTATATAACTCAAATAGAGTTTCTAGGTGATTTGGATACCAATAGTCATCGGCATCAAGAAAAGCAATTAGTTTTCCTTTAGATTTTTCTATTCCTAAATTTCTAGCAACAGATACGCCTTGGTTTTTTTGTGAATATACACTTATACGAGAATCTTTTAAGTCAATAACCTTAGTTTCACTATCATCGATTGATCCATCATTAATTATAATAATTTCATAATCGGTAAAGGTTTGTTTGAAAATACTTTTTAAAGTGTTTTCTATATGATTAGATGCATTGTATAGAGGTACAACAATAGAAAAAAAAGCCATGTATTTAGTTTTTTATTGAACAAATATAACTGATTCTGTATAAGTTAAATAAGAATAAAGAAGGATTTTGAGAGCACAATTGATTAAAAAGTACTTTGTTGAAAATTTTAAAAAATAAATTTCCTGAAGAAACTAGTTTGTATTTTTTTAAAGAATAATAAAAGCCTAATATTTTTACAAAATCAGGGCTTAACTTATTTTGTTGATCCAATAGTATAAGATTGTTGAGACTATTCTTTACCTTTAAAATAAAAACTGAACTTTCGTCGATATCTCCATGTTCGATGGCGTTATCTATATGTTTTACTCTAAAATTAAACTTACTAACTTCATAAGCAAACAAGGTATCCTCATGACCATATTTTGTTAGGTATGAATTGAATTTTATTTGATTAAAGTGATCTTTTTTAATTAATGTATTATTGAATAATACTGTTTTGTATGGATTTGTAATTCTCTGTGATGCCGTTTTGTCTTCGATAATTCTTCCATATTTCCAACGCAATATTTGTTTAGGAGAATTAACTGTTTTTGGATGAATTCTACCTCCATAAATGATGTCAGCATTTTTAATACTATCTAAGTAATTTTGGATGTAGTTTTTATTAACGACTACTGAATCACCATCTATATAAAGAAAAATAGAGTATTTAGCTTTTGAGGCAAGGAGATTTCTGTTTGCGCTTAATCCAATATTTTTATCTAAAGAGATAAATAAACAATTTTTCAGTAAATTTATTTTTTCATTGTATGTGTTCAATGTAGAATTCGACCCATCATCCTGACAAATAATCTCAAATTCTATTTTAGATTCTAAGCATTGTTTATGTAGTGCTTCAACTAGAGAAGAAACATTATAATTATAAACAGGAATTAGAATTGAAAGCATTAATTGCGTTTTTTAAAATATATTTGTAAAGAAAATACTTTTTATTATAAGAATCTCTCTATTGATAAAAATGATGTCAATTTTGTTCAAAGAGTAAAACATTATAAAATGAATTTAAGATCTGTTTATTATTTTATTTCCCCAAAATCAAGACTTCTTGTACGCAAAATATATTATTCACCCGTTGATGTTTTTAATTCAATAAGCGGTCGTAAAAATAAGATGGTTCCCAATAAAGGGGATGTTTTTATTGGTTCAGGAGATTTTGTAGAACAAGGTAGGCATCATCTTAGACTTCTAGAAGAGTATGCAGCATTAAAACCCAATCATTCCGTTTTGGATGTTGGTTGTGGAATTGGTAGAGTAGCAGTTCCTCTTACTAGTTACTTATTAGCTGATAGTAAATATGAGGGATTTGATTTAGTTAAAAAAGGAATTAATTGGTGTAAAAATAATATCACAAGCAACTTTCCTAATTTCAATTTTCAGCATATTCCGCTAAATAATGATTTGTATAGTTTGACAAATCAAAAAGCAGAAAATTTTGTGTTCCCTTATGAAGATAATTCCTTTGAAACAGTTTTTTTATTTTCTGTTTTCACACATATGCAACCATTAGAAGTTCAAAATTACCTTAATGAAATTTATAGAGTACTAAAGCCTGGAGGTAAATGTCTTTCCACTTTTTTTCTATATGATAATGAGATTGAAGCTGAAATTTCAAACGAACGTAGATCATTTAGTTTTCCTTTCAATAAAGAAAATTATAGATTGATGAATGAAAAAGTTCCTTCTGCTAATATTGCCTTTAATGAAATTTATATTAATCAAATGATTGAGACAAGTAAACTGACGGTGAAAAATAAAATATACGGAAACTGGTCTAAAAGGGGGGATAAAGCCCTAATAGATTTTCAAGATATTTTAGTTTTTGAGAAATAATTTAAAAGTGAATTACACTGTTCTCTGAACTACTTCAAAAATTCTAGCGTCTTCACATTTTAATGTTTTCGAAGGGAATTTCATTAATAACGCATAATCATGTGTAGCCATAATGATAGTTTTTCCAAGTGCATTGATGTTTCTTAAAACTTCAAGAACTTCAGAGCTTGTTTGTGGATCTAAGTTTCCAGTAGGTTCATCGGCAAGTATAAATTCTGGGTCATTTAGCAAAGCTCTTGCAATTGCAACACGTTGTTGTTCACCACCAGAAAGTTGATGAGGCATTTTTTGAGTAAAATCTTTCATTCCAACTTTATCAAGAACTTCATCAATTTTACGTTCCATTCCTTCTTTGTCTGTCCATCCAGTTGCCTTTAGAACAAAAAGCATATTGTCATTGATCGTTCTGTCCGGAAGCAATTTGAAATCTTGAAATACGATTCCGATTTTACGTCTCAAATACGGAATATCATTTTCTTTTAGGGTAGCCAAATCAAAATCAACAATATGACCTTCACCTTCAGTTAATGGTAAATCACCATATAAAGTTTTCATGAAACTACTTTTTCCAGAACCTGTTTTTCCGATGATATAAATAAACTCTCCATGTTTTACTTCTAAATTTACATGAGATAAAATATTTTTTCCTTCTTGATAAATGGCTACATCTTTAAGAGACAGTACGGTTTGTGACATGATAAAATTGATTTGAATGGTAAAAGTAATAAGTTAACTGCTGTATTCAAAATAAAATTTCCTCATTTAAGGAAATAGTCCTTTATATGACGTTATTTAAGACAATAAGTGTGTGGATGTTGGGTTTTATAAGAGTGTTAAATGATGTTAGTTGTGGTTTTGTTTATAATAAATACCAAAACCAATTCGTTATACCCAGTAGAAAATGATACATTTGAAAATTAAATTATAAATACAATGCGCAAACTTTCACGGTTAATTTTTATACTAGTTTTTCTTTTATCGATTAAGGTTTCGGCACAAAAGTCGGCTATTTATACCTACGAATTAAAGGATTTCGACAAAGCAGTTTCTTTATATAATGACAAACAATACGCGTCGGCTCAGGTTATTTTTGAAAAAGTAAAAGAAAAAGAGACGAAAGAAGAAGTAAAGGCTGATTGTGCTTATTACATTGCTAATTGTGCTATTAGAACAAATCAGCCAAATGCTGATGAACTTATGGAGCGTTTTGTAGAGGATTATCCAATAAGCACCAAACAAAATCAAGCGTACATAGAAGTAGCTCATTATTTTTTTGATAAAGCAAATTATCCAAAAGCATTACAATGGTTTGATCGTGTAGATGAAAGCTATATGAGTAAAAGAGATTTGGATAAATTCAACTTCCAAAAAGGATATAGCTATTTCAATTCTAAAAAGAAAAAAGAAGCTACAACCTATTTTAATAAAGTGGTGAATTCTCCGGAATATGGTTCTCAAGCCAAATACTATTTAGGATTTATGGCTTATGAAGGCGATGATTATAAAGAAGCAACCAAATATTTTGATGAAGTTTCGGGCGAAGAAAAATACAAAGAGAAACTTTCGTATTATCAAGCTGATATGAATTTTAAATTAGGAAATTTCCAAAAAGCAATTGATTTGGGGCAAAAGGCAATGCCGAAATCAAATGAAATTGAAAAGTCTGAACTGAATAAAATTATCGGAGAAAGCTATTTTAATTTAAAAATGTATGATAAAGCAATTCCGTATTTAGTACAATATAATGGTAAAAAAGGAAAGTGGAGTAATACCGACTTCTACCAATTAGGATACGCTTACTACCAACAAAAAGATTATGAAAATGCGATTTCGCAATTCAATAAAATTATAGAAGGAAAAGACTTTGTAGCTCAAAATGCGTATTATCATTTAGGTCAGAGTTATTTAAATACAAATAAAAAACAACAGGCTTTAAATGCATTTAAGAATGCATCCGAAATGGATTTTGATAAGGCAATTCAAGAAGATGCAAGTTTAAATTATGCAAAGCTGAGTTATGAGATTGGAAATTCATATCAAAATGTGCCAGTTGTATTACTTGATTTTTTAAAGAAATACCCAAACAATTCGAGTAAATCAGAAGTAGAGAAATTATTGATAGATTCTTATATCTCATCTAAGAACTACAGTGAAGCTTTGACTTTGTTAGAAAAAAATAGATCTCCAGAAAATAGACTGGCATATCAAAAAGTGCTTTTTTATAGAGGTTTAGAACTATATAATGATAATAATTATCAAGACGCTTATAAGATGTTTGTAAAATCTCTTAACGAACAAAAAAGCCCTGAGTTTACAGCTCGCGCTACTTTTTGGAAAGGAGAAACGGAGTATCTTAATGATGATTTTAAAAATGCTTTAATCAGTTATAAGCAATTTGCAGGTATGACAGCTGCCAAAGCAACACCGGAGTTTAAAAATGTGAATTATAATATTGCTTATACCTATTTTAAACTAAAAGAATATGACAATGCAGCCAATTCATTTCAGGCTCAAATTGACAATTCAAAAGACGATGCTTCTAGATTACATGATTCTTATTTAAGATTAGCCGATTGTCGATTTGTTACTTCTAAATATTCTTCGGCTTTAGAAGCTTACACAAAAGTGATGAGTTTTAGAGGGGTTGATGCAGATTATGCCTATTATCAAAAAGCCATTTGTTACGGTTTTATGAATAAAAATGACAAAAAAATCGAAGAACTAAATGGATTTCTTCAGATGTACAAAAAATCAGAATATCGTGATGACGCTATGTTCGAATTAGCAAATACTTATGTTGCTGTAAAAAAACAAGAACAGGCAATCAAAATGTATGATCAATTGGTAACTGAGTTTAAAAACGGAGCTTTTACTGCAAAGGCTATTTTACGTGAAGGATTAATTTATTATAACTCAGACAGAGATCAATTGGCTTTGGCGAAATTTAAAAAAGTAGTTGCGGATTTCCCTAGAACTCCAGAGGCTCTAGAAGCAGTTTCTACAGCTAGATTAATTTATGTAGATAATGGAAAAGTAGATGAATATGCTACTTGGGTACGTACTTTAGACTTTGTTGCTGTTACAGATGCTGATTTAGATAATGATACTTTTGAAGGAGCAATCAAACAATTTGAGCAAAATAATAATAAACAAGCTATCGTAGGATTGAGTGGTTATGTAAGTAAATTTCCAAAAGGAATACACGCGTTAGAAGCAAACTTTAAATTGGCACAAGCATATACTGCGGAAGGTTCAGAAAATAAATCGATTCCTAATTATCAGTATGTAATTGAGCAACCTCGTAGCGAATATACTGAACAATCATTACTGCGATTGGCTCAGATATTCTTGAAAGCTAAAGATTGTGATAAAGCGATTCCTGTTTTATCTCGTTTAGAAAATGAGGGTGATTCTTATCAGAATAAAACATTTGCACAAGCAAACTTGATGAAATGTTATTATGATAAAAATGATTATAATAATTCAGTTGTTTATGCAGAGAAAGTATTGCAAAATCCTAAGACAGATGAAAACGTAAAAAGTGATGCGCAAATTATTGTAGCAAGGGCGGCGATTAAATCAGGTGATGAAGATAAAGCTAAAACAGCTTATGCAAAGTTAGCTACCACATCTAAAGGAGAGTTGGCTGCCGAAGCACTTTATTATGATGCTTACTTTAAAAATAAAGAAAATAAGTACGAGGCTTCAAATGCTGCGGTACAAAAATTAGCAAAAAATTATTCAGCATTTAAATATTTCGGAGCAAAAGGATTAGTGTTAATGGCGAAAAATTTCTATGGTTTAAAAGATAGTTATCAGGCGACTTATATTTTAGAAAATGTAATTCAGAATTTCACAGCTTATCCAGACGTAGTTTCTGAAGCTGAAAAAGAATTAAGCGCTATAAAAGCAGAAGAGTCTAAAACTAATTCATCGATTACAAAGTAGAAAATAGAACAAAGAATATAGAATAAAGAGAAGAGATATTGAAATCTATTTTCCATCCTCTTTTTTCTATTTTCTCAAAAATGATAAATATGAAAATCAATTTCCAAAATAAACATATCGCTTTTCTTTTACTACTAACGTCTCAGTTGACTTTAGCACAAAAAAAAGACGAAACAAAAAAGAAAGAAGAAACAATTGGTACTGAAGAAGTAAATGTGGTAAAAGCCTATTCGCCTACAATCTCAGATGCTTTTAAAGTAAAAGAAATTCCATCATTAAACGATGAAGGTAATGCGCCTAAAGAAACGATTAAATACACGATTTTTTCTTTTCCGGTAGCCTCAACTTTTACTCCTTCTAAAGGAAACGCGCAAGGTGTTGATAAAGCTAAAAAAGAGCATTTATTTACAAATTACGCAACCGTAGGAGTTGGTAATTATGGTAATTTAAATGCTGAATTATTTGTAGCGCAAGAATTAGGAAACAATGATTACGTGGCAGGAATGTTCAAGCATCAATCTTCACAAGGAGGAATCAAAGGCATTGATCTTAACGATAAATTTTATGATACCTCATTGGATGTAATTTACGGAGTGAAAAATAGAGACATGTCTTGGAGTATTGATTTAGGATATCAAAATCAGATTTATAACTGGTATGGTTTGCCAGTAGATTTTGGTTCGACGCTAACTCCACAAGATCGCGGCATGTTAATTAGTGGAATTAGTCCAAAGCATTCGTATAACGGTATAAATCTTGGTGGGAATATTGATTTTAGTGATGGAATTTTTACTAAAGCAAGTATGAAATTTAGTCATTTTTCAGATGGTTTAAAATCTTCAGAAAATAGATTTTACATAAAACCATCTTTTAAAGTAGAGATCATGGATCAGTCTATAAATACAGATGTAATTGTAGATTATGTTGGTGGAAGTTTTGAGAATAATTATGAAAAGACAAATTTGACACCTATAAAATATGGTTTTACAAACTTCGGATTATCACCAAGCTTTGTAATGCAACAAGATGATTGGACTTTGAATTTAGGAGCTAAATTATTCTATAGTTTGGATAATGAGAACAGTAATAGCAAAATTTTAGTATATCCAAATGTTACTGCTTCTTATAAAGTAGTTGGAGATCTAATGATTTTTTATGCTGGAGCAGAAGGAAATTTAGAACAAAACACATACATGGATTTTGTAGATCAAAATCCGTTCTTATCACCAACATTAAATATTAATCCAACCGATAAACAGTTTGATATTTTTGCAGGTTTAAAAGGGAAATTAGCAAATAATATAAGCTATAAAGTTCAAGGAACGTATGTAAATGAAAGAAATAAGGCATTGTTTAAGAGCAATAATTTTACAGAAGACGTAGCTAATGAAAATTACGCATTTGGTAATTCTTTTCAAGTTGTATATGATGATATGACAACCATGCGTTTCTACGGAGAATTGAAAGCCGATTTCTCAGAAAATGTTTCTTTTGGAATTAACGGAACTTTTAATAGTTACAGTAATGACTACCAAAGAGAAGCTTGGAATTTACCGACTATGAAATTAAGCACAAGCTTAGATTTTAATGTTACTAAGCAATGGTATGCAGGAGTTAATTTGTTTTATGTAGGAGAAAGAAAAGATGAGCAGGTAAATACTAGCTTAGGTATTGATGCAAGTCCGATTACATTAAAAAGCTATTTTGACTTAAATGCGCATGTAGGATATAAATACAGCGAAAGATTAACTTTCTATTTAAAAGCAAATAATATTACGAATCAGGCTTACCAAAGATGGTTGAATTACCCAGTTCAAGGTTTTCAGATTATGGCTGGAGCTAATTATAAATTTGATTTTTAAGGAGACTTAACAGCAAAGATTTACGCAAGTTTTGCAACTAATTTTAGCCTTGTATTTAGGAATGAATTTATTTTATTCTTGAATACAAGGCTAAGTTTTTTTAAATATATTAATTTGCGACCTTTGTATAAATATTTACGCATTTAGCGTTAAAAAATATCAGAACCTCAGAATCTAAAAAAATGACTTTCAAGCAAAAAATACATACCTATTATTTACAAATGGTTCAGGATCGAATAGATGTTTTTAAAGACATGATTTCGGCATTGACAGAAGATTCTAAAAATGATGCCAAGGGTTCAGCAGGAGATAAGCACGAAACGGCGCTATCGATGATGCATATTGAACAGGAAAAACTAACTACTAAATTAAAAGAATCAATTGTTCAAAAGACAATTTTGGATAGAATAGACCCCGAGTTTATTTCATCGACTATTATTCTTGGGAGTTTAGTTCAAGCAAACGGGATTTACTTGTACTTGAGTGTAGCTTTGCCTAAAATAACTATCGACGGAATTAATGTAATTGCTCTTTCGCCTCAATCTCCGTTAGGAACCCACTTAATAGGGAATAAGGTTGGTTTTAAATTTGAAATCAATAAAACACATTATACTATCGAAAGTGTTTGTTAAAAGAATCTTCTCTTTCAAATTTCAACCAGAATTAAGTAAAGAATTTAAAATTATAACTACAAAGCTGTTTTTCGCTTCTTAAATGTTTTGTTTTTGTAGTAAATTCTTGTTTTTAGTTATAGTTTATAACTGAAATGGCTATTTGTGTTTTGTATTTGTAACTGTTATCGCAAATTTGCCTTATCAAAATGAATAAAAAATATTAAAATATATAGTTATGTGTGGAATAGTATGTGCCTTTGATTTAAAACAAAAAGCAGAAACCTTAAGACCTCAAGTATTAGAAATGTCTAAAATCATTCGCCACCGTGGACCAGATTGGAGCGGAATTTATAGCAATGATAAAGCAATCTTATCACATGAACGTTTGGCAATTGTAGATCCAGCTTCAGGAAAACAACCATTGTTTACAGAAGATAAGAAATTAGTTCTAGCTGCAAATGGTGAAATATACAACCACAGAGAATTACGCAAACAATTTGAAGGGAAATATAACTTTCAAACAGAAAGTGATTGTGAAGTTATCTTGGCACTTTATAAAGAAAAAGGACCTCATTTTATTGATGAAATGAATGGTATTTTCGGATTTGCAATATATGATGTAGAAAAAGATGAGTATTTTATTGCTCGTGATCACATGGGAATCATTCCGTTATATATCGGCTGGGATCAAGACGGAACTTTTTATGTAGCTTCAGAATTGAAAGCTTTAGAAGGGTATTGTACAAAAATCGAGTTATTTCCTCCAGGACATTATATGACGAGTAAAGATGGTGAATTTGTACAATGGTACAAAAGAGACTGGATGGAGTATGATGCTGTAAAGGATAACGAAACAAGTATTCCAGAAATTAAAAAAGCGCTTGAAGCAGCTGTTCATAGACAATTAATGAGTGATGTGCCTTACGGAGTTTTACTTTCAGGAGGTTTAGATTCTTCTATTACTTCGGCTGTAGCCAAAAAATATGCGCAAAAGCGTATAGAGTCAGATGACACAACAGATGCTTGGTATCCACAATTGCACTCTTTTTCAGTAGGATTAGATGGTTCACCAGATTTAGCTGCTGCACAAATTGTAGCAAAACATATCGGAACAATTCACCACGAAATTAAATTCACAATCCAAGAAGGATTAGATGCTGTACGTGATGTAATTTATAACCTAGAAACGTATGATGTAACAACAGTTAGAGCATCAACACCAATGTGGTTAATGGCGAGAGTTATTAAGTCAATGGGAATTAAAATGGTATTGTCGGGAGAAGGAGCTGATGAATTATTTGGAGGATATTTATATTTCCATAAAGCACCAAATGCAAAAGAATTCCACGAAGAAAACGTTCGTAAGTTAAGTAAATTGCATATGTATGATTGTTTGCGTGCAAACAAAAGTTTAGCGGCTTGGGGAATTGAAGGACGTGTGCCGTTCTTGGATAAAGAATTTATGGATGTTGCCATGCGCATCAACCCACAAGACAAAATGATCAACAAAGAACATCCGATGGAAAAATGGGTAGTTCGTAAAGCTTTTGAAGATATGCTTCCAGAAAGTGTAGCTTGGAGACAAAAAGAGCAGTTTTCTGATGGAGTAGGATATAGCTGGATTGATACTTTAAAAGAAGTAGTAGCAAAAGAAGTTTCGGATGAGCAATTAGCAAATGCAAAATATAAATTCCCTTTACAGACACCTACCTCTAAAGAAGAATATTACTATCGTTCTATTTTTACAGAACACTTCCCAAGTGATGCTGCAGCCTTATGTGTACCTCAAGAAGCAAGTGTAGCTTGTAGTACAAAAATAGCTTTGGAGTGGGATGAAGCTTTCAAAAACATGAATGACCCATCTGGAAGAGCAGTTGCTAGTGTTCATGATGATGCATATGTTAAAGCATAAAGGAAACAAAATCATATCAAAGAAAGCGCTCTCAATTATTCGAGGACGTTTTCTTTGATTTTTTTTAAGTAAAAACTGATGATTTAGTGGTTAAAAGATAAATTTTAGCCATATTTGTTACAGTGAAATTTTTAAAGTATTAAAAAGATATAGTTATGTGTGGAATATTAGCCATTATTGGAAAAGGAAAAGACCCGCAACTTGTAAAAGAACTTTCTAAGAGAATGTCACATCGTGGTCCAGATGAAAGTGATTTGCATCTAATGGAAAAGGGGCATATTATGAGTCATGAACGTTTGTCGATTATAGATCTGCATTCGGGAAAACAACCTATTCAAGGAACATCCTCTGCTTGGATGATTCATAATGGCGAAATATACAATCATCAAGAATTACGTGATGGGATTTTAAAAGCACATACTTTTAGAACAAAATCAGATTCAGAAGTAATTGTTCATTTATACGAAGAGTTTGGTTATGATTTTTGCAATATGCTCGATGGAGATTGGGCTTTTGTTGTAATTGATGGAGATGATTTTATTGCAGGAAGAGATCCATTGGGGGTAAAACCTTTGTATTATGGTTTGGATGAAAGAGGGAGAATTTATTTTTCGTCAGAAATGAAGCCTATCGCAGATCAATGCAAGTCATTCTCAACATTTCCTCCGGGACATTATTACACACCAAAAACTGGTTTTGTAAAATATTACCAACCTGAATATGAAGATTATTTAAATGCAGATCAGAACTTAGATTTAGAACTGATTCGAGAAACTTTGACAGAAGCAACTCGTAAGCGTTTAATGAGTGATGTGCCAATTGGAGTATTGCTCTCAGGGGGATTAGATTCGTCTTTAACTTCGGCAATAGCAGCTAGATTATTAGCAGAACGAGGAGAGAAATTACATTCGTTTTCTATTGGGTTAGATGCAGATGCGCCAGATGCAAAAGCAGCTAAGAAAGTGGCAGATTTCTTAGGAACAGAGCACCATGAAATACATTTTACAATAGAGCAAGGAATTGAAATTCTTGATAAACTAATTTGGCATTTAGAAACCTATGATGTAACATCAGTTCGTGCAAGTACCCCAATGTATTTCCTGTCAAAGGCAATTGCTGATTTGGGAATAAAAGTAGTGCTTTCTGGAGAAGGTGCAGATGAAATATTTGGAGGGTATTTGTACTTTAGAAATGCGCCATCTGCAGAAGAATTTCAAAAAGAAACAATTGAAAGAGTTCAGAAATTATTCACTGCCGATTTGTTAAGAGCAGATAAGTCAACAATGGCTCATGGATTAGAGGCTAGAGTCCCGTTTT
Source organism: Flavobacterium branchiarum (assembly GCF_030409845.1). Lineage (NCBI taxonomy): Bacteria > Pseudomonadati > Bacteroidota > Flavobacteriia > Flavobacteriales > Flavobacteriaceae > Flavobacterium > Flavobacterium branchiarum. The sequence continues at coordinate 421,333 of NZ_JAUFQQ010000005.1, read as the reverse complement.
TAGACAAAGCTTTCTTAGATGTGGCAGTTCGTATTAAACCCGAAGAAAAACAGCCTAAAACATATGAAGGGAGCGAAAAATATATATTAAGAAAAGCTTTTGATACCCCAGATGATCCGTATTTGCCAGCAGAAGTATTGTGGAGGCAAAAAGAGCAGTTCTCGGACGGAGTAGGTTACAATTGGATTGATAAGTTAATTGAATATTGTTCTTCGAATGTTACAGATGAACAATTAGCTGGAGCAACAACGGAGTTTCCTTATAACTCGCCAACTACAAAAGAAGCTTATTTTTACAGATCAATATTTCATAAATACTATCCACAAGTTAGCGCAGCGCAAACGGTTAGAAAATGGATTCCAAAATGGCAAGAAAACCAAGATCCAAGTGGAAGAGCAAATGCAGCTCACGTAAAAGCAGATACAGAAATTGCTAAATCGGGAGTTGTAGTTTAATAAAATGAGTTTCATTTTGAGTTAAAAATAATTAAGTAAGTCAATTAGCAAAATTTCAAAACAGCATTGTAAATGTTCGTTTTGGAATTTTGTTATTTATAATAGTTAGAGATTTTGTTTTTTATGCTATAAAAAACAGGATTTCTTAATAATATGTTGATAACTTAAATGCTTTAGATGGTATTTTAACGGATATATAATTGCGTTTTTATATATTTGCGTGTTAGACAAATATTACATTTTTTAGAATAAATTATATGAGCGAAGAAATCAAGAAGAACAATTATTCAGCAGATAGTATTCAGGCATTAGAAGGAATGGAGCACGTAAGAATGCGTCCATCGATGTATATTGGAGATGTGGGTGTTCGAGGACTGCATCATTTGGTTTATGAAGTTGTGGATAACTCTATCGATGAGGCCATGGGAGGATATTGTGATACTATTACGGTAGCAATAAACGAAGATGGATCTGTAACTGTAGAAGATAATGGTCGTGGTATTCCAGTAGATTTACATAAAAAAGAAGGAGTTTCAGCATTAGAGGTTGTAATGACCAAAATTGGTGCTGGAGGTAAATTTGATAAAGATTCGTATAAAGTTTCCGGAGGTTTACACGGAGTGGGGGTTTCGGTAGTAAATGCACTATCGGTTCACATGAAGTCAACCGTTTTTAAAGATGGGAAAATTTACGAGCAAGAATACGAAAGAGGTAAAGCGTTATATCCTGTCAAGCAAGTTGGTGAAACAGATAAAAGAGGTACGCGCCAAACGTTTTATCCAGATGATACTATTTTTACACAAACTACAGAGTTTTCTTATGATACTTTGTCTGCTCGTATGCGTGAGTTGTCTTACTTGAATAAAGGGATAACTATTACGTTTACAGATAAGAGAGAAGTTGATAAAGATGGTAACTTTATTCAGGAAGTGTTTCATTCTGATGAAGGTCTAAAAGAATATATTCGTTATCTAGATGGAAACCGTGAGCCAATTATTTCTCATGTTATTTCTATGGATCATGATAAAGGTGAAATTCCTGTAGAAGTAGCTTTGATTTATAATACAAGTTATACTGAGAATATTTTTTCTTATGTAAATAATATTAATACACACGAAGGAGGTACGCACCTGCAAGGTTTTAGAACTGGATTAACCAGGTCGTTAAAGAAATATGCAGATACTTCAGGGATGTTGGATAAATTAAAATTCGATATTTCAGGAGATGACTTCCGTGAAGGACTTACAGCAATTATTTCAGTAAAAGTATCTGAGCCACAATTTGAAGGGCAAACGAAAACTAAACTAGGAAATAGAGAAGTTGTTTCGCCAGTAAGTCAGGCTGTGAGTGAGATGATTGAGAATTATTTGGAAGAAAACCCAAATGACGCTAGAATCATTGTTCAAAAAGTAATCCTTGCTGCTCAGGCACGTCACGCTGCTAAGAAAGCACGTGAAATGGTACAACGTAAAACCGTAATGGGTGGAGGTGGATTACCAGGTAAATTATCTGATTGTTCAGAGCAAGATCCTGCACGTTGCGAAGTATATCTTGTCGAGGGAGATTCGGCGGGTGGAACTGCAAAACAAGGACGTGACCGTGCATTTCAAGCGATTTTGCCATTGCGTGGTAAGATTTTGAATGTTGAAAAAGCAATGCACCACAAAGTATTCGAAAACGAAGAGATTCGTAATATTTTTACAGCTTTAGGAGTAACAGTTGGTACTGCTGAAGATAGTAAAGCGTTAAATTTAGAGAAGCTTCGTTACCATAAAGTAATTATTATGTGTGATGCCGATGTCGATGGTAGTCACATTTCTACATTAATATTAACATTCTTCTTCCGTTTTATGAAAGAACTAATAGAGGAAGGGCACGTATATATAGCTGCTCCACCTTTATATTTGGTTAAAAAAGGAAATAAAAAAGAATATGCTTGGAATGATGTTCAACGTGATCAGGCTAATGAAAGAATGGGTGGAAGCGCAGGAATTCAACGTTATAAAGGTCTTGGGGAGATGAATGCAGAGCAATTGTGGGAAACTACAATGGATCCAAATTTCAGAACTTTGCGTCAAGTGAATATTGATAGTTTAGCAGAGGCAGATAGAGTTTTCTCTATGTTAATGGGGGATGAGGTTCCACCACGTAGAGAATTTATCGAGAAGAATGCAGTTTATGCTAAAATTGATGCTTAAAAAAGTTTAATTATTTATATTTGTTTCGATGTCATTTGCTTTTTACTAATTACTAAGCAAATTAATGATTAGCAAAAAAAAAACGATTAACAAAAAATAACTAATAACCGAATAAATTTTAAAATATGAAAGTTACCATTGTAGGAGCAGGAAACGTTGGTGCCACTTGTGCAGACGTTATTTCTTATAGAGGAATTGCAAGTGAAGTAGTATTATTGGATATCAAAGAAGGTTTTGCAGAAGGTAAAGCTTTGGATATTATGCAATGTGCTACAAATACTGGTTTTAATACCAAAGTATCAGGGGTAACAAATGATTATTCTAAAACAGCTGGTAGTGATGTAGTAGTAATTACATCTGGAATTCCTAGAAAACCTGGAATGACACGCGAAGAATTAATTGGTATCAATGCGGGAATTGTGAAAACAGTTGCTGAAAATGTATTGAAACATTCGCCAAATACAATAATTGTGGTCGTTTCAAATCCTATGGATACGATGACATATTTGGCATTGAAATCAACAGGGTTGCCAAAAAACAGAATAATTGGTATGGGAGGAGCGCTTGATAGTTCTCGTTTTAGAACCTATTTATCTTTGGCATTAGATAAACCAGCTAATGATATTTCTGCTATGGTAATTGGAGGTCATGGAGATACAACTATGATTCCGTTAACACGTTTAGCTTCGTATAATGGTATTCCTGTTACGGAATTTCTTTCTGAAGAAGTTTTGCAAAAAGTAGCAGCTGATACTATGGTAGGTGGAGCTACGCTTACTGGACTTTTAGGTACGTCTGCTTGGTATGCGCCAGGAGCTTCTGTAGCGTATTTAGTTGATAGTATTTTAAATGATCAAAAGAAAATGATAGCATGTTCTGTTTTTGTTGAAGGCGAATACGGGCAAAATGATATTTGTATTGGTGTACCATGTATTATTGGTAAAAATGGTGTAGAAGAAATCTTAGACATCAAATTGGATGACCAAGAAAAAGCATTATTTGCTAAAAGCGCGGATGCAGTTAGAGGAATGAATGACGCTTTAAAGTCGATTTTAGTATAAGATTTACGAGTAAATAGGAGAAGACTGCACTTTTGCAGTCTTTTTTTTGAGATTAATTAATAAATAAATTGGTTAATCTTTTCGTTAATTATATATTTGCTCGGGTTAAAAAAAATGATGTAATCCATGATTGCCTCATTTTAAGTATGAGAACTTGCTCAACGGCTTGATATTGTATGATTTAAAACAAAACAAACTATAAAACATAATTAATTTTTAGTAATAATGCAGAATAAAGGACTTATTAAATTTTTCGCAATTCTATTTGCATTGGTAAGTATTTACCAACTTTCTTTCACTTTTGTCGCTGATAAGGTAAAAAGTGATGCGAAATCTTTCGCAGGAAACGATCCTGATAAAGAAATTAAATATTTGGATTCTATTGGTAAAGAAAAAGTTTTCAATTTAGGATTTACTAGTTTTACTTTTAACGAGGTAAAAGACAAGCAAATCAATAAAGGTCTTGACTTAGAAGGAGGAATAAATGTTATTCTTCAAATCTCTGTAAAAGATGTTTTGAAAGGATTGGCTAATAATTCTAAAAATCCAGTTTTTAATAAGTCATTAGCAGATGCAACTGCAAATCAAAAAGGAAATCAAACGTATTTAGATGCGTTTTTTGAAGCATTTGAAGCAAATTCAAATGGAACAGTAAAACTAGCTTCTCCAGATATTTTTGCTAACAGAAGTTTGCAAGGTGAAGGTGGAATTGATTTCCAAATGAGCGATGCTCAAGTTAAAAAAGTAATCAAAAGAAAAGTTGATGAGTCAGTAGATAGTGCTTTTGGAGTACTAAGAAAACGTATCGATAAATTTGGTGTAACGCAACCAAATATTCAAAAAATTGGAGAAACAGGAAGAATTCTTGTTGAACTTCCAGGTGCAAAAGATGTTGATAGAATCAAGAAATTATTGCAAAGTACTGCTCAATTAGAGTTTTGGGAAACATACAAAATTGAAGAAATGGGTAATTTCTTAGTAGCTGCTAACGAAGCTTTAAAGAAAACCGAAATCAATAAAGTTGAAACTAAAGCTGTAGTTAAAGATTCATTGAATGATTTACTTACAGGTGGTAAAGATTCACTTGCTACAAAAAAAGGAAATAATCCTTTATTTGATAAAATTATAGGTCAAGGTGGTGGACCAGTTTTAGGTCTTTTCTCACCAAAAGATACTGCAACTGTAAATGGTTATTTAAAAAGACCAGATATTAGAGTATTGTTGGCTGCGGATCAACGTTACGCAAAATTTGTTTGGGGAAAACCAACAGATGTTAAAGATGCAAAAGGAAAAGAAATTGAAGCTGTTGAATTATATGCTTTAAAAGGAAATAGAGATAACGTTGCTGCAATGAGCGGTGGTGTTGTAACTGATGCAAAAGATACTTTTGACCAAATGGGTAAACCAGCTGTATCTATGCAGATGAACAGTCAAGGTGCAAGAGCTTGGGAAGAATTAACAGGAAGAGCTTATACTCAAAAAAGTAATATAGCAATTGTTCTTGATGATATCGTTTATTCTGCTCCAGGAGTTTCTAGTGGTCCAATTTCAGGAGGAAGATCTGAGATTTCAGGTGTGTTTGATGTTACAGAAACTAAAGATTTAGCAAACGTATTAAGAGCTGGTAAATTACCTGCTGCTGCTGATATCGTTCAATCAGAAGTTGTAGGGCCATCCCTTGGTCAAGAAGCTATTGATAATGGAACAACTTCAGCTATCGTAGGTTTACTTTTAGTATCTCTTTGGATGATGATCTATTATGGTAAAGCAGGTTGGTATGCTAATCTTGCATTGGCAGTTAACTTACTTTTCTTATTCGGAATTTTAGCAAGTTTAGGAGCGGTTCTTACATTACCTGGTATTGCTGGTATCGTATTAACTATGGGAACTGCTGTAGATGCGAATATTATTATATATGAAAGAGCTAAAGAAGAATTGAGAGCAGGTAAAACACTTGACGAGGCAATTAAAACTTCATATAGCTGGAGAGGTGCGATGTCATCTATTACAGATGCAAACGTTACGCATATTTTAACTGGAGCTGTATTGTTTATATTCGGTTCAGGGCCAATTAAAGGTTTTGCTACTACTTTGTTAATTGGTATTATTACCTCTTTATTTACTTCTATCTTCATAGCTAGAATATTTATTGATAGAAACATTAGTAAAAAGAATGATTTAACATTCGTAACTAATTTCTCTAAAAACATGTTTAATAACTTCCATTTTGATTTCTTAGGAGTTAAAAAATGGACTTACCTATTCTCAAGTGTAGTTGTAGTAGTTAGTATTACATCATTGTGTATAAACGGACTGGATCAAGGTGTGGATTTCGTTGGAGGAAGAACATTCCAAATTCGTTTTGAGAAACCTGTACAAGCAGAAGTTGTTAAAGATGAATTGGCTGTAGTTTTTGGTAGTGCTGAAGCAAAAGTTTTTGGTAAAGACAACCAATTAAAAATTACAACTAAATATAAAGTTGAAGAGCACGGTATTAAAGCTGACGAAGAAGTAAATAAATTATTGTTTGATAATTTGAAAAAATACTATTCAGATGGTTTAACTTATGATAAATTTGTAAATGCTTATGAAGGTAAAAAATTAGGTATTGTACAAGCATCAAAAGTAGGACCAGCAGTTGCTGAAGATATCAAAACAAATGCATATTGGGCTGTACTTGGTGCAATGGCAATTGTATTCTTATACTTGATGATTAGTTTTAGAAAATGGCAATTTAGTTTAGGTGCGATTGCAGCTATTGCTCACGATGTTATTTTCGTATTAGGTATTTATTCATTGTGTTACAAATTCATGCCATTTGGTATGGAGGTAGATCAGCACTTTATTGCAGCGATTCTTACTGTAATTGGATATTCAATGAATGATACAGTAATTGTATTTGACAGGGTTCGTGAATTTTTAGCAGGAAAAACAAAAGGTTCTTTTGAGCAGATTGTAAATGACTCTATTAATACAACAATGTCTAGAACAATCAATACTTCATTGACAATGATCGTGGTATTATTAATCATGTTTATTTTTGGTGGTGAATCAATTAGAGGATTTATCTTCGCTATGTTGGTTGGTATTATTGTAGGTACATATTCTTCTTTATTTATTGCAACTCCAGTATTAGTAGATTCTATTTCTGCTGCGGATAAAATTTCAATCGAAGAAAGACATAAAAATGCTGAATAATAATAGTTCTATTATTATTTAAAGAAAAAGGATTCAATGAAAATTGAATCCTTTTTTTTATGCATTTTTTTTTGTTATTAGTTTTCAGTCTCAGTATTGGTTTATGTTTTGTCTTTTATAGTGTATATTGATGCGCGAACTGAGATTACTGTAAACCGTGACTTCCCTTTAGTTACGTTCTGGATGACTTTGTGATTGCAAACTAATTATTGAGACTAAATGTGGGGTTCTTCGTTTCTTAGAAAGACAAGATTGGAGAGGTTGTTACTGTGAGAACTGTGACTGCAAACTGAGGCTGAAACTTCTGTATGACTCTACGGTTGCATGCTGATTACAGAGACAGAATCAGGGTTTCTTCGTTTTTTTTTGAAAGACAAGATTAGAGAGTTTGCTGTTGAGGGCTGTGACTGCAAACTGAGACTGAGACTGTCCTTTGGCTTCATTCAGGATGACACTGCGACTGCGAACTAATTATTGTGACTAAATTAAGGTTTCTTCGTTCCTTAGAAAGACAAGATTGGGGAGGTTGCTTCTGTGAGAACTGTGACTGTAAACTGAGACTGAGACTGAGACTGTAAACTGAGACTGTAAACAGAGACTGTTACCACAAACTGAGATTACTGTAAACTGAGACTGTAAACTGAGACTGTAAACTGAGGACTGAATACTGAGACTGAATACTGAGACTGAATACTGAGACTGAATACTGAGACTGAATACTGAGACTGAATACTGAGACTGCAAAAAAAAAACACCCGATATTCTCACATGAGAGTATCGGGTGTTTTTTTTTATAGAATATGTTTTATTTAGTTCACAGAGGCTTTTTTATTAGCTCTAACCATGAAGTAAGCTCCAACTATTATAAATGGAATACTTAGCCATTGACCTGTTGAAAATAAGCCTAATTCGCTTTCTATGCCGCCTTGGCTTTCTTTTACAAATTCGACTATGAAACGAACTACAAATAAAAGAACTAAAAATAAACCAAATAAATAACCTGGTTTTTGGCTTGCATTTGTTTTCCAGTATAGATAGTAAAGAATAGCAAATACAAAAATATAGCAAAAACCTTCGTATAATTGAGTAGGGTGTTTTACGGGTACTTGTGCTAATAAATCAGCAAATTTTGGATCAGTTGCAATTGCAGTGTAAGCTTCTTTAGGATTTGCGATTTGTGTTTTGTTTATAACATCGTTTTTGCTAAAAGTGTCATGTAAAAAATGAATTCCAAAAACAGAATCAGTTTCTTTTCCGATGATTTCTGAGTTAAAGAAGTTACCTAAACGTACAAATATCGCTCCACTAGCAACAGGAATAACAACTCTGTCTAAAATCCACAATAAAGGGCGTTTTAATATGATTTTGCTGTAATAATACATTGCAATAATAATCGAAATTGCTGCACCGTGACTAGCTAAACCTTGGTAACCTGTAAATTCAAAATTTGGACTAAAACGAAATGGTAGGAAGATTTCTAAAACATGATTTCTGTAATATTCCCAGTCATAAAATAATACGTGACCTAAACGAGCTCCAATCAATGTAGCTAAAACGGTCCATATAAATAGAGAGTCTAATTTGTCAATAGGTTCATTTTCACGTTCGAAAATTTGTTTCATTATGTACCATCCTAATCCAAAAGCAATTACGAACATTAGGCTGTAATATCGAATCATAAAAAAACCTAAATCTATTCCTTCCGAAGGATTCCAAACAATGTTTAAAGCGTGTATCATGTAGTAATATATTTTTATGTTGTAAAAATAAAAATTTAAAATAGAGTTATACTTTATAAAAAGTTAATGTTTTTGATTGCATTTCTTCTCAGGAACGGGATCATAACCACTTCCTCCCCAAGGATTACAACTAAGGATCCGTTTGATTCCTAAATAGCCACCATGTAACAAGCCATGCGTTTGCAATGCTTGAATCATGTAACTTGAACACGTTGGTTCAAAACGGCAAGCGGCAGGAGTAAAGGGTGATATCGCATTTTGATAAAACCGTACGAGTAAAATAAATGGATATATTACTTTTTTTGATAACATAGTTTGCTAGTAATCAATGTTCAGGAAAAACATTAAAATATCATTTTTAATGTTTATTAATAAAACTATATGCTAAATGAAGTTCCATCTTTTCCATCTTTTAATTGAATACCTAATTCAATTAATTGATCTCTAATTTGATCAGAAAGAGCAAAGTTTTTATCAGCTCTTGCTTGATTTCTCATTTCGATTAGCATAGTCACAACTCCTTCTAATTTATCATTATTAGTGTCTGAAACTTTCTCATCTTTTAAGCCTAGAACATCAAAAACAAAAGCTTTTAATGAAGTTGAAAGGTTGTTTAAGTCCTCAGAAGTAATAGTTTCTTTATTATCTTTTAATAAATTAACATAACGAACAGCTTCAAATAATTGCGCAATTAAAATTGGAGTATTGAAGTCGTCATTCATGGCGTCGTAGCATAATTGTTTCCAGCTAGCTATATCAATCGATGAAGTCGAACTTGTAGCAATAGAATCTAGAGAGTCAAGAGCCTCTATTAATCTTTTGTATCCTTTTTCGGCAGCAACAATGGCATCATCCGAAAAATCTAAAATGCTTCGGTAATGTGCTTGTAGCATGAAAAAACGAGCTACGGAAGCAGAGAATGGTTTGCTCAGAATAGTATTTTCTCCGCTTAAAATCTCGCCAGGTAAAATGTTATTCCCCGTAGATTTTGCCATTTTCTTACCGTTTAGAGTAAGCATATTGGCGTGCATCCAATAATTTACTGGACTTTGACCTGTGCAAGCTTCATTTTGTGCAATTTCGCATTCATGATGTGGGAATTTTAAATCCATTCCACCTCCGTGAATATCAAAATGATTACCTAGGTATTTAGTACTCATTGCAGTACATTCAAGATGCCAACCAGGGAAACCATCGCTCCAAGGTGAAGGCCATCTCATGATATGTTGTGGTTCTGCTTTTTTCCAAAGAGCAAAATCCTGTGGGTTTCTTTTGTCCGATTGACCATCAAGATCACGCGTATTAGCTAGCATATCTTCGATATTACGTCCGCTTAAAATACCGTAATTATTGGTTTCGTTGTATTTTACAACATCAAAATAAACTGATCCATTGGCTTCATAACCAATTCCTGTGTCAATTATTTTTTTGACAATTTCGATTTGCTCAATAATATGTCCAGTTGCAGTTGGCTCTATGCTTGGAGGTAAAAAATTAAAAGCTTTAAGGATTTCATGAAAATCTACAGTATAACGCTGAACGATTTCCATTGGCTCCAATTGCTCTATACGAGCTTTTTTCGCAATTTTATCCTCGCCTTCATCTACATCATCTACAATGTGACCGACATCAGTAATATTTCGTACATAGCGCACTTTATAGTCCAAATGCGAAAAATATCTGAAAATCACATCAAATGACATAAAAGTTCTAACATTTCCTAAGTGAACATTACTATAGACTGTAGGTCCACAAACATACATTCCAACGTTTCCTTCATGGATTGGATTGAAATTCTCTTTTTCACCCGAAAGTGAATTGTATATTTTTAGATGTTGACTTTTGTATAATGGCATATTGTTAGTTGTAGTTGATGTGTTTAATCGTTTATTTGATATCAACGAATTGATAATTAAACGAATTTAAAATTGAGTTTCTAATTTAATGTAATCTAAAAATTCTCTTCTTGTTTGAGGATCTTTAAATTTACCACCAAATTCAGATGTTACAGTACTGCTTTCAATGTCTTTAATCCCTCTTGAGTTTACACAAAGGTGCTTTGCATCTATAACGCAAGCTACATCTTCAGTACCAAGGGCTCTTTGTAATTCTTGAACGATTTGCATTGTTAAGCGCTCTTGTACCTGAGGTCTTTTTGAGTAATACTCAACAATTCTATTCATTTTAGATAGACCAATTACTCTTCCGTTAGAGATATAAGCAACATGAGCTCTTCCTATAATTGGTAATAAATGGTGTTCGCAGGTAGAATAAAGCGTAATGTTTTTTTCAACCAACATTTCGCCATATTTATAATTATTATCAAAAGTAGATGCTTTAGGCTTTCTTACAGGATTAAGTCCTCCAAAAATTTCTTTAACAAACATTTTTGCTACTCTGTTTGGAGTACCTTTTAAGCTGTCATCTGTTAAGTCCATTCCAAGTGTAATCAGAATACTTTCAACATCTTTTTTTATTTTTTCAATTTTTTCATCGTCAGTAATTGCAAAGGCATCTTCTCTAATTGGGTTTTGCGCACTTGATCCGATGTGATTGTCACCTATTTCGTCTAAAAAATCTTCGTTATTTATCATTAAAAACTACTATTATAATGGGTATATCTTTTTGAGTGCGTAAAGATAATTAATAAAAGGGAAACAGTTTCTATGGTTTGTATTATTTAATGTACGGTTTTTAGATAAACATTAATTTGTATGTGCGTATCTACTTGATACAGAAATGGCAACAACTTATAATCGTTGTTGCCATTTGCATATTATTAACTATTTGTTTTTTGTAATGGTTGCTATTTTTTAGCATTATATACTAAAAGAGCTTCTTTTAAAACTGTAACTGCCTGAATTAAATCTTCTTTGTTTAAAACGTAAGCAATACGTACTTGGTTTAATCCCATACCTGGAGTTGAGTAAAATCCTGCAGCAGGAGCAATCATTACTGTTTTTCCATTGTAATCGTAACTTTCTAAAAGCCATTGTGCAAAATCATCTGCATTAGCAATAGGTAATTGAGCAATACAATAAAAAGCACCTTTAGGTTTAGTTACTATTACACCTTCTATTTTATTAAGCTCCGTTATTAAGGTATCTCTTCGTTCTCTGTATTCAGAAATTACTTCGTCAAAATAACTTTGCGGTGTATCAATAGCTGCCTCACAAGCAATTTGCTCAACAGTAGGAGGGCTTAATCGGGCTTGAGCAAATTTCATTACTGTAGCAATAACTTCTTTGTTTTTTGAAATTAGACATCCAATTCTAGCACCACACATACTGTAACGTTTAGAAACAGAATCTACCATGATTACGTTTTGTTCAATACCTTTTAAGTTCATTACAGAATAATGAATATCTCCATCATAAGTAAACTCACGATATACTTCGTCAGCAATTAAATACAAATCATGTTTCTTAACTAAATCGGCTAGTTGCAAAATTTCAGATTCAGAATATAAATATCCAGTTGGATTTCCTGGATTGCATATTAATATAGCTTTTGTTTTTGGTGTAATTAGCTTCTCGAATGAAGCAATACTTGGTAGTGCAAAAGCGGTTTCAATACTCGAAATAACAGGAACTACTGTAGCGCCTGTTGATGCCGAAAAAGCATTGTAATTAGCATAAAAAGGCTCCGGGATAATAATTTCATCTCCTGGGTCAGTAATTGTTGCTAATGCAAAAAGCAAAGCCTCAGAACCTCCAGTTGTGATGATTATATCTTCCTTATCTACATTTACATTTTGGTTTTTGTAAAATTGAGCTAGTTTTTTTCTGTAACTTTCGTAGCCAGCAGATGGACTATATTCAATTATACTTAAATCAATATTTTTTATGGCCGAGATGGCGGCTTCGGGTGTCTTTATATCAGGTTGTCCAATGTTTAAGTGATACACTTTATGTCCTTTTTTCTTAGCTATATCAGCATAAGGAGCAAGTTTTCGTATCGGTGATTCGGGCATGTTTTTGCCTTTGTTTGAAATTTCTGGCATGATCTAAATTGTTGAAGTGCAAATTTGCGGTTTTTTTTCGAATTTAACGTAAACAATATAAGTAGTTGTGAATTTGTATTAATTAACTAAAATTTTAGTATTTTTATAAGAAATACTCTTAATGAAAAGAAAAATTACTTTGTTTTTTTTGCAAATAATCACCTTTACTGCATTTTCGCAGCAGGGGTTTGTTATTGATAAACATTTAGATAAGGTTACAATTCCTTTTAAACTAATAAATAATTTGGTTTTTATACCTATTAAAGTAAATGGTATAGAACTTAATTTTTTATTAGATTCTGGAGTTGACGATACCGTGCTTTTTAGTTTAGAAGACAAAAAGGAGCTTCGGTTTTTTAATATTAAAAAGATAAAACTTAGAGGTTTAGGTATCGAAGAATCTATTGAAGGTTTAAAGACTACCAATAATACTTTAGAAGTAGATGGCTTAAAATCTACAGATAACCTTTTATATGTTATATTGGATCAGGAGTTTAATTTGTCCTCACATATAGGTATACCTGTAAATGGAATAATTGGTTATCAATTCTTTAAAGATAATTTGATTGAGATAAATTATCAATCTAAAAAAATCACTGTTCATAGAGCTACTGATAAATATAATAATAGGTTGGAAAAAAAATTCAAAAAAATCCCGATCACAATTGAGAGAGCTAAGCCTTATCTTTATTCAAATGCTGTTATCGATAGCCTCGGAATTCCTGCAAAGTTGCTTGTTGATACGGGTAATAGCGATGCTTTTTGGATTTTTCAAAATCCGAATATTAAATTACCAGTGAAAAATTTTGAAGATTATTTAGGAAAAGGATTTAGTGGGGATATTGAAGGAAGGAGAGCTAGGATCCCTAAATTTTCTATTGGCGACTTCGGTTTTATTCACCCGATTGTTGCCTTCCCAGATTCTAGTTCCGTACGTAATGTAAAAATGGTTCCTAATAGAATAGGTTCAGTTGGTGGTGAGATATTAAGAAGATTTACAGTAGTTTTTGATTATAAAGATCAAAAAATGTATCTCAAGAAAAACAAAGAATTCTCCCATCCTTTTACATATAATAAAAGTGGAATCGTTATTCAGCATAATGGATTGCAATGGGTACAAGAAACAGTGCATTTAGAAACAGTTCCTGTGATGAAAAATTCAGCTGCTGAGAGTACAGAAAAGACCAGTAATGATTTTAGATATAAGTTTATGTTAAAACCTGTTTTTGAAATTGCAAATATCAGGAAAAAATCTGCTGCAGAACGATCTGGATTAAGAACTGGAGATATTATTGTTAGTATTAATAAAAATTTAGCTTATAAGTTTTCTTTAGAACAAATAAATAGATTGCTGAAATCTGAAGACGATATATGGATAAGTTTAGAAGTTGAAAGAGATAGTCAATTATTGAAATTTAAATTTCAGTTAACAGATGAATTATAGCCTTAGATTAATTTTAATTGCTCTGTTTTTTTAGGTTAAGTTGTTGTTTGTTAACGGGTAGGCTTTTTTGTTTTTTCAGTGATTGTTGTTTAATAAGTTTTATTTTTTTTGTGTTAATGAATTGTTTTTGTAGTTTTAACAAAAAATTAATAATACTATATGTCCCAAAAACATTTCGAAAAACTAAAATTACTTTTGTTTTTATTCTCTTTATTTTTGTTACCTATTAAAAATTTCGGACAATGTGCAGGCTTGGATTCAAAAGCAAGTATATGTGATATTCCTAATCCTACGAGTCAATCTATAAATTTATTTGGATTATTAGATGGAAACCCTACGGCAGGTGGTACTTGGACAGATGATGATTTTTCACTTGCATTAGATAGTGCTACGGGGATTTTAAATGCTCAGTTAATAAGAGAAAGTGGATTTTATAGATTTACTTATACAGTTTCAGGAATAGCTGGTTGTGTTGATAATTCAGCAACAATAACAGTTGCTATTGGAGGATATGCCGGTATTTCAGGACCTACTGGAGCGGCATGTACAGATGCTACTTCATATGATTTATTTCATGTTTTTAATGGTGCTTTTTTAAGTCCACAGTCTAATGGTAAATGGTATAATAATACAATAAATAGTGCAGTTCAAGGTAGTAAAATTGATCCTAAGGAATTAGGGGTTGGTACATATCAGTTTACCTACTCCATTCCAGCTATTGGGGATTGTGCTGGACCCGTTTCTTCAAAAGTTTCTGTTACCGTTTATAGAGCTCCTGAGGCAGGTAGTCCTACTAATTTATTGTTATGCAGTAGTGATGATCTATCCATTTATTCTAATTTGGATTTAAATGAGCAGCTATCAGGTGAAGATCCTAATGGGCTATGGACAGACAATGAGAATACTGGAGAGATTACAACTAGGAATGATCGTTTTATAAATATTCAGAAAATTTATGAAACTCACGGTGCTGGTATTTATACTTTTACCTATACAGTTAGTAATACACCGCATCCAATTTGTAAAATTGATACATCAAAAGTAAGAATACGAATTGAAAAAAGAGTTGATCTTACAGGGGCTACACTGGTTGTTAGTTCAGATATATGTGAGCCAGATATGCCTAGAGCGAATTATTCGGCAAAGATTACTAGCGGAGCAAATGTAATTCCTAACGGACAATATAATGTAACTTATAAAATATCAGGTCCATCATCGGAAACAAATACAGCACTGCTAAATTTCAATAATGGCGAGACAACTTTTCCTTTGTTAGCAGCCTCTTTTCAAAAGGTTGGACAGTATAAAATTGAAATTACCGAATTTAATGCCTTTGAAACTGAAGGCGCTTGTGTTAATATAATCAATAATTTATCTGATGATTTAACGATTCATCCAATTCCTAAGATTGATGCTGCAAAATTAATAATCGATCCAATTTGCCAAAACAAAAGTGCTTTGGTGCAAATTACAGGAATTTCAAGTCTCATAAATGGTGTATATACGATTGTTTATAAGCTAACAGGTGCTAATAATGCAAGTGCACAAGCAGCTTCGATTACTGTTTTAAACGGAGTAGCAAATTTTATAATACCATCAAATTTGACTTCTAAGAGCGGAAATACATTAGTTGCAATTACCGATATTACAAATGCAATTGGCTGTAATAATGCAGTAAACGTATCGGCAAATATGGTTGTTATGTCTTTACCTGTTTCAGCTGATTTAATAATTGATGTAAAAGATTATTGTTTAAATGAGCCTGTTCACGTTTCAATTTCAGGGTTAGGAAATTTAAAAGACATTACAATTTTATATACTATTTCGGGCAGTAATTTGGCGACAGCTCAAACAGTAACTTTAGTGGTTTCAAGTGGGAAAGCGAGTTTTGTAATTCCACAAAATTTACTTCTTAATTTAGGTTCAACTAAAGTAACCATTACCCATATTACAAATAATGAAACAACATGTGATATTGCACCTATAAGCTTATCAGATGATTTTTTAATAAATTCTATACCGAATCAGCCAACAGCAGGATCTCAAATGTTCTGTAAATCAGATAGAATGACAATTGCTAATTTAGCGCCTAATGGGACATCTTATAAATGGTATAATTCGCCAACTGCTACGACGCCATTGGCAGCGTCGTTTGTATTGGTAACTGGGAATTATTACGTTAGAGAAACTGCAATTTCTAGCGGATGCGTCTCACCTGCAAGTGGAATCGTAGTTACAATAAACGATTCGCCTGCACCAGTTTTAAATCCGAAAGGACAAGAATTTTGCGGAATAAATAATCCTTCAATTGGCGATTTATCGAATAATACAAATGCTTCTGCTTCGATAGTTTGGTATGATGCTCATGATAACGGAAATCAATTAACCAATGCAACTTTGCTTCAAGATAAAGCTACCTATTACGGATTTGACTTCTCAAGTACAACAAGTTGTTTCTCTGATAATGCTATTGAAGTAACCGTTTCGCTTACTGATTGTTCTACCACAGAATATGCGGACTTTTTTATTCCCGACGGATTTTCTCCAAACGGTGACGGAACAAATGATACGTATTCAATTCCCGATATAGACTTTTTATATCCCGATTATACACTCGAAATTTATAATAGATATGGGAACTTAATGTTTAAAGGCAATAAAAATAAACCAGATTGGGATGGTAAAAATTCTGATTCTAAAATAATTGATGGAGTAGCTCCAAATGGTGTTTATTTTTATGTTGTCCATTTTAATAAAGATAATAGGTCGCCTTTACAAGGTCGTCTTTATTTAAATCGATAATTCCTATTTAATTTAATTTTCAAATGAAAAAAATAATACTAATTATAAGTTTTCTTTTCTACATCATTGATACAACTGCGCAGCAAGATCCTGAATATACCCATTATATGTATAATATGAGTATGGTAAATCCTGCGTATGCAACAGGAACTCCTGCAATGTTAAATGTAGGGACTTTATACAGAACACAATGGGTTGGGGCAGTTGGAGCTCCTAAAACATTTAACTTTTTTGCACATACTTCTTTAAGTGATAAAATTGAGGTAGGAGCCTCATTAATTTCTGATGATATTGGGGATGGCGCTAAAAAGGAGAATAACTTCTATGCCGATTTTGCATACATACTAGAATTAGGAGGGAAAAATAAACTTTCGTTGGGATTAAAAGCCGGACTTACTTCTTTACAGACGAATTTTAATGGATTCCAATTTCAGAGTGGAGATGTAACTACCGATTTAGCTTTCGCTGAAAACATTAACGTTACCCAACCTAATATTGGTATAGGAGGGTATTATTTTACAGATAAATTGTATGTTGGATTATCTGTGCCTAATTTATTGAAGTCTAAACATATCGAAGAGAAATCGGGAATAAACGCTTACGGTTCCGAGGATATTCATACTTTTTTAACTGCGGGATATGTTTTTCAGCTTAGTGATATGTTCAAACTTAAGCCTGCCTTTATGTCTAGATTTGTTGTTGGAGCACCAGCTTCTGTAGATATTACGGCAAATGTTTTATATAATGAAAAGTTCGAATTGGGAGCTGCTTACAGGGTAAATGATGCAGTTAGTGTTTTAATGAATGTAAATGTTACAAAAGCAATTCGAGTGGGTTATGCATATGATTATACTACAACCAATTTTGGTCAATTCAATTCGGGAACACATGAAATTATGCTTCTTTTTGATTTGGATTTATTAGGTAAGGGATATGATAAATCACCAAGATTCTTTTAAAATGAAAAATATGAAAAAATTACTAGTTATTATATTCGTATTTTCAATACAGTTTATAAATGCTCAAGCTCAAGATGTGGCTCGAGCAAAACGCTTCTTTGATAAGACATATTACAGTGAAGCTATTCCGTTATATGAAAAAATAGTCTCCGAAAAACCTTCGGCGGAAGCCATAAAAAACTTAGCCGACTCATATTATTACACTAATAACCTAAAGAAAGCCCAACAATATTATAGACTTCTGATTAAAAGTTACGATAAAGATTTAGATAGAAATTATTATTTTAAATATGCCCATACGCTTAAAGCAACCAATAGTAATGAGGAAGCAAATGAAGTGTTGAAGCAGTATTACTCTAAAAACAGTCAAGATTATTTAGATTTTCAAAATGCTACAAAAGAACTGGAGAATATTTCTGCAATTGGAGACAGATATACGATTAAAAATCTAGCCATAAATACTAAAAACTCAGAGTTTGGAGCGGTAAAATATGGAGATAGTTTGGTTTTTGCAGCAGTAAAAAAGAAGCCCGGATTATTTGATAAAATGTATAAATGGGATAATGAAACCTATCTTAATCTCGTTTCGGCACCAATAAATAAGATTAACGCAGGAGACTCTATTGCTTATTATTTTGCAAAAGAATTAAAAACTGGAATGCATGAGTCTAATGCGGTTTTTACAAAAGATGGTAAAACGATTTATTTTACGCGAAATAATTACAAAAATGGGCGAAGAGGAAAAAACGAAGACAAAATTTCGAATCTTCAGATTTTTAGAGCCGAGCTTATAAAAGGGAAATGGAAAAATGTAATATCACTTCCATTTAATAGTGATAATTATTCGGTAGAACATCCAGCATTGAGTTCAGACGAAAAAACATTGTATTTTGCATCAGATATGCCAGGAACATTAGGTTCATTCGATATCTTTTCGGTAGCCATAAATCAAGGTGCCTATGGAAATCCTAAAAATTTAGGAGCATTAATAAATACAGATAAAAGAGAGCAGTTTCCGTTTGTTTCAAAAGATAATAAACTCTATTTCTCATCAGATGGGCATTTGGGTTACGGCTCACTTGATGTTTTTGTTTCCGAAATTAAAGATGGAACGTATTCAAAACCTGTAAATGTAGGTTTACCATTAAATTCAAATTTTGATGATTTCTCTTTTACTATAGATTCAGATACCAAAGAAGGGTATTTTGCATCAAATAGAGTAGGAGGAAAAGGAAGTGACGATATTTATCAATTTAACGAAATCAAACCATTAGTAATAGAGGATTGCAAGCAACTTATTACAGGAATAATTACAGATGTTGATACGGAATTACCGCTAGAAAATGCCGTGGTTATACTTCAACAGGAAGAAAGTAAGCAATTGCGAACGATTGTAACTTCGGTAGATGGTAAATTTAATTTTAATGTAGCTTGTGAGTTAACCTATACAATTTCGGCTTCAAAAGAAAATTACACAACTAATTC
This sequence comes from Flavobacterium branchiarum, assembly GCF_030409845.1. NCBI lineage: Bacteria > Pseudomonadati > Bacteroidota > Flavobacteriia > Flavobacteriales > Flavobacteriaceae > Flavobacterium > Flavobacterium branchiarum. The sequence goes on along the minus strand of NZ_JAUFQQ010000005.1, from coordinate 401,989 downwards.
GAGAACCTTAGTTCTTGATAAAACTAGAGGTAAAAGCAATGATGCTTCGATGGCACTTAAATCTATAGCGGCTATAAAGCAAGAAGAGAAAAAACTGGCTGAAGAGAACAAGAAAAAAGAAGCCTTAGAATTGGTTGCTTTAAAGGCGAATGAAGCTAAAGCCAAAGCAAATGAAATAGCACAAGTCGAAATTAAGAAAAAAGAAAAAGTAGCGCAGGCAGTTGCAGACCAAAAAGAAAAGGTAGAGAAGATTATTGCACAAGAAAAGGATGTAATAAGAGACAAAGACCGATTAATTATCAAAACCGATCCTATTTACTTTGATTACGATTTGTGGTATATAAGAAAAGAATCTAAGGTTATTTTAAACAGGGTTTATGAATTAATGAAGAAATATCCAGATATGGTAGTCGAGATTGGTTCGCATACTGATTCTAGAGGTAATGATAAATACAATGCCAATCTGTCTCAAAAAAGAGCGCAATCGACCAAAGAGTATTTGATAGATTCGGGTATCGATAAAAAAAGAATCATTGCAAAGGGATATGGTGAGTCGGTGCCAATAGTAAAATGTAAAACAGACGACGCTTGTAATGAAGAGCAACATGAATTAAATAGGCGCAGCGAATTTGTAATTAAGAATTTATAAATTGATCTGTCGTTGGAAAATAAAAAGGCTTTTAAATAAATGAAAATTTTGTTTGGAAGCCTTTTTTTTGGTCAGATTTTTATTTAATTTTATAAGATATATGAACTTAAAATATTTAATTATGAAGAATCTAGTCCTGCCTTTTTTGCTTGTGTCTTGTGTTATGCTTCAGAGCTGCAAAAAAAATGAAACTCAGAAGGAAGCTGCTAAATCGGAAACGGAAAGTATTGTAAGTGTTCAATGTTATAAAGCTCTTTATGAAAAAGACACTATAGATTTAAAATTGAATACTCTAAAAGACGGAAAAATTAATGGAGATTTAGTTATGAAAATCGATGGTGCGCCACCAAAAATTGGAGAAGTTATAGGAGAGTTTAAAGGAGATACTTTATTTGTAGATTATACTTTTATTGAGGGAACAAAGAAAGAAGTAAAGTTTAAGAACCCTATGGCATTTTTAAAAAGAGAAAAACAACTTATTTTAGGTAACGGAACTATGGAAACCTATTTAGGTAGAACCTACTTTGCTAAAGGTAAACCTATAGATTTTGATCGCGTAAAATATAAGTTTGAAACGACGGACTGCGATGCTAAATAAAAAAAAGTAAAAGCAAATCAATAAAAAATGGCTTCCTAAAATTTAGGAAGCCATTTTGTTTATGGGAATTTAATTTGAATGCTAATTAGATACTTCTCCTTTGATTTTTAAAGCGATACGGCCTTCAGGGTAATTTACAGCATTAGTTTCAACAGTAATCGTTTTTCTTATTGGCCCTGGAGCCATATTAAATTTTACTTCAATTTTTCCTGATTTTCCAGGCATAATTGCAGCACTTGGTTTAGATACAATACTAATACCTGCTGTAGACTGTACTGATGTGATCATAAGGGGGGAATCTCCAGTATTAGTGAATTCAAAGGCTTTCGCTCCGTTGTCACCTTTACTTACTGTACCATAATCAATCGTATTATCCTTGGCAGCAAAATCAATTTTTGGGCCGTTTTGAGCAAGACCAATGGTTGTAACCATTAAGATTGCTATAAATGAGGCTACTTTTTTCATTTGATATTGTTTTAAGTTATTAAGTAAATATACTTTCTTTTAATTAATACACAAATTATTAATTCGCTTTTTATAGTGTACTTAATTATTTACTTTTGTCATCTATAATAAATACAAAAATCAAACCAAAGTGTAAAAGTTCATTTGTTTTCCCCTTTAAGCGTTTATTTAATTGATAAAAAGACGATTAAAAAAGAGAGGCAAATTGATGTTCAAACAAATTAACGATTAAATATATCCTAGATAAAATGACAATTCCAGCACAATTTGACGCTAAATCAATCGAAAACAAATGGTACGACTATTGGATGAAAAATAATTATTTTCATTCGGAGCCTGATCATAGAACGCCTTATACAATTGTAATTCCTCCTCCTAATGTTACAGGAGTCTTGCATATGGGACATATGCTAAACAATACAATTCAAGACGTATTGATAAGAAGAGCACGTCTTAAAGGCTTTAACGCTTGTTGGGTTCCTGGAACAGATCACGCATCCATTGCCACAGAGGCTAAAGTTGTTGCTAAATTAAAAGCCGAAGGAATCAATAAAAATGATTTAACACGCGAAGAATTCTTAGCGCATGCTTGGGAATGGACAGATAAATATGGTGGTGTAATCTTAGATCAGTTAAAAAAATTAGGAGCTTCTTGCGATTGGGAACGTACTAAATTTACAATGGATCCAGATATGTCGGCTTCAGTAATTCGTTCGTTTGTTGATTTGTACAATAAAGGATTAATTTATAGAGGTTACCGAATGGTAAACTGGGATCCTGAAGCGAAAACTACTTTGTCTGACGAAGAAGTTATTTACGAAGAACAACAAGGAAAATTATTTTTCCTTAACTATAAGATTGAAGGAACAGAAGAGTTTTTGACTGTTGCTACAACACGTCCAGAAACTATTTTTGGAGATACAGCTATTTGTATCAATCCAAACGATGAGCGTTTTGCTCATTTAAAAGGTAAAAAAGCAATTGTGCCTATTTGCGGAAGAGTGATTCCTATTATTGAAGATGAATATGTAGATGTAGAATTCGGAACAGGATGTCTTAAAGTTACTCCTGCTCACGATATGAACGATAAAACGCTAGGAGAGAAGCACAATCTAGAAATTGTAGATATCTTTAATGAAGATGCTACACTTAATAGTTTCGGATTGCATTATCAAGGAAAAGACCGTTTTGTGGTTCGTACTGAGATTGCAAAAGAATTAGAAGAAATTGGTGCTTTGGCAAAAACGGAAATCCACTTAAATAAAGTTGGAACTTCAGAAAGAACAAAAGCAGTTATTGAACCAAGATTATCAGATCAATGGTTTTTGAAAATGGAAGAATTAGTAAAACCAGCAATCAAATCAGTATTGGTTGATGGAGATATTAAATTACATCCAAAACGTTTCGAAAATACGTATGCTCATTGGTTAAATAATATTCGTGACTGGAATATTTCACGTCAGTTATGGTGGGGACAACAAATTCCGGCTTATTTTTACGGAGATGGGAAAGAAGATTTTGTTGTAGCTGAAAATATTGAAGATGCATTAAAATTAGCACAGGAAAAAACGTCAAACGCTAAACTTGAAATAAAAGATCTTAGACAAGATGTAGATGCTTTGGATACTTGGTTTTCTTCTTGGCTTTGGCCAATGTCGGTTTTTGGTGGAATTATGGATCCAGAAAGCGAAGATTTTAAATACTATTACCCAACAAACGACTTGGTAACAGGTCCGGATATTCTGTTTTTCTGGGTAGCTAGAATGATTATTGCAGGATATGAATATGCAGGCGAAAAACCATTTACAAATGTGTATTTAACAGGTTTAGTGCGTGATAAACAACGTCGTAAAATGTCTAAATCATTAGGAAATTCTCCTGATCCTTTAGATTTAATTGATGCATTTGGTGCCGATGGTGTTCGTGTAGGATTGCTTTTAAGTGCTTCTGCAGGAAATGATATCATGTTTGATGAGGAATTATGTAATCAAGGAAAAGCATTTTCTAATAAGATATGGAATGCCTTTAAGTTGATAAAAGGATGGGAAGTTTCAGAAACAATTCCGCAACCAGAATCATCTAAAGTAGCTATCGAATGGTACGAAGCTAAATTGCAACAAACATTAGTTGATATTGAAGATAATTTTGAAAAATACAGAATTTCAGATGCTTTAATGGCAATTTATAAATTGGTTTGGGATGATTTCTGTTCTTGGTTCCTTGAAATGATTAAGCCAGCTTACCAACAACCAATTGATAAAGCAACGTTTGATAGCGCTATCGAAATGTTAGAGAATAACTTGAAATTGCTTCATCCGTTTATGCCTTTCTTAACAGAAGAAATTTGGCATATAATTGCTGAAAGAACTCCAGAAGAAGCATTGATTGTTTCAACTTGGCCAGAATTAAAACCATTTGATGCTAAATTAATTGCTGATTTTGAAAACACAAACGAAGTAATTTCTGGAATTAGAACAATTCGTAAAGACAAGAATATTCCGTTTAAAGATACTATCGAGTTAAAGATTGTAAATAACGATAAGGCATCAACTTATTTTGATTCGGTTGTAACCAAATTAGGAAATATTACATCATTAGAATATGTTTTAGAAAAAGTAGATGGAGCATTATCATTTAGAGTAAAATCGAATGAATACTTTATTCCAATAACTGGAAACATTGACGTTGCAGCTGAAATTGAAAAACTGAATGCAGAGTTAGTTTACATTCAAGGATTCTTAAAATCGGTTCAATCGAAATTGGCAAATGAAAAATTTGTTGCTGGAGCGCCAGAGAAAGTTTTGGCTAACGAAAGACAAAAAGAGGCAGATGCTTTATCTAAAATTGCTACAATAGAACAAAGTTTAGCTGGTTTGAAATAAAAGCTAGTTTTGTTTAAAAAAATAGACCCGACAGATTTTAAAAATTTGTCGGGTTTTTTATTTTAGAGTTTTTTACACTCTAGCTATTTTATATGATTTACTCTTTATTTGATTTTCGATTTAAAAATTTAAATATAGGATAAGATACCACAGTGATACTAACTATGATTATGAAGCTTTCGGGGTCACTATATATAAATCCGATGAGTAATGCTAATGAAACTAGAATCGCCAATATGGTTGTCCAAGGATACCAAAAAGAGCGATATGGCCTTGGTAAATCAGGCTCTGTGATTCGGAGTTTTATAAGCGAAAAATAAGCCAATCCCCAAACAATAATAGAGGTAAAGGCAGCAAAGGAGAATAACACTTCAAAGGAACCGATACAAATTAAGAACAAGCTAAATAAGGAGGAAACTAAAAGAGCGACAATTGGTGTTCCTCCTTTGTTTACAGTTGTTCCTTTTTCGATAAAAAAGCCATCACGACTTAATCCGTACAGGATTCTCGGTGGGATCATCATGAATGCATTTAGTATGCTTATTAAAGAAAAAATGGCGATTATAGTGACTACTATTGCTCCATTTTTGCCAAAAATAATATTGGCAACATCGGCAGCAGCTAGATTAGAATTTGCTATAGTTTCAATTGGTAAAACATAGAAAAAAGCAGCATTTAATAATACATAAATGGCAATTACTAGTAGTGCACCACTAAATAATGAACGCGGAATGTTTTTGCTTGGATTGTCGTTTTCTTCTGCAAAAAAGCAAACACTATTCCAACCATTGTAAGTTCCGATGATAAGCTGTAGGGATTTAAAAAGACCAAATAGAAGTCCGATTTCAAAAAAAGAACCATCTTTCTGTATTGGAGGTAATTTTACTCCCGAGTACATAAAACAAGCAATAACCAAGGCAACAAAACAGATAACTTTAATGAAACTGGTAATTTGTTGAATGACACTACCGTTTTTTACACCACTTAAATGTAGTAAGACAAATGCAATCAATAAGGAGATTGCCATTTCGGTTGAATAGTTTGCTAGACTTGGAAAAAGGATAATAAGGTATTCGCTAATAACGATACAGTAAAATGCGGGCGGAATTACATTAGTAATATAATCAAACCAACCAGATAAAAATCCAGCATAATTACCAAATGCTCTTTTGATGTAATTATAAGAGCCTCCTGCTTTAGGTAGCATAGTAGCTAGTTCGGCAAAAGAATTGGCTCCAATTAAGATAAATAGTCCCCCGAAAAGCCATGAAGCAATAATTAGCCAATAATTATCTAACATGTTTGCGATAGTTCCGGGTGTTCGTAAAATTCCAACACCTATTGTTCCTCCAATTAATACCGCAATATTAAAACTCAGTCCTAGACTTTTTTTTAATTGGTTTTTTTTGGAATCTGACATATTTAAATTTTTGTTTTTTTTTATTATTGAGGCTGCAAAAGTAGTCTAAATTTCTGTATGTTTTTTGAAACAAAAAACCTCGTTTAGAAATAAACGAGGTTTGGTGTGATTCTATAGTGTTTTGTTTAAAAAACTATAGTTTTTTTCTTAGAATTTATATCTTAAGCTTGTCATTACTTGACGAGGTGCAATTGGGTTTACACTATAGTTTTCGTGAACTGTATAATTAAGCTCATTAGTGATGTTAGATAACTTGCATAAGATTGAGAATTTGTTCCATTCGTAACCTGCAGATACATCAATTGTAGTGTATGCTTTTAAAGGAATGTCGCGATCTCTGATAGTCACAACATAAGGGAATGTACCTGGAGCTGGAGCTGGATTAATTGGAGTCCATAAGTAATCATCATTCCATCCACCTAAGCGATCACCAATATAGTTTGCGATTGCACCAAAAGTTATACCTTTCAATAATCCTGTAGGCTGTTTGTAAAAGAAACTTAAATTAGCTGTGTTTTGTGGAGTTCTTGCTACGCGATCTCCCTCGACGAAACTTCCGTTTGTTCCTGAGGTATTTGTATAACGCATATCATTATAACTATAACCAGCGATAATGTTAAGTCCCTCTATAGGTTTAGCGGTAATATCAATTTCAATTCCTTTACTTTTTGTTCCTCCACCTAATACTTTTAGTTGAGAATCGATATTTTGTGTAATTCCATCAGCTTTAAACTCTGCAGTTTGCGCCAAGTTACTATTGGTAATTTGATAAACTGTAACATTTGTACTGAACATTCCACTAAGGAAATCTGTTTTAACTCCCACTTCATATTGGTCAATAATTGAGGGATCTAATGGTTTTGAATCTACGGTTGTTCCTGTATTTGGTGTAAATGAGCTAGAGTAGCTACCAAATAAAGAGATTTCTTTTGTAGGTTGGTATATTAATCCAACTTTTGGAGAAAAAGCATTATCTAATTTTTTATTACCTACAATAGGTACTGCGTTTTCAGGAGCTACGGTTTGAACTGATTTAATATAAGTTTCTTTATAAGTAGTAGCTTCTGCTTCTTGCCAAGACCAACGAATACCTGCTAATACTTTGAATTTATCTGTAATCGAAATCAAGTCTTGAAAATAAACACCAAAACGATTTGTATCTGTTTTTGCAATTTGAGTGGTTCTAGCATCAGGAATGTCATTTCTTTGAGTAGAAGGATCAAAGTCAAAAAGGTTGATTCTGTCATAAGTGGCAGGACTAAATGCATAAGTGTAGGCTGTTGCAAATGAATTTTCCCAATCTGCACCAGCAAATATTTGGTGTTTTACAGATCCGGTATTAAAGTGTCCTTGTACGCTTAACTGGTCTCCAAGAATTTGCTCTAAGTTTTTACCTTGAGTTAATCCTCTGTTCCAGTAACCAGGAATTGGATATAATTTGATATCATCTAAACCAGATAATTGAGCTGTAGATTTTTGAGTTCTGTCATAATTTTGAAAAGAAGCATTGAAATTAAGTTTCCAATTTTTATTGAAATCATGATTCAATAATGCAGAAGCACTAGCTGATTTTGTATTACCATTTGACCAAAGAGATCCGTAAAAAGCATTACGAGGTAAGTCAAGAATTTGTTTTCCTATAATTCCTGTTCCAAAATCGGGAGTCCAATCGGCTGTTAGGTAATCTCCTTGTACAGTAATTTGAGTTTTTGGATTGATAACAAACAGTAACGAAGGATTTACATATAGACGCTCATTTTTTACAACATCTCTAAAGCTTTCTGAGTTTTCATAAGATCCATTAATTCTAAAAGCAATAGACTTGCTAAGAGGACCATAAAAATCAAATGAAGGTTTGTAGAAAGAATAGCTTCCCATTTGCATTGATATTTCACCACCACTTTTAAATAAAGGAGTTTTAGTTACAAGATTTAGGATACCTCCTGGAGCAACATTTCCGAATAATAAAGCTGAACCACCTTTAAGGAATTCAACTTTCTCTAATCCAGAAACATCAGGAATAGAACCCGCATTATAACGAAATCCATTTTTAAACATATTGTTTGCTGACATGTCGTAACCTCTTGAGAAAAAAGATTCTTGAGCACCTCCACGAGCAGAACCTACATAAATACCATTTGCATTTTTGATTACGTCACTTAATCTAACTGCTTGTTGTTGCTCGATTATATCGCTACCTATTATTTGTATATTTTGCGGATTGTCCATTGGTTTTAAACCAGAACGAACTGCAGTAACAGGTTTAGGTTCTTTATTAGTTGTAATAACGACTTCGTTAAGAGTTTCGCCTTTTTTATTTTTTACTGTGTCAGTAACTACTGTAGCAGTATCTTGGTTCTCGGTTCTGTTTGTTCTCCCTTGAGCAAAACCTGTTAGACCGAATAGTAAACTTAGTGTGGGTAATAATATATATTTCATATTTGTTTATTTAGAATAAAAAAAAATAACGCTGCAAAAGTAATAGCAAAGTTTTTATTTTCAAAACTTATTTAGATTAATTACAATTAGTTTTTAACATTTTTTTATAGTTTATTTAAGAGGTCAAAAAAAAGAAGGAAACCTTTGTTAATATCAACTAAGGTTTCCTTCTTTATGTTTGTTATGAGTAATTTTACTTATTTAACTTGTATAGAATAAGTTGCCATTTTCCAAATTTCATCATATTTTTTTCCATTATGTTCGCCAGCACTTTTATCGGTGTGTGCAAACTCTACCATATATTGACCTGACCATATTGGTGTAAATTCAAATTGCCCTTTTTCGTCAGTATATAATTCTTTTTCCCATCCATTTGGAGCGATTACTTTAATTTTTTGTTCTTTGGCAACAACACCGTCATATAAAGCAACTCCAGATAATTTTGTGTTTTTCGTTGCTATAGCTGCATTTTCAGAGAATACACTAATTGAATTTTTGTTTGCTGTAGCATTATTACCCGCCGTTTTGTTTCCAACAGCAACAGTAGCACTTGAGTTATAATCTAATTTCATTGTTCCGTATACGTCCTTTACCGTATGTTGCATCACTACTGTATAAACTCCATCTTCATCTGGAGTAAAGAATGCTTGGTATTTTTTTTCTAAAGCAGTAGGAGTTAATTTAATTTCTTTTTTTGAAGGACTTACTAATACCAATGAAAAGTCTTTTAAGTCAGAAAACCATTTAGCTGCAGGAGTAACATCATTGTCTGAAAATTCACCAAAGTAAACTGAAATTTCTTGTGGTTTTCCTTTTGTTCCTGTTGCTTTTGTTTCGATCCACAAAGCATGAGCAAATAATTGAGGGCTTAGCAATACTGTTAATAAAACTACTAGAGTCTTTAAGGGAGTTAATTTCATAATGAAAGTATTTAATTTTATTTTTATTAAAAATTTATAGTGATTTCGTTAATCTTGAAATCGTTACCAAAATTATAATTTAATATTTGTTTTACAATATTTATTTAGACTAATTATTAATAAAGTTTTAAGTTATTCTTTTATATGTTCATGATAAAAGAACATAGCGGTACGGTTTTAATTAAAATATATGTGCGAATCTGGATTATAGTTTTATAAAGACTTAATTTTGCAGGCTTAATAAATTAAATTATCTCCATGATTATACCTTATTTTAAGAAACTACAGCATTCGCCTAAAGGATTTAGATTGGCTAATACGGTTTTTTTCTTTGTTTCTGGATTTGGATATTCTTCTTGGGCATCTCGAATACCGCATATAAAAGCACAATTGCATTTAACCGAAGCCGAATTTGGAGCTGTTTTATTTGCATTTCCCATTGGTTTAATGTTTACAATGCCTTTTACAGGAAAGTTGTTAAACAAATATAGTAGTCGGTACTGTATGCTTTTGGGTGCTGTTTTATTTAATATCGTTTTGGCTCTACCCGGTTTTAGTGCTTATGTTTGGCAATTGGTTATTATCCTTTTGATATTTGGTGCTTCGCGGAACATCCTTAATTTATCAATGAACGCACAAGCGCTAGAAGTACAAAAACTATATCCGAAGTCTATAATGACTACTTTTCATGCCGTTTGGAGTTTGGCAGGATTTGCAGGAGCGGGTTTAGGATATGTAATGGTTGCTCATAATATTGCTCCATCTTATCATTTATTAGGAATTAGCGTTGCTATGATGGCAATTACAGCTTGTTTCTATCCAATGAGTATTCTTACTGAACCCGTACCAGTTAAAAAGAAGTTCTTTTCGATGCCTGATAATAATCTGATGAAGTTTGCACTAATTTGTTTTGTTTCGATGGCATGCGAAAATACGATGTACGATTGGAGTGGTATCTATTTTCAAAATGTTTTACACGCTTCTCCCAGACTTACAACCGCAGCTTTTGTGTTCTTTATGACAGCGGTGACTCTAGGACGTTTCTTTGGTGATTATGCTGTAATGAGATTCGGTGTAAAACGTATTTTATTCTACAGTGGTATTTTTATCACAATAGGTTTTTTAATTTGCTTTCTCTTGCCTTTTATTTATCCAACAATTTTTGGATATCTCTTAATCGGAATTGGGGTTTCTTGTGTCGTTCCTTTGGTTTTTAGTATTGCAGGACGATCTACGACCTTGAGTAGCGGTTCTGCCTTAACTTCTATTTCTACTATTGGTTATCTTGGTTTTTTAATTGTACCGCCAATGGTTGGTTTTATATCCGAATTCTTAAGTATGAAATGGGCGTTTTTAATCATGGCTTTCCTAGGAGGAATGATGATTTTGATGGTGAATAAAATTGGAGAGGAGGAGTGACAGAGGCTCAAAGGCTCAGAGGTTTTTTTAGAGTTGCTGAGGTTCTGAGTTGCTAAGATTCTAAGGTTTTCTTGGCTTTGAGGATGAATTTTTTTGGATGTAATACAAGCTAATTTATTGATGTTTTTTATTTTCAAAAACACCTAGCATTTCACTTAAATAGTTAAAATCTTCTTGTGTGATTCTATTTTCTTGTTTGGTAGCAACAATAATATCAGTCACGTAATTATATTCTATTTCATTTTTTATTTTTCCATGCTTCAAGATTTTCCGTAGTTTGTCTTTTCGTATATAATCTAGGTCTTGATTTTTTATTTCTTTCCAAAAATATTCAACAAATTCTCCTGTTCCTTCTTGAAAAATAGTAAAAACATCTTCGGCTGTATATTTTAAAGATGCTAATTTTTTATATTTTAATTCTGGATTAAGTATTTGATCTTTCCATTCAAAATAACAATTTTTTATTTGTGTAAGATTTTCTTCAGTCCAATCGTAGGGAACAAATTTTTCAAAACTTTCTATCGCAATATCAATTACTCTTGAAAGTTTTATAGCTTCAGTTTCATAATTTTTCATTTGCTCTATTAGATATTTTAAAGGGGTTGGTTTTCGCAAGTGCTAATAAGACAATCTCTTTAGCAAGAGATAATGTATAATTTCTATGATTATTCTATTTTACCTCACATCAAAGTTGTACATAAAGTCGTTTAATTGATTATTAGAGCTTTCAAGTCCAACAATATCCATAAGTTCTTCGAAATATAGGCAAATTCTTTCTCGATTTTCAGTGTCAATTTCTATATAAATTTCAGAGAATCTTTCCAGACTTTTTTTTATAGCATTTTGATAATCCTCATCAATTGGATTTTTTGTTTCCGCTACTTTTTTAAAGTCATCTGCAGCTAAATTAATCTTATCAGTTAAAATTGGTTTCAGTTTTTGATCACCAATTCCTGGATAAAAAATGGAATTGTCTTCTATAAACTTGTCTTTATTTTTGAATTTCTCAAATTTACTCATTGCATCTACAGGAGTTTTTATTTGGCTTTGTCCACAACATGTAAAAAGCAATACAAGCATTATTAAAAATATCTTTGTTACTTCTTTTGTCATGATTATTTCTTCGTCATAAGATATTTTTCAGAGCTTGGTTTTCCTAATTGGATACCTGATATTTCGGCTGTTAAGCTGTTGTTGGCTCCTTTAGTATAGCTGATTTTTTGTGGATAATCGTGTTTTGGATTTTCGAAAACTAATCCTTTTTCTGTTGAATTGGTCATTTCAAAAGCTACTGCTTCGTCATTGTTTTGTCCTTTTACAGTTGCATTGTAAGTTAAGATTTCTCCTTTTTGTTGCAATTTGATCGTTTCAAAATGAATAGTGTCTTTTCCTTTTATGAAAAAAGAACTTCCTTGAAAAGTACTATCGTTTACTTTACTCCATGTTTCGGTTAATATTCCTTGTGGAGTAACATTCTCCCATTTTCCAATAAGCCAATCGGCAGCTTTTATTTTATCTTTCTCTGGAGTTTCTGCGTTCTTGCATGAAACAACCGCTAATAAAAGAAATGTAAGGGTAGTTTTTTGAAACATTCGCGTAATTATTTGATGTTGTTTAGAAGTGCTAAATTATAAAAAAATAGAATAGGTGGATGATGTTAAAAGTAAAATGTATAAATGTGAAATGAGAGATGTGAATTGTAAAAAGTAATTTGGGAAAGGTAGCATCTTTTATTACTCCATATTTCCAAACCTCTGCTACTTTGAACCTCAGTAATTCAAAAGCTTTTTTCGGCCACAGATTAAAAGGATTAAAAGGATTAAACTGTTTTATCAAAAAAATTGAATGCTTTTACCTTAGTAACTCAGAACCTCAAAAGAAGGACCATTGCTACTTTGAGCCTTCGAAGCTTATCAACTCATAACCTCAGTATCTCAGTACCTTTTTCAAAAACTTTTGCAACTTTGAGTCTTTGTTGCTCTGAACCTTTGAACCTTAGCAACTCAGAACCTCTCCTCTAAACACTTTCATTCAAAATAGAATAAACGAGTTCTTTGGTTGGTTTTTGATCTTTTAATTTTTCTCTAACCGTATCAAAAGTCACTTTAAAATCGCAACCCAATTTATAATTTCCACAACCATAAGCCGTTTTACCTTTCATTACTGTTCCTTTTTTACATTTAGGACACAGTAAAGTATCTGACGTTGATGCATCTTTTGTGGTTTTCGGGCTAGTTTTTTTCGGTTCTAATTTAAGTTTGTAATTTTCTTCAAAGCGAATTAAACCTTCTACAGTTCCTGCATCGGTTTTAAAATCTTTTAAATTTACTGTAGATCCTTTTTGAAGCAAACGCAAGTATTGGTTTTCTGATAATTTTTTCCCCTCAAAAACATAAGGTAATACAAAATCGCATCCCACTTTATAATTGCCACATCCATAAGCAGACTTTCCTTTTATAAGTGTTGCTTTTTTACATTTCGGACAGGTTTCTGCCAAAATTCCTGCAGCTTTCTTTTTCTCAACACTAGCAACTTGTTTTTGAACGCTTCCTGCGTGAGAGATATTAGCATGTCTGGTTTCGCTTCGTACTTCGTATACTAAAGCTTCAACCATGCGTTTCATGTTGATAATAAATGAACCAGCAGTATAAGTACCTTTTTCAATATCTTTCAATTGCTTTTCCCATGAACCAGTAAGTTCTGCCGATTTGATCAATTCGTTTTGAATAGTTTCGATAAGCTGAATTCCGGTTGGAGTTGGCAATACTTGTTTTTTATTTCGGACGATGTATTGGCGTTTAAAAAGCGTTTCGATAATATTTGCTCGTGTAGACGGGCGTCCAATACCGTTTTCTTTCATTAGTTCGCGTAAATCCTCATCATCTACCTGTTTACCTGCTGTCTCCATGGCACGAAGCAAGGTTGCCTCTGTGAACTGATTGGGTGGTTTGGTTTCTTTTTCTAAAAACGAAGGTTCGTGCGGCCCTTTTTCTCCCACAACAAAATTGGGTAATAAATCGGCTTCTTTTTCTTTTGCATTCGGATCTTCAAAAACAACACGGAATCCCTTTTTCAGGATTACTTTCCCAGTGGTTTTAAAACTCACATCGGCTGCTTTTCCTATAACTGTTGTGTTGGCAACCAAACAATCGTCATAAAACACTGCAATAAAACGCTTTGTAATTATATCGTAGACTTGCTGCTGATTGTATTGTAGGTTTGATTGTATTCCTGTTGGAATAATCGCGTGGTGATCGGTTACTTTTTTATCGTTGAATACTTTAGGCGATTTCTTTATTTTTTTCTCTAAAAGCGGTTGGGTAAGTGTAGCATAATTGGTTAAATTTTGCAAAATACCTGGTACTTTGGGATAGATATCGTTTGGTAAAAAAGTGGTATCTACTCTAGGGTAGGTAACTACTTTTTGTTCGTATAATGTTTGAACAATTTTGAGGGTTTCATCTGCCGAGAATCCAAATTTTGTATTGCAATATACTTGTAATCCTGTTAAGTCAAATAGTTTTGGCGCATATTCATTTCCGTTCTTTTTATCGATAGAAACAATTTCAAAATCGCTTTCTTTGACTTTATTAGCCAAAAGTTCTCCATCTTCTTTTTTCAGGAAGCGGCCTTCTTCATAACTAAAAAGTGTTTCTCTGTATAATGTTTGTAGTTCCCAGTAGGGTTGTGGTTTAAAGTTTTCAATTTCTTTAAATCGATCTACTACCATTGCCAATGTTGGAGTTTGTACTCTCCCAATAGATAATACTTGTTTGTAACCTCCGTGTTTTACGGTGTACAAACGGGTAGCATTCATTCCAAGTAACCAATCGCCAATGGCTCTGGAAAAACCGGCATAGAATAAATTATCGTAGTTGGCTGATGGTTTTAAGTTTTCAAAACCTTCTTTTATTGCTTCGGTGGTTAGGGATGAAATCCATAACCGTTGTACTTCTCCTTTATATTGGGCTTCGTTCATTACCCAACGCTGAATGAGCTCTCCTTCTTGTCCAGCATCCCCACAGTTTATAACTAGGTCGGCTTTGTCAAATAAGGTTTTTATGATTTTAAATTGCTTCTGAATTCCTGAATTTTCTACCACTTTGGTTTCGAATTTTTCAGGTAACATGGGAAGGTTATTCAAATCCCAACTTTTCCAATGGGGTTTGTAATCGTTTGGTTCTTTTAAGGTGCATAAATGCCCAAATGTGTAGGTTACTGCATAACCATTGCCTTCATAATACCCATCGTGTTTGGTATTGGCTCCTAAAACGGATGCGATTTCTCGTGCTACACTTGGCTTTTCGGCAATACAAACCTTCATTTTCTCCTTCTTTTTTGAACTCGCAAATTTACTAATTTTGAAGTTGGTATCGAAATTATAAACGACAAAGATGTTATGGTGCTGAGGTTTTTTAGGAAGGTGCTGAGTTGCTTAGGTACTAAGATTCTGAGGTTCAAAGCTACAAAGGTTTTTTGAAAAGGTACTGAGTTGCTGAGTTGCAAAGTTGCAAAGGTTTTTGAGGAAGGTTCTGAGATACTGAGGCTCTGAGTTACTGAGGTTCAAGCATTCAAATTTTGAGCAAAACAGTTATAATCCTTCTAATCCTTTTAATCTGTGGCTGGAAAAAGCTTTTGAGTTGCAAAGGTGCAAAGGAACAGAGGTTTTGAAAATGTACTTAGGTTCAGAAGCAAAATAGATATAATTCTTCTAATCCTTTTAATCTGTGGCTGGAAAAAGCTTTTGAGTTGCAAAGGTACAAAGGCAGTGTGCTACAGAGGATTTTAAATAAATATTCTGATGATTACATTAGCTCTAGCCCTGATGGAAACGGCATCCTTTTTCTGGCTTCTTTAGCCAGAAAAAGATACAGTGGACAGCAGGAAATTGCTCCTCGATATTTTGGAAATTGTGATTAATCGGTTTTTGACTAAGCTTTCTTTCTTCTGTTGGTTAGGTACTTTCGGATTGGAATGTCATAATAAACCATTGTTAGGTACGCAAAACCGACTAAAAGGATTGTTCCTATTGTGGTAATTAAAACGAATTGTGTTGTGTCGGGTTTGTAGGTGTTGTAATAATTGGCAAATATCCACATTACGGCATAGTGCGTCATGTATAAGGGATAGGATATTTTTCCGGAGAAGATGCACAGTTTTTTGAATCCTTGTTTTAATGTGGCTCCGGCTCCTAATGCAACTAATAATGGGAAATAGAGCAAGACGATTATTGGTTCGGTGAGCCAGTTCCAATCGGAAAATGGAGTGACAAAAGCCAACAAGAGCAATACTGATAGTCCTAGAAAACCTATTCGGGACTTTATAATCCAATTACAACGATAAATTAGCATTCCTGCTAAAAAGGAATACGAAATACGAGCAAAGCCATCCCAAAAGGTTTCTCCGCTCCATCCGCCCAATAGGGAACCTCCTGCGCGATTACTAACAAAACAAATTCCTACTGCGGCTAACAAGGTTAGTATAAACAGGCTAAGACGGTTTAGTTTATGAAGGAAAAGTACATAAAGGATATTGGCTACATATTCCCAAAACAACGACCATGCGGGTGCGTTTAAACCAAATAGATTGAAATATCGATCTGGCATTACTGGTTAGGTTTTCTGGATTCATAATGTTAGTTATTTTTGAATAGTTATAGTTTTAGTTTTCAGTCTCAGTTTTCAGTCTCAGTTTGCAGTTTAGCAGTTTAGCAGTTTGTCGCCAATCTTGAGCGCGTTTTCAATTTCAGTTTTTCGCCAACCGGGGTAGCGCGGATTTGCAATCCGTGCCCACAATTTTTACTTTATTTTGTCCAATCTTTGCGGGCACGGATTACAAATCCGCGCTACCGACACGCATATTGAAATGTGTATAAAATCAATTTTGTCGCCAATCGTGAATCAGTAATCAGTCTCAGTTTGCAGTTTGTCGCCAACCAGTAGCGCGGATTTGCAATCCGTGTTCGTGCCTGCAATTTATATTTCGTCAGCATAGATTTTCAGTTCCAGTTATGTTTACCAATTTTCAAAATAAATCCAACAAAACAACTTCTAAATCATTTTCTAAACCCGAATAATTTCTTGCTGAGCTATAATAATATTCTTCTGGAGAGCTTACTGTGTTGTTTACTAAAGGATTATTATGAATGTAGTTTATTTTTTGTTTAATAAACTTATTGCTATAAATATGTACTGCATGATAACCGTTTTGCCAAACTTTGTAGGTTTGATTTCTTTTTAAATGTTCTGATGCTTTTTTAAAATACTCCAACATCCATTCTCTTCTGCTTTCTGGTTCCTCTATTATAGTCTGAATAATTTTTTTAGATGTATATTTCTTGAAATCTCTAATAATATCAGATAATATATAACCATTGGTTCCTTTGCAAAGTAAATGGATATGATTACTCATTATACAATAGGAATAAATTTCTAATCCCTTATTAGTTTGACAATATCGTAAAGCATTTATTAAATTCTTTTTTTGATTTAATCTTGTAAAAATATCTATCCAACCTACGACAGTAATAGTTATGTAATAGGCTTCTTCTGTTGTTGTTGCTTTATATTTTGTTGACATAAAATAGTTTTATTCTTACAAATATATAATTTTTTACTCTACTTTGTTATTGTTTTAGTAGTTAATGACAATCTTTGCGATCACGGTTACAGTTTACAGTCTTCAGTCACAGTGACAGTCTCAGTTTACAGTTTGTCGCCAATCGGTAGCGCGGATTTGCAATCGTGCCCACAATTTTTACATTATTGTGTTCAATCTTTATGGGCACGGATTGTAAATCCGCGCTACCGACATGCATATTGAAATGTGTTATAGTTTACAGTTTACAGTCTCAGTTTACAGTTTAGCAGTTTGTCGCCAATCGTGAGCGCGGATTTGCAATCGTGCCCACAATTTTTATTTTATTGTGTTCAATCTTTATGGGCACGGATTGTAAATCCGTGCTACCTGCTTATTGAAAGGTGTTATAGTTTACAGTTTTCAGTCTCAGTTTGCCGCCAATCGTGAGCGCGGATTTGCAATCCGTGCCCACAATTTTTACTTTATTGTGTTCAATCTTTATGGGCACGGATTGTAAATCCGCGCTACCGACATGTATATTGCAACGTGTTTAAATTTGCTTTTTTTACAAATCTTTTATTAAATCACTTGGATTATGCACAGCAAAACGCACAGGTAAGCATGATAATTACACTTTAAAAAAATCGATTTTTTGCATCCAAGGGATTTCTGACGCTAGAAACTGAAGCTTTGTCTTAACTACTTTGGTTGTTTTGTCTCTTGGATTTTTAGTTACAAATCGGGCTTTAGAATTATTAAAGTCTAAAGTGTATTTTTCGTCAAAGTCTTCTTTTTTATCAGAAGAAAAAGTAATTAGATTGTCTTTTGCGCTCCATTTTCCTTTTCCGTATTTATTTACTTCAGGCGGAATTCCTCCTTGTATTTTAGAATAGGAATGAAACAGAAATGTACCATCTTGATTTAAGATCAATTTATATTCAATAATATGTTTTCCTTCTTCACTAAGCGAACGCGTATAATCGCCAGTGAAATTGTTCGTTTGTGCGAATACAGTTAGGTTGAAAATTAAAAGAAAGCTGGTAATTAATAATTTCATTTATCTGTTGTATTTGGATTATTATAATTGCGTAGAAGTTGGTTTTTTGTTGATTATAAACTGTTTGTATTGATTTTTTTTATATCAGTTGAATACAACCGATTGTATACAATCACACAAATATAGACTATTACTTGTAGTTTTGGTTCGATAAAAATAACAAGAAAAAGAATAAAATAAAATCATGGAAACACAACCTAAAGAATCAGCCAAAGCACTTTTAGAATTAATAAATAGAGGATGCTATTTTACTAAACTAAAGCAAGAGAATAATAACGATTCGTTTGACGTAACGTTAAAAGTATCTTGTTATAACGAATTGAATTTAATGGTTTCAGATTTGTTGAAAGCAAGTATTATTCTGCTTAACGATGATGCTCGAAATCTCTCTAATTCGACAATTGTTTCGGATTTTAATGTTATGACTTTGCTTGAAATCGCTGTACAGCTCTTACCTGATGAAGAATTGGTGTTATTGGACGATTTGCATAAGCTTCATTTGAAATCTGAAACTACATTCTCTAAATAGAAAAAGGTACAGCTTGATGCTGTACCTTTTTTTGTTTTGCTGTGCGAAGTTTTCCCACCGCATCGTTATATTCGGTCGTAATTATTTCAACACATAGAAACATAGTTTGACTAAATCTAAAAAAGGCGTTTCACTTAAAATAAATCAGATAAGACTATGTGGAAAAAACTATTTTTCTTGAATCTTCTTTATTAATGAATTCTATTCTGATGGCTATCGGAACTATGTCTCTATGTGTTAAAAAACATTTTCACGACTCGAGCGAATTTCGTACTGCAAACCTAGTTTGAATCAAATTATTTCGGAAGATGCGCAATCAATTCAACTTCTAATTTTGCGCTCTCCATGTATAATCGTTGTACTTGTACCCATGTAGCGGCAGGGAAATCTCCATTGTAGAATTTTTTTCTAGCTGAATTATATTTTTTCACTGCCTCAATATCTGTTGTGTATAAATTTTCTTTTACAACATTTTCGAATGTAGCACCATAACTCGCTAGTGAAGCTTTTAAATCGTTATAGACAGCTGTGATTCCTTGTGGAGTTATTTCGCTTGTTACAGCACCCGAAATGTAAAGTACATTGCCAATTTTTAAAACTTGTGCGTAACCAATAGCAGTGTCTTGTTTTGTCTCATTGTTCCAATGCCATTTTTCCTTTTTTATTTTGGCTTCTTGTGCGAAACTCTTACTGAAAATAAATAAAAATGAAAGTAAAAGTAAGTACTTCATAATTGGTTGGTTTTTAATTGGTTGTTGAATGTTTAATTGGTTATGTGCAAAGATATTTAAGTTTTAATATCCTTGTTGTGAATGATTTGTAAATCAGTTGTTAATATTAATGAGGTGGACTTTGGATAGTAGGTTTTTAGCTGAGCGAGGGTATAATGTAATGGCTTTGCTTAAGATTTCATTGCAGCTCTTGCCTGATGAAGAAATGGTGTTATTCGATGATTTGCGCAAATTTCACTACATTTTCTAAATAGAACAAGGTACAGCATCAAGCTGTACCTTGTTGTTCACATGATAGTGTGGAACTATTAGTTTTTTTATACTTTGAGCCGAGATTTATCCAATAAAAAGGTAAAACTCAAATTAATATTAACTTTATACAATTGAATTAGTTTTAATAAAACTTTTTATAAAATCTGTGATGTCGTCTACTCTTTTTGATAATTTAGAGTTTTTAGTTGAATTATCGAATCTTTCCCAATGATTGACGCCGATGGAATTATTTATCGGAAAGACTTTAATATTATAATGATTTGCAGTTAGAAATGCTATTGTACTTGCATGATGTCGTCCACTTGTTTGTTCTGCTAATATTATCATTTCCGGAAGGTATTCCCACTCTTCAAACCTTTTACTTAAAGGAATATCAGTTTCTGTAGGAGAAGCTGGTATACAGTAAAAAGATATTCTCAAACTTTTAAAAATTGGATTCAAAAATATTTGCTGCCATCCAGCTTTCATTTGTTTTAAATTTTTAAATCCAAATAGTTTAATCAGTTCTTTAATTGTTGAAGTTTTTCCTGAATTTTGTGTTCCTTCAATAATAATTGCTAATCTCATTTCTTTATGTTTTTTATTTAGTTAGATCAGAATAACTTCGCAGTACAAAGTCGGGTAACGGTTGTTATGTGTAGTTCTTTTAGTTAAGTTGTTTTATTACTTTATCATTACCTAAATTTATTAAATGATAAGAATCATTATCTAAATCTTCAACTAATTCATCTAAATCAATTTTTTCATCTTCATTCAATTGCTTGTCAATTGATGTAAAAATAATTGTTTGCTTATCCTTAATTTGTGAAGCCTTTTTAAAAAGAGCTTGTAAACTGCTTAATTTTGTTCTATGCTGTCCGGGTTCATCAAACATAATTAATCCAGGATGATTGACCCCATTATCACGTAAGGCTAAAGTATATGCCCAAATGTTTCTTACAAAGTCAGAGGCAGAAGAATTTATCCTTATTGATTGCGGATTTGTATCTTCTTTACCTCGTTTGTAAACAGGAAAATATTTAAATGGTTCATTTCTGTTAATTGAAATTTGATACTTCTGGTTACTGTCGTATTCGAATGCAAAAAGTAAATTTTTATAATTTTCTTCAAAAGAGATTAAAATGCCTTCATCATCAGATTTTTCTAGACCATCTAAAGCTAATGTTATATTATGGTATTTATTTGCTAATTCAATTAAATTATTTTTTAAATCATTTAACTGAACTTCAAATTGTTTTAAATTTTCTACTTCCTGTTGTAATTGTATTTTTTTCACAACTTCAGATTCAGATAATGCTCTATCGTCGGCAATTAAGTCTCTCGAAAGTGACTTGATAATATTTTCTTGTTTTCTTAGAGAGTTTCTGAAATATATTAGTAATGTATTTTTCTCATCAATTGTGTCACTTAAACTTTTAAGAGATGTTTGGATAATTTTTTTCTGACTAACTAAAAAACTCTTGTTTTCTTCAAGGGATAATTGAGGAATTGTAATGCTAACAGAAGAAAGAATATCTGCATCTACACTTTGTGTGCAAGTTGGGCATTTAGCGTGATTATTATTATTAAACAAATTATTATTGAATACTTTAATTAAATTGTTGTGTTCTCTAATTTCTTTTTCGATAGTATTCAGTTGACTGTTAATGTTTTGATGTTGTAGTTTTTCAATACTTAATCTACCTTCAAAATCACTAATGTATTTTTTTAATTCACCGTATTTGTTTTTATTTTCTTCGTATTCAATAAGCGTTTCTTCTCTGTTATTTTCAATAGTAACAAATGGCTTATTTTCTAATTCAGAAATTAAGGCTAATTTTATATCAATATATTCCGCATATGTTATTATTTCTTCTTCTCCAGTTTGAAAGTTTGAGTATATTTTTTCTATTTCTCTTTTTTCAGTGGTAATATTTTCTGGTACAGAAGTTATATTGGCATTATTTTGTTTTTCTAAATAAGAAAAAGCTTTAATTGTTTTATTCCAATTATCGATAATTCTGTTCTTTTCTTGATTAAAAACATCTCTTTTAGTAGAATTGTTAATTTCATCTAGGCCAAGAACAAATTCAACTACTTTTTCTTTAGGTCTGGTTACACCAAAAAATGGCATAGTTGCTACAAAATCTGACCATCCTTTTGTTTGTTCAATAAAAACAGAGGAAAAAATCATTTGAAGATATAGTAGACTATAATTTGAAGTTCTAGAACTATTAACTACCTCTGGCAAAGTAATACCTATAAAATTTGAAAACCATGCATAAAAACCATTTGAGTCATCATTATTACCTTGACCATTTACATAAAGAACTCCTTTATCTATATTCGAATTGATATCGTCTAGTTTTGATAGGTAAACCGTGATATTTGATGATTTTTCATCTCCATCAGAACCTTTTATTATACGTTCCAAACTAACAACATTACCTTCTTTATTTTCAATTTCTATAAAAACTTTTGACCTTTTAATTTCATGTGAAATTCCTTTTTCTTCTTCAGAGTCAACATTGTTTTCAGTTTTGATTATAAAGCTATCTTTTAAAGCTTTATCTAAGGCTTTACTATTATGTCCGCCCAACAATTCTTCCATACCTAATACATAAAAAATACAAGAATTAATAGTAGTTTTACCTCTTGAATTTTCTCCTGCAACAATATTCAAACCTTGATTGAAAGTAAATTCAAACCCATATAAATCATCTATGGTTTCACTTCTATTGGTTAAAATTTCTGTTTTTAATTTATTGATTTTAAGCATGTTGGTTATATTAGTTTCCAGTTGTTATTAGCTCTTTCTAAACGTGTTTTGGGTATTCTTCCGATGGTCTCAATCTTTTCTATTTCCTCTTTAAACAACTCATTTTCATTTATAGAATTTAATATTTCAAGACCTTCTGTCGTTAACACAATTTCTAATTGATTAGTTACAATTTTTTTATCAATATATTTTTCAATATAACCCAACGCTAGTACTTTTTCAAGTCCAAATTCAAATGACCAAGGAATTAACGTATTACGGTTTCCTTTTTTTAAATCATAAAGGACTTGATAATTTCTTTCATCTCTTAATGCCCAAAAAAGCA
Organism: Flavobacterium branchiarum; assembly: GCF_030409845.1. Classification (NCBI taxonomy): domain Bacteria; kingdom Pseudomonadati; phylum Bacteroidota; class Flavobacteriia; order Flavobacteriales; family Flavobacteriaceae; genus Flavobacterium; species Flavobacterium branchiarum. The sequence continues at coordinate 378,945 of NZ_JAUFQQ010000005.1, read as the reverse complement.
AATGAATTAATTGTAGATTTACTATATTCTTACTTCCACATTTATTAATAATTGTAAGCAGTAAAACAAGTTTATAATATGCATTATATCTTATAGATACTGAGGTTTTCTTTTCGTCTAGTATTATACTAATCATTATTTGTAAAATTTAAAGTGCAAACTCCCAACCATTCGATTATTTGAAAATCTGAAAAATCTATATCCATATTATTTGGAAGAAAATCTAAATCTTCTTTTAGTCTTTGCTGTAATTCATTTTTTTTATCAATAGCTTCGTTGTTATTATTAACAACTCTAGTATAATCATCTTCTACTTGATCAACATATCTTTTTACTATTTCTTTGAATTTTATGTACAAATTAGGGGCTTCATTATCAAGTTGTCTGATGTTGTTTAACATTGATAAATATTTTTTAATTTGCTTTGTTGTGACACGATTTGCTTTTTCAATTTCAGGATAAAGAACATTGTTTTTTCGATGTAATTTCTTAAAAAAATCACTTTCAGTACTTTCAAAGGCTTTAACTTCAAGCTCTGTATATGCTCTATCCAGATTCTCTGTCCAACTTCTTAATTCGGCTAAATCTGATAAATCAATATAATTTTTAAAATAGTTTCGAATATGATGAACGGAACAACAATCAATGTCACTGTTCCAAGCTTTTTCAGTAATAACAGAATTTAAAATCCCAATAAGAAAAGGAGTTTTATGTCTATAGACAAAGACGCCACTTCCTGAAAGTCCACCTGCAATATAATCTCCGTCTTCTCCTCCTTGCTGAAAAGTATCACTATCTGTCAAGGTAATTTTAAAACTATGAAAAGAATCGCTTCTTGTTATTACTTTGCTAGTAAAAGGCCTATACTCATCATTATTAACACCTTGATATCCACAAAATTTAACGTTTGTATCCGATAAAAAGCTATGTGCTAATTTATACTGTAATAATAGTTGATCTTCACCTTGAAAATCAATCTCTAAAAGTGCGTAGTCTTTTTCATAATCAAATTCTTTAATTGAGATAACTGATATGTCTTTAAATTCAGATTTGTAATCAGACTGTTTTTGAATTTTAATATTTTCAATGTTTGGTCTTTCTTCTCCTAAGCAATGTGCTGCTGTAAAAATATAAAATGAAGTTTCTCCTGCTATTAATACTCCACTTCCTTTTTTATCATTACATGTTATACGGACACAGTATTTTTCAGGTTCGTTATTTATCATCTTTTGTGAAAGTATTTTTATGTTCAATATTCCAATTTCCTTTTTCTAAATCTTGTTGTGTTATAAATTCTCCAATTTTATTTTTTATTTTATCAACTTCATAATTGGTGTAAATATTTAAAGTACTATCTGTTCTGTTGGTTTTATACACAATTCTGGCAATGGTTTCTCTGGAGGGGTGTTTATGATTTGAAGAACCACCATTTGTTGAAATTATATAGTTGTTAGATTTAATTAGAGATAATAATTCTTGAGAAGTATTATTTAAACTGCCGTGATGTGAAATTTTTACAAAATCTACTTCAAGAGGTTTGGTTTCATTATAGAGTTCTTTTAAATTATTACTAATAATTTCTGCTCTTGCATCTGCTAAAAGAAGGATGCTTAAATCTGGACACTTTAATATAAATGCAATTGATGATGAATTGTAAATGTCACTATTAATAGTTTTTTTTGGTTTAAAATCAATTTTACTAAGTTCTTCAAGAGATTTTGAATAACTTTTCATACTTGCACAAATTTGAGCTTTTACGGAGTGTACTTTATTTCTTTCTTTTAACCAGACTTCATACAGTTTGTTTTTAACTTCTAGAGTAGGTGATAATATTGTAAATTCTAAACCTTTAATATTTATCAATTTAGTTTCTGTAGTAATTTCTTTAATTATTACACTTTGCTTTTTTTGTTTTATTAAGGTTTTCCAATCTTCTGCTTGTGGTACATTAATCATTGCTTTTTTAGTCTTTTTCTGATAGAATTCAATATCTGGCTGATTGTACCAAATTTCTCCAATTTCAATTTTTTCTGATATACTATTTTTGAAAAAATTAATTAATCCTCCTATGTGATCATTATCTATATGGGTTAGTACAAGAATATCAATCTTAACGATATCTTTTAGATTTTTCTTTAAAGTATATTCAAATGTAGCTGGTGTTCCTCCGTCTATAAGAATTATAATTTCTTTATTGTTTTCATCATACGTTTTGATAAATATTGAGTCACCATTAAAAGATGGTAAGATGTTTAATTCAGTTTGAGTTCTAGTCATTGATAGAGGTGGTTATTAGAATTACAGATAATTAGTACATAAGCCTGATAAAACTAGATTTATTTGCCTTAATTTGGATAGATAGGTCTGATAAAGTAAGGTTTTAGTTTGATGGTAATATATAATTGTTTAATGTTAATTTTATTGTTGTCTGATTTGTATTTAATTATCTTTTTTTTTTCATAATCCCAACCTAAAAACAAACATCGTCTTTAATTTAAATTAACCACCCCGTATAAATACCTGATTTTATAATTATGCTTTGGTGAGTTATGATTTACATCAATTATAAATTAACTATGATAATGTTGATTAGGTTTTATATTAATAGGCAAACGTAATTGCTTATAATTCATAAACTTTACTGAAAACCGTAAACGCGCTTAATTTTTTTAGCCCTGTCCCGATACCTATCGGGAGAAGTGAATAACCTTTTTTTGTCATCCTGACAGAGGAAGGATCAATAAAACATTGTAACGGATAGCAGGACACCGAAGATTCAACGGAGTTAAACAGATCTTAAAAAAGGCTATAATTCCAATAAAATTAAGGTTGGGAGGGCAGTTGAAAAACTTGAAAGTTGAATGATAGAATTTTAAACAAAAATTTCGTAATTTTGCACTCCATAAAAGGATACACAAAATGTTAGATAGACTTCAAATAGTAAAACAACGTTTCGACGAGATTTCTGATTTAATCATCCAACCGGATGTTATTTCGGATCAGAAGCGTTATGTGCAATTGAATCAAGAGTACAAGAGCTTAAAAGCATTGGCAGAAAAACGCGACGAATACGTGCTTTTGTTGGCTAATATAGAAGAGGCTAATGAGATAATTGCTGATGGTAGCGATGCCGATATGGTTGAAATGGCCAAAATGCAATTGGACGAAGCCAAACAGCGTTTACCAGAACTAGAGGATGAAATTAAATTTATGTTGATTCCTAAAGATCCAGAGGATGCTAAAAACGTAATGGTTGAGATTCGTGCTGGTACGGGTGGAGATGAGGCAAGTATTTTTGCTGGAGATCTTTTCCGTATGTACACAAAATACTGTGAGAATCGTGGATGGAGAACTTCGGTTGTAGATATGAACGAGGGAACTTCGGGAGGATTTAAAGAGGTGATTTTTGAAGTTACTGGTGAGGATGTTTACGGTACATTGAAGTTTGAAGCTGGTGTTCACCGTGTACAACGTGTTCCTCAAACAGAAACTCAAGGTCGTGTGCATACATCGGCTGCTACGGTTATGGTTCTTCCTGAAGCTGAGGAGTTTGATGTGCAAATCGATATGAACGATGTACGTGTTGACTTTTTCTGTTCGTCAGGACCTGGTGGACAATCGGTAAATACAACTAAATCGGCAGTACGTTTAACGCACATTCCAACTGGTTTGGTGGCACAATGTCAGGATCAAAAATCGCAACACAAGAATAAAGATAAGGCATTAAACGTTTTACGTTCTCGTTTATACGAACAAGAATTGGCTAAGAAAGAAGCTGAGGATGCTACTAAGCGTACTTCTCAGGTAAGCTCAGGTGACCGTTCGGCTAAGATTCGTACGTATAACTATGCGCAAGGGCGTGTTACAGATCACCGTGTTGGACTTACTTTATATGATTTGGGTAACATCATGAATGGTGATATTCAGAAAATTGTAGATGAGTTACAATTGGTAAACAATACTGAGAAATTAAAAGAAGCTAGCGAAGTATTCTAATTCTAGAAGCTACTTTTTAAGATTATATAATGCCTGACTAATTTTAGTTAGGCATTTTTTTATGGTTTTAAATCTTAAACAAAAAAAAAGCTAAGTACCAGCATACTTAGCTTTTTTGGCAATATTATTTATTGTAGGTAAAAAATATATAGTGAGAGCATTTACTCAATTAATCGTTATAATGTAAAAACGTATAAAGAAGCAATATGCTGAATATTTTTTTTAGGTTTCAAGTTGCTAAGTTTCTGAGGCTTTAAGGCTGAAAGCTTTGCGACTTTTTTGATTAATTACTTTATTGTTAATCTTTACTATGGCTTGTAGTTTTTCTCGAAATAAAATTGGTTACTGCCAATTGAAACATCGAACCAAAAAAGCTTGTTACCTTATTGCGAGTACTTCCTATAAGTATCTTTTTGGATAAATATCCAGCTCCGATACTAAAAAGAGATTTCAATAGATTGCTTTTTATATCAATGCCCTCATCAATCTCCGCTAAGGTATTTTTAATTAAGTTTAGGGGTTTTAAACCTTCTTTTAGATCATGAAATATATCTTTCAAATCAATCCATTCGGCTTCTTGCTGATTTTTTAATTGCAAAATCATTTCATTCAAATCATCTGTAGCGTTATTGGTTCTCATAAGAAATTGGTTTTAAGATTAATTTCAAATCATTTAATTCCTCTTTTTTAATAAAAGCGAAATGATAATATTTCCTATTGGTCCCTTAATCCATTTCTCTTGTTTTTTGTACAATACAATGGCAAGGATTAAATAAGCAAAAGCTATTATGAAAAAACCATAATAATATTCGCCTAGGAGTTTACCAATAAGCAAACTCAATCCAACGTTGAAGAATAAACTAAAAAAAGCAACAACAATAGCTACAATAATTTGCGATGTTAATGATGAGAGTACATCTGCGGATACCGATACCGACTTCAGTTTTAGTAATTCAAAACTTGTTTTGGTATAATTCTCTGCTTTTTCAAAAAGTGTATCTGTTGTTGATGCTTTAGTTTCCATAGTTCGGTGCTTTAATGTTGAAAAAAAACAAAATTATTTTAGTTAGTTACATGCTCGATTCCGTCGCTAACTTCTTCTTTTGCTCTATTGTATTTGTTTTTTCCTTGATCCATAAGTTCTTTTCCATTTGCAGAAATCGTACTTACAATATGGTCTAGTTTACCTTTAAAGTCATCTTTATAATCTTTGCTTTTATCAGCTATTTTTTGTCTCGTTTTTGATCCTTTATCTGGTGCAAACAATACTCCTAATAATGCTCCAGCAGCTGCTGCTCCAATAATTCCTAAAATGGTGTTACTCGTTTTCATAATATTTGTATTTAATGTTTAATAAAATAATTTGTTTCTAAACTTCTCTGCCTTTAATTAATCTTAAAAGAACTGCAATAATTGCAATGATTAATAAGATGTGGATAATGCTCCCTAAGCTGTAAACAAAGAAACCTAAGGCCCACAGTATAACTAAAATAATGGCAACGGTGTATAATAAATTTGACATGACATTTGTATTTAAGGGTTAATAATGGGGAATGCTTAATTTAATTTTTAGCAAGTGCGAAATAAGTTTTTTGTATATTGACCTTCTAAGGTTAATTTAGTTTATATGAAACGTATAAACTTAAATTGCTGTTTTTTGCATCTGGAAAAGTATATGAAGTTCCTGCGAAACTACGTTCTTTTCCTACGGTTGTTAATCCGTAATTGTAACGTAATCCGATGCTAAGCGGGTCAAAATCTACACCAACACCAGCAGATAAACCAGCATCGAATCGGTTAAAGTCATCGGCACTTACGTTTTCTTCAAAATCGAATGCGCCACCTGCGCTAGATTCGTTGGTTACTTTACCATCGACCAAGTAAGAGGCGTAACCACCTACATGAATATTGAAGTTTTGTGTTAATTTGAATTTCACCAATAACGGAACTTCGATATAATTCAGTCTAAATTTACCAACTCCGCTTACAAAGGCGTTATTGTATTCCAGTTCAGCTCCCTTCGTGGTATATAGTATTTCGGGCTGTATGAAAATGTTATCTGATATTGGAAATGCGGCGTAAAAACCAGCATTGAATCCATATGTAGCATTTTTGTCATCGACATTACCAGAATATAGATTGGACATATTTACTCCTCCTTTAATTCCGAATTCGGCTCCTACGGGAGTGCTTTGTGCATTTGCAATTCCAAAAGAGGCTGAGATAAATACGGTAAGTGCGTATAATAATTGGGCTTTGTTTTTCATAGTTTTTAATTTTTATGGCTTAGACATTAATTATTGGGGTACTATTTAAAAAATCTTAATTCATTTGATTAAAGGCTATACTATCGTAATGGCATTAAACGGCTTGTTGTTCGTTTTTTTTTGTTTATTAAAAATAGTTTGACAAAACTTTTAAAAGACTTTTGACTTAAAATAAAGCACTATAAAGCCATGTCCCAAAAAATGTAATTTTTCTTGAAACGATTTTGATTAATAATCTTATTCCGAATTATCGGAACTATGTTTTTATGTATTCAAACAGGCTATACAAATTACACACAAGGAGTAAAATGTTATTCTTTTTTAAGTGCTTTCGATTCGTCTAGAAAGCGGTACTGTGTGGGCAAATATTTAATCGATAGTTTTATAATATCGGTATCATTTGTCTCTCTTGTAATTGATTTTAGCAATTCAATCTGGTCACTAATAGATTCGATTATTAAGTCAATATAAGCTTTGTCAAAATCGGCTTTGTTAGTGCCTATCAATGTGTATAAATCATCGTTAGACTGTTTTTCATCTGTGTTTAAAATAATGACGAGTTTCTTGCTGGCCATTGTTGTTATCTCACGAAGCAATTCATTTTGATTTGTTTCAATTTTACTGCTTAACCTTTTAATCCTTACATCTTGACATTTTTGTTGTGCAATTTGACTTTTTGATATTATAGCCTTACTAATATTTGCTGTTGCGACTAAAAAATAAGCATCTATTTCTTCCGAATTATTTTTTGAAAAAATATCTTTATCAGCTGTTTTCTCAAAAGCTTCATTTTTTTTGCATGACAGCATAGTAGTCAAAATTGCAAAGACAAAAAATGCTTTAATAAGCAAATATTTAGTGGGTAACACAGTGTGGATTTTCACTTGCTAAAAGTTTATATTACAAAGATGCAACCGATATACTGTTTTTACCTTACAGCATAAAAAAGAATAGTTATATAATTCCCATAAAAGGGATTATAGGACTTAAAATGATGGTTTTAAAGATGAGATTCGGGAAGAAAAATGGTAAAAACAGAGCCTTTATCTGGTGTGCTGTCTGCAGTGATATGTCCTTTGTGGTTTTCGACAATTTTTTTGCAAATGGCCAATCCAATTCCAGTTCCAGGATATTCATCGGTTTTAGAGTGCAAACGCTGGAATAATACAAATATAGTTTCCTTAAACTGAGGGTCAAACCCCATTCCGTTATCAGAGAAAGTAATCTTGTAATATTTCTTAATAGACTGTTCTAGTAAATCAGGAAACTCTTTAGAAGCTATTTTTTCGCATGAGATGTTGATTTCAGGAGCGCTATCTGGCTTTCTATATTTTATAGAATTACTTATTAAGTTAATAAATAGCTGTTCTATCTGATAAGGAATAACTTTTAGTTTAGGTAGTTTATCAGATGTTATAATTGCATTTTCTTCTTGAATAATTTCAGATAATTCTAATTTAGCTTTTTCGAGCAAATCATTCAAATTCATTTTAATGAATTCCTTTTTGGTTGTATTTGTTCTAGAAAAAAGTAATAGATCATCAATTAAAATACGCATTCTCTTTGCAGAAGCTTCAATTTTTATGATGTAACTTCTTCCGCTCTCAGATAGCGCATTCATATCGTCTTCAGAAATTCTAGAGATAAATGTTTGTATTTTTCTAAGGGGTTCCTGTAAGTCATGACTCGCAACATGATTGAAAGAAGCTAGTTCTTTATTGCTTTTTTCAAGTTCTTTATTACGATCGTATATTGCTAAATTTTGAAAATGTTCTTCGGTGATGTCAAAAGTGATTCCTAATATTATTTTACTACCTTGTTCATCTATCAATAGTTTTCCGATAGACTTAAAGTGTCTGATATCTCCATTTTTGCGAATAACTTTATAGTAAATAAGAGGTAGTTGCTTGTGATTGATAATAGCCTGCATTGAGTTTGCTATTGCTCTTTTGTCTTCAGGGTGTACAAATTCTAAAAAGCTTTCTTTTTCAGGAACAAATGAGTTAGGAGGATAACCTAATAAACGGTATTGATTATCAGAGTATACAATTTTGTCGGTTCCTAAATCCCATTGCCAAGTACTAAAAGCACCAATTATCTCAGATTCTGCCATAAGCTTACTAGAGATTAAAAGCTTTTTATTGAAAATCTTTAGACGATCAATGTCATTACTAATTTGTCTGTAAGACAATAAAATAAATAAAAGGGCTACTAAGAATAAGGAAATCGAAAAGATTGGAGTTAATGAGATTTCGTTCTGATAAATTTTTTGTCTTTTTTGCAGAATTTCTTTTTCAACATCATTCATCTCATCAATCTGGAAACGAATGTTCTCCATTACAATTCGACCACCAAACATATAATTGTCTACTTTTCTTTTGTCATAAGTTTTATCATTGCTGTACTTTAAAGAACCTTCAAGATAGGTATAGCGCTGAATGATTAAATCGAAAAGATTTTTAAGATTTTGTTGTTGTTCGGGATTGTCGGATACTAAATTTTTAAGTTTGATAAATGATCTATTGACTTTATCTCTAGAAAAAAGGTAAGGTGACAAAAAGCGGCTATTTTTGGTTATTATATAGCCTCTTTGTCCAGTTTCAGCATCTTTTACAAACGATAGTAATCGTTCTAGTTGGATGTTTATTTCATAGGTATGCATCATTAACTTACTCGAGTTTTGCAAATCACGATTGTGTTTGTAAGATACCGATGTAATGAATAATAAAATAAATATCGATATTGCAAAAATAATCCTCAACGTAAGTGGTGAATTAAAATTTGGTATCAATTTCATCCGATTTTAATTATTTTAAGCGTAACAAAAAGGTTTCACGATTCAATCCAGAAGTGTGATAATGCCAGTTTAGTGTTACAACTTCATTAATAATTTTTTTTAGAGCATCAAAGCTACTTGGTTTTTTAATGTAAATATTTGCTCCTTGTATAAAGGTATCCTCAATGTCTTCTTCAGACGAAGAAGTAGAGTAAATAGCAACAATTAAATGTTTAAGATGATCTGTTTTTTTTATTTCCATCAAGCATTCTTTACCTGTTTTTTTAGGCATGTTTAAATCCAGAAATAAAATGTCGGGTAAGACCGTTTCAGGATGCATTAAATGCTCCATTAACTCCATACCATCGTGTGCAAATTGTACTTTTGTTTGAATTTTTACTTCTTCAAAGGCGTCTTTGAAAAAAAGGCGATCGTCCTCATCATCATCGGCTAGTAAAATGTGTAATGCGTTTTTTTGCATTTATCTATAGTTATTTTAAATTTTCACGTCTTTTTTTAATAATTCTCTGAAATGCCGAAGGATTTATTCCTGTGGTGTTTTTGAACTGAGTACTTAAGTGTGCTACACTTGAATAATTAAGTAAAAACGCAATTTCAGTCAAACTCATTTCATTAATAATAATGAGGTGTTTGGCTCTTTCAATTTTTTGTAAAATGATGAAATTCTCTATAGAGGAATAGGTTACTTCCGAAAAAACATTCGATAAATAACCATAGCTATGATTTAATTTCTCGGCCAAATAAACAGAGCTTTTTAAATTACTTCCGTTTTCGTCCATAAAAACCATCTCAATAATAGCATCTTTTATTTTTTGTACAAGAACACTCTTTTGGTTCTCTACAATTTCTAGACCAAAAGGTCCTAAATCATTCTTTATAGAGTCTAACTCTTCCGATGTTAGGTTTTTATCTAATTCAATTTCTCCAAAACCTAAAGGGGTATAATTAATCTGTCTTTCACTCAGTTTCTCTTTCAAAAATTGAGAACAAACAGTATTAATATCAAACTTAATAAATAACTTCATTGCTTTAAAAATATTGCTAAAGATATATAAAAAAACATTGATAAATAGGGCGGTAAATAGTGTTAAAATTAAAATATTTTTAATGTGTTTTAGTCCATGTTTCTTTATTACTAAAAAAAATAATGCCGTCTAATTAAAAAATTAGACGGCATTATAATTGAGATAAATTGGTTTACAAATCTGAAATAATTTTATGTATTTCTTCTTTTGATTCCGTTCTTAGTTTTCAGTCTCAGTTTTCAGTCTCAGCGTCATCGAAGGGTCGTCTCAGTGTTGAAGTGCAGTTTCTTAGCACCTCAGTAACTCAGAACCTTTCTTAAAACTAAACTTAACTCAAATAACGACGTAGTATCCAAGACATTTTTTCGTGTTGTTCTAGTAATCCTGTTATAAAATCGGCAGAACCTATATCGTGATTTTGATTTTCAAATTCTGGAATGTACTTTCTAAGTTCAACGATAACATGTTCGTGATTGTCTAGTAATTCACTTAGCATTTCCTTTTGAGACGGGTACATATTAGGGAATTCTTTTAATGTCGAATTACCAATAAATTCGGTCATAGTTCCTATAGTTTTTTCGCCAAGCTGATTAATTCTTTCTGCGACTTCATCAATAATTGTTTCTAAAACGCCGTATTGGTCTTCAAATAACTTATGTAACTCCATAAAACTGTTTCCAGATATGTTCCAATGAAATTTTCTTGTTTTTACATATAATATCATTTCATTTGATAAAATTGATGTCAAAATGTCGGCGCTTTTCTTTAAATCTTTGGGGGATATTCCAATATGGGGTTTCATGTAATATGTTTTTTTAAGGTATTTCTCAAAGTTAAAAGGATATTTGTTGTTCGTTTTGTATAATTTGTAATAAAAGTTGCATAAATTCAATGTAAGGTGCTGTTTTTTTGAATCTATTATTGTAGTTTTGCGACCGATTTAATTTTTAAACCCAATTTGAATGAAAAAACAATTACTTATTTTATTACTTTTTATTACTTCTTTCGCATCCAAAGCCCAATCTTATATGGGGTATTTCCATGATAATTATGCGGGTGTACAAAGCGTACTTTTTAATCCAGCTTCTATAGCTGATTCTCGTTTTAAAACCGATATTAATTTATTTTCTATTAGCGGTTCGGTTCAAAATGATTTATATGGAGTTCGTCTTTTTGATGTTTATAAAGATGGATATGATTTCGATAGCCAGTCAAAATCAAGTTTCTCAAGTTCAAATAACGCTCTCGTTAATTTTGATATCATGGGGCCCTCGTTTATGTTTAATATTGCTCCAAAACATACATTGGCAGTATTTACAAGAGCAAGATCAGTAAGTAATATCAGAAACATTAACGGATATCTTGTAGATCAGGTTAAAGATGGTTTAGATGAATCAAGTGATTTCAACTTTAATCTAGGTAATTTAAATGGAGCTTCAAACTCTTGGGGAGAATTAGGTGTTTCTTATGCCGCTGTTTTGTATCAAAAGAACCAACATTTCTTAAAAGGAGGTTTAACTGCTAAGTATTTACAAGGAGGTGTAAATGGTTATGCTCATGCAAATAATGTTAATGTTGCCTATGTCGAAAATGTAGCTGATCCTAAAGCAGGAGTTCTAGCTTCTACAGGAGAGATTACAATAGGAGCAAGTCAGGATTTTGAAGCTAACTCAAAATATGATTTTGATGCTAATTCAAAAGGTTTTGGTTTAGATCTTGGACTTGTTTACGAATGGAGACCTGATTATGATAAATATGATGTAAACAAAGCAAAACCAGCAGATAATAATTTTAGAGATTTAAACAAGTATAAAGTACGTTTTGGATTGTCTGTTACAGATATAGGATCTATAAATTACAGAAATGCAAAACAAGATACTTATAATGTTACCGGAGTAGTTACGCAGGAAATGATTGATGATATGGGGAATATCTATGATTTTTTAAATGATAATTACACTAAAACGTCTAGTACAAAAGGAAGAAAAACAAATTTACCTACTGCAATTCATGCCGATGTAGATTGGAATATGTTTAGAAAATTCTACCTTAATCTTAATGGAGACATTAATATGGTTAATACCGATAAGATTAATGCAGTTACTATTGGTAATAGAGTAAGTTTAACACCTCGTTACGAAAGTAGATGGTTTAGTTTTTATGTTCCAATGACTTGGATGGAATATAGCGGTATGCAAGTAGGTTCGGGAATTCGATTGGGAGCTTTCTTTATTGGATCAGGTTCAGTAGTTACTAATTTAGTTTCAAAAGAATCAAAAGCAGTTGATTTTCACCTTGGGATGAAAATTCCAGTTTACCAAAAGAAATTTAAAGATACCGATGAAGACGGAGTTATAGACAAGAATGATGCTTGCAGAAAAATAGCAGGCCCAGCAGAGAACAATGGTTGCCCTTGGCCAGATACAGATAAAGATGGTGTTTTTGATAAAGACGATGCTTGTCCAAACGTAGCAGGTCCAATCGAAAATAAAGGTTGTCCTTGGCAAGATACAGACGGAGATACCTTATTAGATAATGTTGATGCTTGCCCAACTGTTGCAGGTCCAGTAGAAAATAAAGGATGTCCTTGGCCAGATACAGACGGAGACGGAGTCTTAGATAAAGATGATGCTTGCCCAGATGTTGCAGGTCCAGTAGAAAACAAAGGATGCCCAGTTCTAGATGCAGACAAAGATGGTATTCCAGATAGCGAAGATGATTGCCCTTTAATACCAGGACCGATTGAAAATAAAGGTTGTCCTAAAGTTTCTAAAGCGGTATTAGAACAATTAAAAATAGAAGCGAAGTCAATCTTTTTCGAAACAGGAAAGGCTACATTAAGCGAAGCTAAAAAAGCAGAAACATCTAAAAGATTAGATGCTATCAAAGAAATTTTAAAAAACTATCCAAATGCTAAGTTTGCAATTAATGGGCATACTGATAATGTAGGAAACCCTAAATTCAATCAAAAATTATCAGAAGCTAGAGCAAAAGCAGTTATGGATTTCTTAATTGCTAAAGGAGTAAATCCAGACAATTTAACTTCTCAAGGATTTGGAGCTACAAAACCAGTTAAATCTAACAAAACAGCGGCAGGAAGAGCTGAAAACAGAAGAACAGAAATTGTTTATCTAGGCAATTTGTAAACCAACCTGAATATAATAGTAAAAAGCCATTCTTAATTGAGTGGCTTTTTTTATTTTTGCATACTTTCTAAAAAGAATTATTTATTATGAATTAGAAGGCTAAACAAACAAGCATGACTACACAACAACTACACGAACAAATTCTTTTAAAAAAATCATTTTTATGCGTCGGTTTAGATGTCGATTTAACTAAAATTCCAGAACATCTTTTAGAAACAGAAGATCCGATTTTTGAATTTAATAAAGTTATAATCGATGCCACACACGACCTAGCCGTTGCCTACAAACCCAATACTGCTTTTTTTGAAGCCTACGGAATAAAAGGATGGTTGTCGCTGCAAAAAACAATCAACTATATAAACGAGAAGCATCCAGATATTTTTACCATTGCCGATGCTAAACGTGGCGATATTGGGAATACATCGAGTATGTATGCTAAAGCCTTTTTTGAAGATTTAAATTTCGATAGTGTAACAGTAGCACCATATATGGGGAAAGACTCCGTAGAGCCTTTCTTAGCATTCGAAAATAAACACACTATAATGTTAGCGTTAACATCTAATGAAGGCGCATTCGATTTTCAAACATTACTTACCAATGGTACCGAATTATACAAGCAAGTTCTTGAAACTTCTAAAACATGGAAGAATAGCGAGAACTTAATGTATGTTGTAGGAGCTACCAAAGCCGAATATTTTACAGAAATCCGTAAGATAGTTCCAGATAGCTTTTTGCTTGTTCCAGGAGTAGGCGCTCAAGGCGGAAGCTTATCAGAAGTATGTAAATACGGAATGAATGACAAAATAGGATTACTAATTAATTCGTCTCGTGCTATTATATACGCATCTAAAGGAACTGACTTTGCAGAGAAAGCAAGAGAAGAAGCCCTAAAAATGCAACAAGAAATGGCTTTGATTATAAACAATAAATTTTAGTCTCAGTCTCAGTATTCAGTTTACAGTCTCAGTCTTTATATTGAGTATATATTCTCAGTTTACAGTCTCAGTGCTAACTGTGACTGAATACTGAATACTGAATACTGAGACTGAGACTGAGAAACTGAGACTGAGAAACTGAGACTGAGAAACTGAGACTGAAAACTGAAAACCGCGACTGAGAACTGCAAACATGAAACAACTAACAGATCAAATCGGTACATTACATACTTTTGAAACTGCTCCAAAACGAATTATCTCGCTTGTTCCTTCGCAAACCGAATTGCTTTATGATTTAGGCCTCGAAGATAAAATTGTTGGGATAACTAAGTTTTGCGTGCATCCGTATCACTTAAAATCAACCAAAAAAATGGTTGGTGGAACTAAAAAAGTGCATTACGAGAAAATCCGATTGCTGAATCCAGATATTATCATTTGTAATAAAGAAGAGAACACAAAAGAAATTGTAGAGAAGCTATCCGAAATTTGTCCAGTTTGGGTAACCAATATACTAACTGTAGAAGACAACCTTCAGATGATTACCGATTTCGGACAATTGTTTAATTGCAGAACCGAAGCGCAAAAATGGAATGATAAATTGGCTTTTGGATTGCAAGATTTTAAAACCTACATAAAAGACAAGCCATTTAAAAAAGCAGCTTATTTTATCTGGAAGAACCCTTTTATGGTAGCAGGATCAGATAATTATATTGATGAGTTACTAAAACTGAATCATTTTACAAACATATATTCAGATAAAGGACGCTATCCCGAAATAGAACTTAAGAAAATGCGCTTAGAGGGCGATCCTGATGTTGTTTTGTTATCTTCAGAACCCTATCCTTTTAAAGAAGAAGATGCATTCGAGATTGGACGATTTACACATCATGCCAAAACTGTTTTTGTAGATGGTGAAATGTTTTCGTGGTATGGAACCCGATTGCTAAAAGCTTTCTCCTATTTTAAACAAATGCACGAACGCCTGCAATAAGTTACTTTTAAAATTCAATTCAAAAGCTGTATTAGATTTCTAATGCGGCTTTTTGATTTAAATAAAGATTCCCTAATATTTAAGTAGAAGACTAAATTTGGTGTGTTTTTAGAAAAAAAGGCAAAAAAAAGCCGGCATCTAACCAAGATGCCGACAATCATTTAACTAACCAAAACCAAAATAATAAATAACCAGTTTATTACATTGCAAAGGTCGGACATAAGCCAATGTTATGTTGTTAAGGTTTTGTTATTACTTTGTTGTACATAAGTTAACTTTTTTTAATTACTTTTAAGGATGTATAAAATGTAGTAAATTAATACTATTAAATAGTGTAAATCTATTATAATATAAAAACAATCAATTTTGTTTATAAACACAAGTGCGTTACCTTTGAATATAATCATTAAAATTTGTTACTTATGGAATCGAAAGACAAACTTACCACGGCAACAGGAACACCTGTACCAGACAATCAAAACATAATGACTGCAGGGCCTCGTGGTCCAGTATTATTACAGGATTTTTGGTTTTTAGAAAAAATGGCACACTTTGACCGAGAGGTAATTCCCGAAAGAAGAATGCACGCTAAAGGATCTGCTGCTTATGGAACATTTACTGTAACGCATGATATTACTCAATATACTAAAGCTGATATCTTTTCAGAGATAGGAAAAAAAACAGACATGTTTGTTCGTTTTTCAACTGTTGCAGGAGAAAGAGGTGCTGCCGATGCAGAAAGAGATATTCGTGGTTTTGCGATGAAATTCTACACCAATCAAGGAAATTGGGATTTAGTAGGTAACAATACTCCGGTATTCTTTTTCCGTGATCCAATGAAATTCCCAGACTTAAATCATGCTGTAAAAAGGGATCCACAAACAAATTTAAGAAGTGCCGATAACAATTGGGATTTCTGGACATTACTTCCTGAGGCTTTACATCAAGTAACAATTGTAATGAGTGATAGAGGTATTCCAAAATCATATCGTCAGATGCATGGATTTGGAAGTCATACGTTTAGTTTTATCAATGATAAAAACGAAAGACATTGGGTTAAGTTTCACTTTGTAACACAACAAGGAATCGAAAACCTATCTGATGAAGAAGCTGCAAAACTTGTTGGAAACGACCGTGAAAGCCACCAAAGAGATTTGTTTGAAGCAATTGAAAGAAAAGATTTTCCAAAATGGAAATTGTCTGTTCAAATCATGGCTGAGGAGCAAGCTAAAACCTATAAATACCATCCTTTTGATTTAACTAAAGTTTGGTTAAAAGGAGATTTTCCACTTATTCCAGTAGGAGAATTTGAATTAAATAGAAATCCAGATAACTATTTTGCCGAAGTAGAGCAAGCAGCATTTAATCCTGCTAACATTGTTCCAGGAATCGGATACTCACCAGATAAAATGTTACAAGCGCGTTTGTTTTCTTATGGTGATGCACACCGTTATCGCTTAGGAGTAAACAATGCACAAATTCCTGTAAACGCAGCAAAATGTCCCGTAAATAGTTTTCATAGAGATGGAGCAATGCGCGTAGATGGAAATTACGGAAGTAAAAAACACTACGAGCCTAATAGTTTTGGACAATGGCAAGAGCAACCTGAACACAAAGAGCCACCACTATCAATTCATGGTGATGCATACGCACATAACTTTAGAGAAGATGATAACGATTATTTCTCTCAACCAGGAAAACTATTCCGCTTAATGACCGAAGATAAAAAGCAATTCTTATTCAAGAATACAGCGGCACAAGTAGGGGGAGCGCAAAAGTTTATTCAAGTAAGACACATTCGTAACTGCTTTAAAGCCGATCCAGCTTATGGAGCAGGTGTAGCAAATGCATTAGGAATGACAATGGATGAAGTAGACAACTTTAGCGACCCAAGATTATTGATTGAAGTAAGGTAATTTTTTTAGTTGCAGAGGTTCAAAGCTTCAAAGGAAAGGTTCTGAGGTACTAAGTTGCTAAGGTTCTGAGATTTTTTAGATACAAAGTTGCAAAGGTTCAAAGTTGCAAAGGTTCAAAGGAGCAGAGGTTTAAATTTTCAAAGAGTTTAAAGTTGCTATTTAGTTTTTATTTAGAACTTTTAATCAATAGCTTCCAGCTTTAGCTGGAAGAAAGGAATTCAGATAGTAAAGGCTTTAGCCGAATTATTTTCAAATTTTTGCCTCTTTGTGTCTTTGCGAGAAAAACTAATTTGTTCAATCAGCGTTATAAAAGTTTTTTTTTAAAGAGGCTGAGGTTCTGAGTTGCTAAGATTCTAAGTTTTGAGTTATTGAAACTTCTGCTTATTGAGACTAATACTGAGACTGTTTTCAATCCGTTCAGGATGAGACTGAGACTGATTTTAGCGTCTTTGTGTCTTTGCGAGAAAAACTACTCTGTTCAATCAGCGTTATAAAAGTTTTTTTTAAAAGAGGCTGAGGTTCTGAGTTACTAAGATTTAAATGCAGGGACTGAAAACTGAAAACCAGGATTTGTAAGGTTTGTCAAGCTGAGCGGAGTCGAAGCTATTTACTAAGGTGCTAAGAAACTGAAAACTAGTTTACAACTGAGAATTATAAAACAAAACCCGACAGTTTTTTGAAAGCTGTCGGGTTTGTTGTTTTATTAGAAGGTACTAAGATTAAAAATTTCAAAGTCTTTAGTAGAAATGACTTCAATTTTTAGCGTCTTTGCGAGAAAAACTGCTCAATTAGTGTGGTAAAATGTTTTTTAGTTCCAGAGGTTCAAAGGAACAAAGATTCAGAGGGATTCAGATTTTTAAGAACCGTCCTTCGACTCCGCTCAGGATGACACTGCAACTGAATAGTACTTTTTTGGAAAGTTACAAAGGCACAGTGCCACAAAGAAGCAAAACTTCGGAGTCATTAAGAAACTTGAAACTTTTTTTAAGAAAAAACCACAGTTTTATTACTATAAACCATTGTTTTGCGTTCGGCATGTAATTTTATAGCTCTTGCTAATACGATACGTTCTAGATCACGTCCTTTCATGATAAAATCATCTACCGAATGAATATGTGAAACACGAGCAATATCTTGTTCAATAATCGGACCTTCATCTAATTCTTCGGTTACATAATGGCTTGTGGCTCCAATAATTTTAACCCCTCTTTTAAAAGCCGAATGGTATGGTTTAGCACCAGGAAATGCGGGTAAAAAAGAGTGATGAATATTAATGATTTTGTTTTCGTAAAGTGCAATTAATCTAGGAGTAATAATTTGCATATAACGCGCTAAGACAATAAAGTTAATCTCGTATTTTTTCAGCAAAGCAATCTGAAGTTTCTCCCCTTCCTCTTTAGTGTCTTTAGTAAACGGAACACAGTGAAACGGAATATCAAAACGTTCTGCAATCGCCCTTAAATCATTATGATTACTAATAATAACAGGAATATCAACTCCTAATTCATCGGCACTATAACGACCTAGAATATCAAATAAACAGTGGTCGTATTTAGAAACAAACAATGCCATTTTAGGCTTTTGCTCCTGATTGTATAATTCCCATGACATCTGAAAATCGGTAGCAATAGAATCGTTAAAATCAGATTTAATATCCTCAATAGCAATATTACGATTGGTTAGTTCGCATTCCAGTCGCATGAAGAACACATTTTGCTCCACATCAACATGTTGGTCAATGTAAGTAATGTTTCCTTCCACTTTTAGGATAAAATTAGTCACCGCTGCAATAATCCCTTTTTGGTCTTTGCAATGAATAAGAAAAGTTATTTTTTGCATTTTAGTTTTTTGGTTAGTCGGTTAGTAGTTTGTTATTTAGATTATTTTTTATCCTGCATAGCAAAAACTTTTTTCAGTAAAGGAGAAGTTCTTGCGCTTATATCGGTTCTAATCGTTTTTTCTTCTACGGCAATCATTTTAAATACACCAGCAAGCGCTTGGGTAGTAGTATAATCTGTTAAGTCAGTATTCACCTTTTTCACAAACGGAAGACCGTTGTATTTGGTAATAATATTTGACCAGATTTCATCGGCACCAACTTTGCTAAAAGATTCTTTAATAACAGGGTTAAATTTACTGTATAATGAAGTAGTAGTACTAGATTCTAAATAAGTAGTAGCTGCGTTTTCTTTACCTAATAAAATAGATTTAGCATCATTAATAGACATGTTTTTTACAGCCGAAACAAATATAGGAGTTGCTTCTTTCACAGCATCTTCGGCAGCACGATTCAATACCTTAATACCTTCGTCGGCAAGAGATCCAAGACCAAATTTTCTTAGAGTAGCATCTACTTTTTGTAATTCCTCAGGCATTAATATTTTTACAGCTTCATTTTTATAAAAACCATCAGTAGCCGTTAATTTAGTCACTTGTTTAGCTATTCCTTTATCTAAGGCTTCTTTTAACCCCGAAGCGATATCAACCCCACCAAGGCTTGATAATTTAGAAGATAATTTAGGTAATTTGTTAAGCGTTTCTTGCACCTGAGCATAAGATGTAATAGAAAATGCCAGTGTTAAAAGTAAAATCTTTTTCATTAAATAGTAATTTTATAAGTTTCAAAAATACTACTTATTCAAAAACAAAGCCACAATTTTATTTTAGGAGCACCAACATTTTGTTTTATTACTAACAATGTACCCGCTGTACACTAAATCCGCACCCCAAAAGTGCGGTATACCGTTTCCATCGGGGCTAGACTAGGAAAGATGGTTTTGTATTAGGAGTGTTAACTGAGCAATGTAATTAGCAATATACTTAAAGACAGTGTTAGTTATTTATTGGCATTTGGATATGTTTTTTCTTTGTTTTTAATATGAGAGATAACTTCCCCTGTAGTTGCATCAATTTCAAGTCTTTCTTCTAGAATACCATGAGGCATATGTTCGCGTGGAATACGGATATGATATTTCATTAATGCAGGATTTCTAGTAACAGATGACACACAATTATCATTTTTAACTTGATCTAATTTATCCATTAGGTCAATATCATACTCCATTTTCATTTTTTGCACCAAATCTTGCCAGCTAAACGTATAAGGTTTGTCGTTATTTATCTCTTTAATAAGGATTCCGTTTTCATCATATTCTTTTCGAAAGCCAATAATACAATCATAAAAGCTAGTTATTTTTTTTGTAATCTTCAATGTATTCTTATCGTACATATATCTTTCCTTAATAGGAGTATTTAAGGTAGTATTTGTTTCTTGATAAGAATCATTATTCTCAATAAGATAGGTTTCTACATTTTTACCATCATCATTCTTTTTAATATACCGACAATAGGTATTGTTTTCTTTTTTGCGTTCATTAAATGTTTTTAAATCAAATTTTTTCATGTGCGGTATTTTTGAAATTGCTATTTCAGTTATAGCAAGATATATTGGTTTTGTATTCTATAAATAATTTTTATTGTCCATAAAAGAATAGCAGATCTATTATTTAATAATAGGCTGATTTTTAAATTTCAGGAATAATTTTTTTAAATAATTATTGTAATACTGTTTTTAGTTTGGGTACCAAAAACAAGATTGTTGGGCCAGAATAGTACGTCAGGGGGAATAGGCGTATTATGTAAAAATTATTCTTAAGCCAAAATATTTTTTAACCCTTATAATAAGAGTAGCTATGTTTTATTTGTATTATTTCTATTTGTAATTTAAACATGTTATTGATGAATATTCTAGGTAATAAAATTCTCTTTTGCGTTATTTTTATAAAAACGATCTGTAATGATAGTCGATTGATACATTTATAAGCAAGTAGAATAAATACGAGACACTATGATGATTGTTGTTTTTTGTAGTACTATTACCGTTCTGTTAACTAGTTGATTTTAAAATCTGTACAAATATATAAGAAAAAAGATATAAAATGAAAAATTTGTTTGATGTTACCTATTTTAATATTTGTTTGCGAATATTTTTTTTGATAAGCTTTAAAACTAGATTCAAGATTAATTAAATTTTTTTGTAAATTGCTCTCCTAAAATTATCATATTCTCAAAATGGAACCACAAATACCTTATATTCCTAAAAATAAAGTAAGAATTGTTACCGCAGCATCACTTTTTGATGGACATGATGCGGCAATAAATATAATGCGTCGTATTATTCAGTCAACAGGAGTTGAGGTAATTCATTTAGGTCACGACCGAAGTGTTGAAGAAGTTGTAAATACAGCTATTCAAGAAGACGCAAACTCAATTGCGCTGACTTCTTACCAAGGTGGTCACAACGAATATTTTAAATACATGTATGATTTGCTTCATGAAAAAGGAGCGGGACATATTAAGATTTTCGGTGGTGGTGGTGGTGTAATTTTGCCAAGCGAAATTGCAGAATTACAGGAATACGGAATCACCAGAATATATTCTCCAGATGATGGACGTTCTTTAGGATTACAAGGAATGATAAATGATTTGGTACAACGTTCAGATTATCCTATTGGAGATAAACTTACAAACGAAATCGATCATATCGAAGATAAAAATCCAACGGCAATTGCGCGTTTGATATCGGCTGCAGAGAATTTTCCTGAAATTGCAAAGCCAGTTTTTGATAAAATACACAAAACCAATGCAAATTCTAAAATTCCTGTATTAGGGATTACAGGAACTGGAGGAGCAGGAAAATCATCATTGGTAGACGAATTGGTACGTCGTTTTTTAATTGATTTTCCAACAAAAACTATCGGAATAGTATCAGTTGATCCATCCAAACGTAAAACAGGAGGAGCACTTTTAGGAGATAGAATCCGAATGAATGCAATTAACAACTCAAGAGTTTATATGCGTTCGTTGGCAACTCGTCAATCAAATTTGGCTTTATCTAAATATGTTGCCGAAGCCATTCAGGTTCTTAAAGCAGCTAAATATGATATTATCATTCTAGAAACTTCAGGAATTGGTCAGTCAGATACAGAAATTATGGATCACTCCGATGTTTCATTATATGTAATGACACCAGAGTTTGGAGCAGCGACACAATTGGAAAAAATCGACATGCTTGATTTTGCCGATTTAGTAGCGCTTAATAAATTTGACAAACGTGGTGCACTAGATGCAATACGTGATGTAAAAAAACAATACCAACGCAATCATAATTTATGGGATAAAAACCCAGATGATATGCCTGTTTTTGGAACAATTGCTTCGCAGTTTAATGATCCAGGGATGAATACATTGTATAAATCTATCATGGATAAAATTGTAGAAAAAACAGAGTCGGATTTAAAATCGACTTTCGAAATAACTCGTGAAATGAGCGAGAAGATATTCGTTATTCCACCGCACCGCACAAGATATTTATCTGAAATTGCCGAGAGTAACCGTAAGTACGATCAAACAGCTTTGTCACAACAGCAAGTAGCTCAAAAATTATACGGAATCTTTAAAACCCTAGAATCAGTTTCGGGTAAAATTCCAGTAATTACAAAAACGGGAATCGATGATTTAGGTGCAACAGACGAACAAAATGAAAATCGTGTTTTCTTAAACCTTTTACACAATCAATTTGATAAAGTAAAAATGGATTTAGACCCCTACAACTGGGAGATGATTCTCACGTGGGATGAGAAAGTAAACAAATACAAAAATCCAGTTTACAGCTTTAAAGTTCGTGATAAGGAAATAAAAATAGCAACACATACAGAGAGTTTATCGCACCAACAAATTCCGAAAATAGCTTTGCCTAAATACGAAGCTTGGGGAGATATCTTGCGTTGGTGTTTACAGGAAAATGTTCCAGGAGAATTTCCATTTGCATCAGGATTATATCCTTTTAAACGTGAAGGTGAAGATCCGTCGCGTATGTTTGCAGGAGAAGGAGGGCCAGAAAGAACCAACAAGCGTTTTCATTATGTAAGTGCAGGATTGCCAGCCAAACGTTTATCAACCGCTTTTGATAGTGTGACCTTATACGGTAATGATCCCGATGTACGACCAGATATTTATGGTAAAATCGGAAATGCTGGAGTTTCTATTTGTTGTCTTGATGATGCTAAAAAATTATATTCAGGTTTCGACTTAGTTCATGCTTTAACATCAGTGAGTATGACTATTAATGGTCCAGCACCAATGTTACTTGGATTCTTTATGAATGCAGCAATCGATCAGCAATGTGAGTATTACATTAAAGCCAACGATTTAGAGAAAGAAGTAGAACAAAAAATCACCAAATTATATAAAGAAAAAGGAATCACAAGACCTAAATACCAAGGCGATTTGCCAGCTGGGAATAATGGTTTAGGGTTAATGCTTCTTGGAGTTACAGGAGATGAGGTTTTGCCTTTGGACGTTTATAACGAGATAAAAGCAAAAACACTTTCGCAAGTACGAGGAACTGTACAAGCAGATATTCTTAAAGAAGATCAAGCACAAAACACGTGTATTTTCTCTACCGAATTTGCTTTGCGATTAATGGGAGATGTTCAGGAATATTTTATCACACAAAACGTTCGTAATTTTTATTCGGTTTCTATCTCAGGATATCATATTGCCGAGGCAGGAGCAAATCCAATTACGCAATTGGCATTTACGCTTTCTAATGGTTTCACTTATGTAGAATACTATTTGAGTCGCGGAATGAGTATTAATGATTTTGGTCCCAACTTATCATTCTTTTTCTCGAATGGAGTAGATCCAGAATATGCAGTTATTGGTCGTGTAGCGCGTAAGATTTGGGCAAAAGCCATGAAAATTAAATATGGTGCTAACGAAAGAGCGCAAATGCTTAAATACCATATTCAAACATCAGGACGTTCATTGCACGCACAAGAAATAGATTTTAACGATATCCGTACAACGTTGCAAGCATTGTACGCTATTTATGACAACTGTAATTCGTTGCATACCAATGCGTATGATGAGGCAATTACAACACCAACCGAAGAATCAGTTCGCCGAGCTATGGCAATCCAATTGATTATTAATAAAGAGTTAGGTTTAGCCAAAAACGAAAATCCAATTCAAGGCTCATTTATAATCGAAGAATTAACCGACTTAGTAGAAGCAGCAGTTTTACAAGAATTTGATCGTATTACAGAGCGTGGAGGAGTTCTTGGCGCAATGGAAACTATGTACCAACGTTCAAAAATTCAAGAAGAAAGTTTGTATTACGAAACCTTGAAACACAACGGAGATTTCCCAATTGTAGGAGTAAATACATTCTTGAGTTCAAAAGGATCTCCAACAGTTATTCCTGCAGAGGTTATTCGTGCAACCGAAGAAGAAAAACAATATCAGATAGACATGTTAAACAACCTGCATGAGTTTCATAAAGAATCGGTAAAAGATCATTTAAATACGTTGCAAGAAGCAGCTATTAAAAACGAAAACTTATTCACGCACTTAATGGAGGCTACAAAAGTTTGTTCGCTTGGTCAAATCACTTCAGCCTTGTTTGAAGTAGGAGGACAGTACAGAAGAAATATGTAGATTTTACAATTTTATAGATTTAGAAAACCTCTCAGAAATGAGAGGTTTTTTTGTTCTAAAATTAATTCTTTAAATAATCATACCATTTAAAGAATTAATATAAATTGCTTAATTAAATATTTCAATACTTTAGCAAATCAAAATAGCTGTTAAAATATTACAATGCCTTTTAGTATGGATAAACAAGAAATCATTATTTATAATACAATTGATGGAAAATCTTCTGTGGCACTTTTTGCCAGAGATGGTGATGCATGGTTGAACCAAAATCAATTAGCAGAACTTTTTGACACCTCTAAACAAAATATTAGTTTACATGTTATAAATATATTAAAAGAGAGAGAGTTAGATGAGTTTTCAGTTGTCAAGGATTACTTGACAACTGCCTCAGATGGCAAAAAATATACGGTTACTTTTTATTCTTTAGCAATGGTTTTGGCGATAGGTTTTAGAGTACGAAGTAAAAGAGGAATTCAATTTCGTCAATGGGCAAATCAAAATTTGCAAGAATTTATGATTAAGGGTTTTGTCATGGATGACGAGCGTCTTAAGAATCCTAACGGAAGAATGGACTATTTTGATGAGTTACTCGATCGGATACGTGATGTTCGAGCCTCAGAGAAAAGGTTTTATCAAAAAGTTAGGGACTTATTTTCTTTAAGCAGTGATTATGATAAAACAGATAAAGCAACTCAGATGTTTTTTGCCGAAACACAAAATAAAATTTTATATGCTATTACTGATAAAACTGCGACTGAAATAATCGTTTCTCGAGCTAATCCAGACGAGCCTAATATGGCTTTAACCAGTTGGAAAGGTAGCTTAGTAAGGAAACAAGATATTTATATTGCTAAAAATTATCTTACCAGTGATGAAATTGACAGTCTGAATCGCTTTGTGGTTGTATTTCTTGAAACGGCAGAGTTAAGAGCAAAAAATAGACAAGACATCACTATGAGTTTTTGGAAAACCAATATAGATCGTATTATTGAATTTAATGATAAAAAAGTATTGGATCATAAAGGAAGTATAAGTCACGTAGAAATGGAAAAAAAAGTTGACCTTATTTACGAAAAGTTTAACACGCAACGAAAGAGCTTAGATGCTCAAAAAGCTGATGAACAAGATTTGGAAGATTTGAAACAATTAGAAGATAAAATAAAAAACAAATCGAATTAATGTCCACACTTACATGAGTTTCATAAAGAATCGGTAAAAGATCATTTAAATACCTTGCAAGAAGCAGCGATTAAAAATGAAAACTTATATGCTCACTTAATGGAAGCTACAAAGTTTTGTTCATTGGGTCAGATTACTTCAGCTTTGTTTGAAGTAGGAGGACAGTACAGAAGAAATATGTAGATTTTACAATTTTATAGATTTAGAAAACCTCTCTAGAAATGAGAGGTTTTTTTGTTTCACAACAAGAGAACTGAATATAAGTTTTTTCTTAATTTTTTTTTAGTTTTATTGAAAATAAATATCTTAAATTTGAAATATAGAATTTATTACAAATTACAGTATTATGAGTCAGTTAGGAAACATCCAATTATTCGAAGAAAAGAAAGTAAGAACTATTTGGAGTCAAGAAGAAGAGAAATGGTATTTTTCTATTGTTGATGTTATTGAAGTATTAACGAATTCTGATAGATCAAGAAAGTATTGGAATGATTTAAAAGTTAAGTTACAGAAAGAAGGAAGTGAAGTGTCCGCAAAAATCGGACGTTTGAAATTACAAGCATCTGATGGTAAAATGCGTTTGACTGATGTAGCGGATACGGAACAATTATTTCGTTTGATACAGTCAATTCCGTCACCAAAAGCTGAACCATTTAAATTATGGCTGGCTCAAATTGCAAATGAAAGATTAGACGAAATGCAAGATCCGGAACTTTCCATTGATCGCGCTTTAGAGCAATATTTGCAAATGGGGTATTCAGAAAGCTGGATAAACCAACGACTTAAAAGTATTGAAATTCGTAATGAATTAACTAAAGAATGGAAAAATAAAGGAATTAAAGAAGGAGTTCAATTTGCTGTATTGACCGATATTATTTCGAAAACGTGGTCTGGTAATACCACTAAAGAGTACAAAATACTTAAAGGACTAAAAAAAGAGAATTTGAGAGATAATATGAGTAATACTGAGCTTATTTTGAATATGCTCGCTGAAGCTTCTACTAAAGATATTTCAACTGCTGTTAATCCTGATGGTTTTGAAAAAAGCAAAGAAATTGCTCAACAAGGTGGTAATGTAGCTAAAGTAGCATTGACAGAATTAGAATCAAAAACGGGTCAAAAAGTGGTATCTTCATTAAATGCTAAAGATACTTTTAAGTCATTAAAAAAATGAAATATTTCTTTATAAATTGTTTTTTTGATGCGATCAAAAATGAAAACTTATTTACTCACTTAATGGAAGCTACCAAAGTTTGTTCATTGGGTTCATTTTGTTTTATGTAAAAATATACGAATAGAAATAAATAATTGATTTAGCTTAGATGCACGAGCAAGATATATGCACTAGAAAAGGATTACTTTGTCTATTTGCTATCGCTGAGGTTTTTATTACTTAAAAGCACAAGTTTGCGTGTTTTCTTTGCTCAGTCTTGTCTTTCTGAGGAACGAAGAAACTCCGCTGGGAACTAACATAAAGTATTGTTAAATTGTCGAGTTACAAGATGTGGTTACTTCGTCTATTCGCTATCGCTGAGGTTTTTGTTACTTAAAAGCACAAGTTTTCGTATATCTTCCTTTTTTTTTATTAAACATGAAGATTTGTAGGTAAATTAGCCTACGTAAACAAAATAAATCTTGCCAATTTTGGAATATGAATATTTCAGAAGAATCTTTTATTGTAAATTTTGGAATTCACATTAGACAGCTACGTGATAAAAAGGGAATTTCTCAACAAGATCTAGCCAATTATTGTGGCGTTACCAAATCTCAAATATCCAGAATAGAAGTTGCAAAATTAAACACAGGTATAAGAACTCTTGTGAAAATTGCTAACGCTTTAGATATTGAACCTAAAGAGTTATTAGATTTCTCAATGAAAAGAGAAGTCTAGGATTTAGCTTAGGTGCTCGACCAAGAAGCTCGCTTTAGCGAAGTGAGAAAGAAATAGATTTTATTGTAAAAACAAATATGTTTTTTACATATTGGCTTATATTATACTTAATTATTATCTTTGAATTATGAGCAGACTAACAAAACCAAATCATATAGGGCGAAAAATTAGCCGTATTCGTGAAATTCGTGATATGAAGCAGGAAGCTTTGGCGCAGGCCATGGGAACAAACCAACAAGCTGTATCTATTATTGAGAATAGTGAAACGGTAGATGAAGATAAACTAATTGAAGTAGCAAAAGCACTTGGTGTCACTGTTGAAGCAATTAAGAATTTTTCTGATGAAAGTGTCTTTAACTATTTCAATACTTTCAATGATTCAGATAATAATTTTAATAATTACAACACTTGTACTTTCAATCCATTAGATAAGTTAATGGAATCTGTAGATGAAAATAAAAAATTGTACGAGCGTTTACTTCAAGCCGAAAAAGATAAAGTTGAATATTTAGAGAAATTACTAAAAGAAAAATAAAAATCTTTTGGCTTTTTAAATTTTAATCTAATGGAAAATAAAATGTCAAAATCGCTCTCCAATGGTCTTCAAGATTCTATTGATGATAATGTTTTAAACCTTTTAAGGAATGAAATTCAAAAAGGAATTAATAGTGGTCAAGTGGAAGATTTTAATCCTATAGAATATTTAAAAAAGATAAAGACTCAAAGAGAAACAAAATCTTAAAACATAAAAAAAGACAGTCTAAATTTTTAGACTGTCTTTCTCATTTATAATAAAAACGGTAATTAACGACGAAAAGCGGGGTTTTTATTCACGGTTTCGTCAGTCTTTTTATTTGTTTTAGAAGATTTTACAAGAATCTCATGTTTTACAGTCTTAGCATTGACTTGTACTTCAAGATAGTAAGTTCCTGCTGGGAATTCTTCAAGGCTTAATGTTTTTGAAATCTCAACTTCATTAGTTGCAGTTCCTTTGTATATCAAATGTTTCTCGTTATCAAAAATAGAGAAATTCGATTTTTGTTCCCCATTCAAGGTAAAACTAACCACTTTGCCATTTCCGGTTTTTATATTCAAAATATAATCACCTCTTCCATCAATTGCATAAGTACTCATTGTTGTCAAAAAAATAACCAATACTAAGCTTAATCCTAAAATCTTCTTCATGTCTTTGTTTTTGTTTTAATTTTCAAAATCGTGGTGCGCAAAACTACAAATAGTTTGCTAACAGAAATATTTATATTATGTTAAATTTCAGATCTAAGTTGCTGATTTAAAGTTGCTTCTTTGCGATCTGTTGCTATATACGGATTTAGAGAAGTTTTGGTTTTTATTTTAGCACTTTTTTTAATCAGTATTTTGCATTTTTATGGTAATTGATATGTAAAAAATGATTTTAAAGTAAAAAGCAACTAGTTGAATGTCGCATTTTTGATGATTTCCTATTCTGTAAAATCAAAAGAATAGCTCTTTTAACTAATCTTTTTTGGCATTGTTAAAACATGTTTCTTCTATGCGTTAAAATATTTGTGCCAATAAAAGTTAAATACTTTCATTAAGTAATGACTTAGAAGTAAGCGGTTAATTGTAAAATGATTCATTTTGTATGTTAGAAAAATTTATATTTACATACTTGTTTTTTAGAATTTTGTAACAAACAAGCAGTAGATCGTTAGATTTAATCAAAACAACCAAAAAGATAACTTAATGAATTTATTTAGAACACTTTTCGTATTTGCTCTAACAGGAATAATGGTCACAAGTTGTGGTAAAAAAGAGCAAACTGTATTTCCAGATCCTTTAATAACAAACAGAGATACAACTGTAAATCCTGCAGATGATTTCTTCAATTATGCCAATAACGGATGGTTTAAGAAAAATCCAATTCCGAGTACCGATAGCAATAACGGAATCATGAGAATTATTATGGATACGATTAATAAGCAAATAAAAACTATTTGCGAAAAATCGGCTACAGATAAATCGGCTGTAAAAGGAAGTAATAAGCAGAAAATTGGAGATTTTTATGGCTCTGGTATGGATACAATTGCCATTGAAAAAGCGGGATTGTCTCCGCTTAATAACGAAATCAAAAAAATTGAAGCTATAAAAGACATTCCTGCTTTGGTGAGTTCTATAGCGCATTTACAAACAATAGGAGCTAGTCCTGCTTTTTCATTTTATGTATCGCAAGACGATAAAATAAGTACAAAATATGCGTTGTTTTTTAGTCAAGGCGGATTAGGTATGGGACAAAGAGATTTTTATCTTGATACCGATAAGCGCAATGATTCTATTCGTAAGCAGTATTTAATTCATCTTAAAACAATGATGAAATTTATGGGCGAAGATGAAGCTACAGCTTCTAAAAGTGCTGCAAGTATTATGAAACTTGAAACTGCCCTTGCAAAATCATCTCGTAAGTTGGAGTTGCTAAGAGATCCAATAAATAACTACAATAAACTTACAGTAGAACAATTTAATAAAACAACGTCGAATATTGATTGGAAAAAAGTTTTACCAGTTTTAGGAATTGCCAAAGCAGATTCTGTAATTGTGGGGCAACCAGAATTTTTTACAGCATTAAATGGGTTACTAAAAACGCATCCTGTTGAAGAATGGAAAACATATCTTAAATGGAATTTGGTAAATTCTTATGCTGATTACTTAAATGCAGCGGTTGAGAAGCAAAACTTTAAATTCTTTTCTACAGTAATGAATGGAGTTAGCGCTCAAAAACCAAGATGGAAAAGAGTAGTTGGTCAGACAGATAATTATTTAGGAGATTTAGTAGGACAGGTTTACGTAGCTGAATATATGCCTAAGGGAGTTAAAGAAAAATTACTAGAGATAGGTAATAATATACGTGATGTATTTGCTTTGCACATTAAGAAATTAGATTGGATGAGCGATACCACAAAACAGAAAGCGCTTCAAAAACTGAATAAGATTGTTATGAAAGTTGGATATCCAGATAAATGGAAAGACATGAGTAAACTAACTATCGATAGAAACTCTTACTGTGGTAATGCGATACGAGCTAATTCTTGGCATTATACAGATATGGTTAATAAATACGGTAAGGCTGTAGATAGAAACGAATGGGTTATGCAACCACAAACATACAATGCATATTATAACCCAAGTAATAACGAAATTGTAATTCCTGCTTGTAATATTATCGTTCCTGGTTATGAAGGAAGAATGCCAGATGATGCCATCTTATACGGAATTCTTGGAGGTTCATTCTTTGGGCATGAAATTACACATGGTTTTGACGATCAAGGAAGCCAATATGACGAAAAAGGGAATTTAAATAATTGGTGGACAGCTGAAGATTTGAAAAAATTTAAAGAGAAAACCAAACTGATTGTTTCGCAGTATAATAAGTTTACTGTACTTGGAAAACATGTTAATGGCGAAGCAACTCAAGGAGAAAATATTGCTGATTTAGGTGGTGTTGTAGTAGGTTACGAAGCATTTAAGAAAACGGCACAGTATAAAAATAATGAAAAAATTAGCGGTTTAACGCCAGATCAACGTTATTTCCTTTCGTATGCTTACTCATGGATGGTAAATAGGAGAGACGAGTCGAAGATTAACCAAATCATGACCGATGTACACGCTCCAGAACAATTTAGAGTAAATGGTCCATTAAGCAATATGCCAGAGTTTTATAAAGCATTTAATGTGAAAAAAGGAGATAAAATGTATCAACCAGATAGCTTACGAGTAGTTATTTGGTAGGTTTGTTTTTAGAGGTACTAAGGTTCTAAGTTGCTGAGATTCTAAGTTTTTTAGGTTCAGAGGTTCAGAGGGGCAAAGGTTTAATTTAAGCGTAAAATATTCGCAAAGTTGTCATGCCGAGGCATGAGGTATCACACAAGTAGCTCATGATTTTGTGTGTTCAATCTAGATAAAACCTCTGTCCCTTTGATTCTGAGAACCTCAGTACCTTTTTTCAAAGCGTAAAATATTTGCAAAGTTGTCATGCCGATGCATGAGGCATCACGCAAGAAGCTCGACAATTTGGGAGTTCAATCTAGATTAAAACTCTGTCCCTTTGAGCCTAAGTACGTCAGTACTTTTTTTAACCTTTGTCCCTTTGTTTCTGACAACCTCAGTACCTTTTTTCAAAGCGTAAAATATTTGCAAAGTTGTCATGCCGAGGTATGAGGCATCACGCAAGAAGCTCGACAATTTGGGAGTTCAATCTAGATAAAACCTCTGTCCCTTTGAGCCTTTTTTCAAACCTTAGAACCTTAGCAACTCAGAACCTCAGACCCTTTCAAAAAAACCTTTGTTCCTAAGTATGTAAGTACTTTTAAAGATCTTAGTGCCTCAGAACCTTTAGAAAAAACCTTTGTCCCTTTGAGCCTAAGTACGTAAGTACTTTTTTTAACCTTTGCTCCTTTGAGCCTTTTTTCAAACCTTAGAACCTTAGCAACTTAGAACCTCAGAACCTTAAAAAGAATGAAAAACATTAAAATTATATTGATAACTGCTTTTTTATGCAGTTCGCTTTTGACTTATGGAGCCAAAGTAGATACGTTGCAAATAGCGAGCGTAGCAATGGGGAAGACATACAAAGCGGCCGTAGTATTGCCAAATTCGTATTCCAAAAGCAAAGCTTCGTTTCCGGTATTGTATTTATTACATGGTGCTTATGGGCATTTTGGGGATTGGTTAAAAAGTACACCAGATAAAAAATTAGTGCAAAATCTATCCGATCAATACAATTTGATTATTGTAATGCCAGAAGGAGAGAAATTTAGTTTTTACTTGGATAGCCCAGTAAACAAAGAAAGTCAGTTTGAAACGTTTATAACCAAAGAAGTAATTGAGAAGATAGACAAAACCTACCGAACGATTAGCGATAGAAAAGGAAGAGTAATTTCTGGGCTTTCTATGGGAGGACACGGAGCATTGTCATTATCGGCGAAGCATCCAGATTTATTTTGTGCTGCCGGAAGTATGAGTGGCGCAGTAGATATGGGAGGAATGTTAAATCGAGATTCGGCTGCTGAGGTTGTAAAGCTAATGCAACCCGTTTTTGGAGATAAAAGCAATGATGTAGAGCTGTACAAACAAAATGCAGTTTTAGGAATGGTAGATAAAATAAAAGCCAATAAGCTAGCTTTAATAATAGATTGTGGCGTAGATGATTTCTTAATCGAGCCGAATCGTGAATTGCACCGAAGATTGTTATACAATAAAGTAGCTCATGACTACACCGAAAGACCAGGGGCGCACACATGGGAATATTGGGAAAATGCATTGCCGTATCATGTATTGTATTTTAACAAAGTCTTGACTAAAAACGGAGTTGTAGTAAATTAAAAAGAATATTCTTTAAAATAATTGAGATTTTTTAAAGTTTTTAACATTGGATTTCAGTGCGTTATATGTTTTTTTGATTTTTTTTATGAATATTTCAATGCGGATTATTTTTTTTGGTTTGATTTTTGGAATACCTTTATATATAAAACATAAAAATAAAAAAACATGAAAAAGATAATTACACTTTTTGCAATTATAGGATTAGTTGCATTTTCAAGTTGCGAAGGACCAGAGGGGCCAATAGGCCCTCCAGGATTTGATGCTCCTCTACCTCAGGCATTTCAAATTAACAATGTTGATTTGGTGAGAAAAACAAACTTTAAATATGAATTTTCTAATGCATTTGCTGCGTATGTAGATGGAGATTTATTTAATGATGAAACTGTTTTGATTTATAGAAAAATTGGTCAAATAAATTCTGCAACTCCAATTTGGCAATTAATACCAAAAACAACTAATTTTGATAATGGTGATGTTGTCGATTACTTTTTTGATTTTAGTAAAGTTGATTTTTTAATTACTGTAATTGGTTCTTTTAATCTTAATGAAGTGCCTGATTTTATTAGAAATCAAACTTTTCGAGTAGTAATAATGCCTTCAGCTTTAATGAAAGCTTCAGTAAATAAAAATAATTACTCTGAAGTTATGTCTGCTTTAAATATTAAAGAAAGTCAAGTTCAAAATATTAATTTCTAAGTGTTAACTTTTAATATTACAACAAAAAAGGGAATCGTAAGA
Organism: Flavobacterium branchiarum; assembly: GCF_030409845.1. NCBI lineage: Bacteria > Pseudomonadati > Bacteroidota > Flavobacteriia > Flavobacteriales > Flavobacteriaceae > Flavobacterium > Flavobacterium branchiarum. The sequence continues at coordinate 345,206 of NZ_JAUFQQ010000005.1, read as the reverse complement.
TTCCCTTTTTTGTTGGTTTACTTTTTTATAAAAGTTAATTGTATTTTATTACGAATTCTTCTTGTGTCTTGGTATTCAATGATTAAGTAGTATGTTCCAGTAATTAAATTTGCAACATTTAGAGAAATTAAACTTGAATTGATTACAGAAACATTATCAGGTATAATTATACTGCCTGTAGCATTTACTATACTTATTTTAGCATCTGCTAAATTATCTTTAATACTTTCAATATTTAAAATTGATGTTGTTGGATTTGGGTATAATATTGTTAGAGGTTTTTCATTCGTACGCGTTAGATCGAAATTTATTTTGACGGTATTACTCGTATGGTAATTATTATACTCGTAATCAATTAGAATGCGTCTGTAGTATTGTATTTTAGATTGATTGTAATTATAAGGTCTCCGATTCCCATTGTTTGATGGGATATAAAAAGGTGAAAAATCTTTACTATTTGCTCCAAAAATATCTTCCCAGTTTAACCCATCTTCTGAAACTTGCCACTGATTAAAAGATGAAGCATAAATATAATCGCCAACAATGGTATCTGCTGTGTCTCTAATTGCTGTTGTTAATGTTTGATCACAACAAATTATATTTTCTTTGTGATTATTAATAATAGGGACTATACTTACTACATTACTTGAGGAAGAGTTTCTGGTTTTTGATTCATTTAATGGATTTTCAAGGATTAACCTTCTATATTCCATACCTCTAATTGTTTTTGGAGGGGTATAATTTATTTGTGTAGCTCCAGGAATATCTTTCCAACCGTATTGGTAAAAATACTGGTCATTTAAGATATGCCAGGTGAGTGGGTATTTAATTCTAGTTTGCCATTGGTAATTATTTAATAAATTTGTAACTATTTTAGAGTAACGTGTGCCTGGCATATTTTCTATATGAGTTTCGGAGGCTTGGTTTCCTATGATAGTATTGGGAGTTTCTTCATTACTTAAATATTGATTTGAGTTAATTTTATTATCTACATTTAAACCTTTATACTGAGAAAGAAAATTAACAACATAAGTTGCGATTCTTTCACTGTAGATTATTCTTCCATCTTTAAAAGTTGTTTCTATTCTTAATTCCGCAGTGCCTGGGGTGTATAGTCTTGTGTCGTCTGTTATGTATTTATATGGTCTGTAGTTTGTAATTGCCCAATTTTGATGGTCAATGTCTGTGAAATTTATATATTCAGGTAATAAAGGAGTGCCTCCATGTGGTATTATTTGAATGTCATTTTTTGTATTTGGTAGAACTTGCGGAGGCTTTATTCCATCTTTTGTGATACTAATGTTATTGCTTTTGTAAGTTACATTAGTTGCGTTTTTATACTCAGCATATAGATACCCTCCTGAAGTAGTAAAATCGCTCCAGTTTAAAGATATTACAAATTGTCGACTTGCTACTTTTCCTCCTCCAAAAAAAAGTGAACCTCCATTACCACCAGATGGTATATTGCTTCCCAGTGCAGTAGCTTTAACATAATATACATTTATAGTTCCATTGTTTCCTGTGGCAGTAGGAAATTCAACTTTAACCTCTAATGATACGCTTGATGTAGAGGTTGATTCAAGGTTTATAGGTCCTGAGGTGTAGCCTCTGCCATTTACAACTAGAGGGGTAAGGGTTACTTTTTGCCCAAGTATAATAGTTGTATTAAATAAGAATAATAAAATGTAATAAAAGTATTTCTTTTTCATAAGTAAATAAATTAATAATTTGTAGCTAATTTACGAATTTATTTATTATTAAAATAATTTTAAGTATTCTTTTTCTTATTTTTTTAATATTTGAGGTCGTGAAAAGACAAAATGAAATAGTATAAATACCTTTACTATTTAATAGAATTTGATGCTTTATCGTTAATGAAAATCAGTGTTTATCTGTGTTTCGCGATAGCGAATCTGTTCAATCTACGTTCTATTTTTACAGAACTAGGTAAGATAGATTGAGCTTAAAAATTTAAATGAAATTTCACGGTTTTAAAAATCCGCGTTAATCTGTGTTTTCGCAATAGTGAATCCGTTAAATCCGCGTTGCATTCTTTACACAAACAGGCTAAGCAAGACAAGACTTTAGTGGTAATGTGTTTTTGTAACAAAGTAAATCCATGTTTCCGCAATAGCGAATCCATCCATCTGTGTTCTATTTTTATTTAAATAGGTTAAATAAAATCAATCTTCAGGTTCGGAAACTTTTTCTGTTTTTGTACCCGATTGCAAAGAAGCCATAATTCCAATAATCAATGAGAGACCGATAAAAGCAAGTGAGCCCCATTCGGGTATTTCGATATAATCGTGAAGTAACATTTTAACACCTACAAAAGTTAAAATTGCAATTAAGCTATATTCTAAGTGTCTGAATTTTGCCAACATGTTGGCAAGGAAAAAATACATGGAACGCAATCCAAGAATTGCAAAAATATTTGAACTGAATACTAAGAACGGATCAGAGGTAATTGCAAGTATGGCAGGGACGCTATCAACAGCAAATAACACATCCATTACTTCAATTATGATTAACGCAACGAATAGGGGAGTTGCTGCTTTTCCTTTGGCTGTTCTGATGAAAAAATTTCCATTATCAGTTTCAGAAGTGATAGGTACTATTTTACTTAATGTTTTATAGGCAAAAGAGTCCTTTGGATGAAAATCCTCTTCATTTCCTGAGAATAGCATTTTCATTGCAGTAAACAATAAGAAACCTCCAAATAGATAAGTTGTCCAAGTAAATTTATTGATTAGCATTACGCCAAAGAATATCATAATACCTCTAAATACAACTGCGCCTATGATTCCCCAAAACAATACGCGGTGTTGGTATTTTTGTGGAATCTTAAATGAGGAGAAAATGATAGCTATTACAAATATATTATCAATACTTAATGATAGTTCGATTAAATACCCTGTGATGAATTTTATTGCTGCAGCGGAAGGTTTTAATCCGTCCGGATTTCCGATATAGTTGGTGGTGTACAACCAATAAATTACTCCAGAGAATATAAAGGAAACGCTTACCCAGATAAGTGTCCATTTACTGGCTTCTTTGGTACTTATAATATGTGGTGTTTTATTAAATACTCCGAGATCTAGAGCGAGTATACCTATTATACCTATTAAAAATAGAATCCAGACTGTCATAAACTATTTTTTTTGAATGTCTTACAAAGATAGTTGTTTGGCTTTTGACTTAAGATGCGTATTGTCAATATTTTAATTGTGAATTTTGTGAAGAAAGAGAAAAGAGAAAAGAATAAAGAAAAAAGAATAAAGAGTAAAGATTTTGGATTGAGAAGGGAGATGCTAGAATAAAGAGGAAAGAGGAAAGAGAAAAGAGGAAAGAGAAAAGAATAAAGAGAAAAGAATAAAGAGAAAAGAGAAAAGAATAAAGAATAAAGAGAAAAGAAGTTAGAATAAAGATTTTGGATTTAGAAGGAAGATATTTGAAGAAAGAGAAAAGAAGTTAAAATAAAGATTTTGGTATTGAAATGTGAGATGTTTGTATTGAGGTTTAGAAAAAAGATTTGAGAAATGAAACGCTGGGTTGGTGGAGTAAGTACTCTAAAGTATCTTTTTGGAAGTAATAATATTGAGTATTTACTCAATAAGGTTGATTAGTCTCCATGTTTGACATCTTGCTTCTTTCGTCTCACTTCTCACTTCTCACATTTAACAGATGGCATTTCACTAATCATGTTTCGCCTAAAATGAGAAAAGTGCCTACATATATATGAGGCACTTTTGAAATTGTATTATTGGCTAAAAAATTACAAAGCTGATTTAACAGTTTTGATAATTCTTGCAGCGATTTTATATGGGTCACCGTTAGATGCTGGTCTTCTGTCTTCTAGCCAACCTTTCCAACCTTTTTGTACTGTAATTAATGGGATTCTTATTGAAGCTCCTCTATCAGAGATACCGAAAGAGAAATCATGAATAGAAGCAGTTTCGTGTTTACCAGTTAAACGTAAATCGTTATATGCACCATAAACAGCAATGTGTTCAGCGGTAACAGGGCGGAAAGCCTCACAGATTTTTTCGTAAGTAGCTTGGTCTCCACACGTTCTTAAAATTTCGTTAGAGAAATTTGCATGCATTCCAGAACCATTCCAGTCTGTATCACCAAGTGGTTTAGGGTGGTACTCGATATAATAACCGTATTTTTCAGTCAAGCGATCAAGTAAGTATCTAGCAATCCAGATTTCGTCACCTGCTTTTTTTGCACCTTTAGCAAATAATTGAAATTCCCATTGTCCGCAAGCAACCTCTTGGTTGATTCCTTCAAAGTTAAGACCTGCAGCGATACATAAATCAGCATGTTCTTCGACTAATTTTCTACCGTGAGTGTTTTTTCCACCTACAGAGCAGTAGTACATACCTTGTGGAGCAGGATAACCTCCAACAGGGAAACCTAATGGCAATAAAGTTTTAGTGTCCATGATAAAGTATTCTTGTTCGAAACCAAACCAGAAATCATCATTGTCATCATCAATAGTAGCTCTACCGTTAGAAGGGTGAGGTGTTCCATCAGCATACATAACCTCAGACATAACTAAGTATCCATTGATACGTGTTGGATCAGGATAAATTGCAACAGGAACTAATAAACAGTCCGAAGAGCCGCCTTGAGCTTGTTTAGTCGATGATCCGTCAAATGACCAATTACCAAGTTCTTCTAATGTTCCTTTGAAATTTTCGTGTTCTTCAACTTTAGTTTTGCTTCTAAGATTCTGAGTTGGCTCATATCCATCTAACCAAACATACTCTAACTTTATTTTAGCCATAATAATATAAATTAATTTTTTTTGGATTTTTTTGTTGGGTCAAATATATATTTATTTTTTTATTGCTCGAAAAACGGGGGTAGTTTTTATTTAAGCTATTGTTATTTTTTTCAAAAGCTCATTTTTTGATTCCTAAACTTTTAAATAGTCAATTTTATGGGGGTATAAAAAATAATATCGCAATTATGGATAGATTTTTTTTTAAAAGAGTATTGTATAGTGGTTCTTAAATTGTGTCAATAATACTGAAAACAGTGGTGTTTTGTTAAATTGCTTCGAAAAGAGAGGGGTGTAGTTTTAAAAAGTTACGTAAAAGGGACTGAAGGGGGTATAAAAGAGGGGATTTATTATTATATTTGCACTTTATTATAGAGTCTAAATTAATAATAACTTAAAAATTTGTCATCATGTCAACAATACGTTTCCAAGCTTTAAAAGAAGCCTCAACAAGAAAGCCTGTTCAGTTTGAAGAAACCGACAGAAAATCAACCATTTTTGGTTCTAATGTATTTAACGATAAAGCAATGAAGCAGTATTTGACTTCGGATGCATTTAAAGGAGTACAGGGAGCGGTTCAGCATGGAACTAAGATAGACAGAAAATTGGCAGATTATATCGCAATGGGTATGAAAGAGTGGGCTCTTGCAAAAGGAGTTACTCATTATACACACTGGTTTCAGCCATTAACAGGTACGACAGCAGAAAAGCACGATGCCTTTTTTGAAACGTCGTATGATGGAACGGATTCATTTGAGAAATTTGGAGGAGCGCAATTGGTACAACAAGAGCCAGATGCTTCAAGTTTTCCGAATGGAGGAATAAGAAATACATTTGAAGCAAGAGGATATACAGCTTGGGATCCAACATCGCCAGCATTTATTTTTGGAACTACTTTATGTATTCCTACTGTTTTTATTTCATATACAGGAGAAGCATTAGATAATAAGATTCCATTATTAAGAGCACTTTCTGCTATAGATGATGCTGCAACAGATGTTTGTAAATATTTTGATAAGAATGTAAAGAAAGTTACTGCAACTCTTGGATGGGAGCAAGAATATTTTCTTATAGATAAGTCTCTTGCTGAATCTCGTCCTGATCTTATGATGACAGGAAGAACGTTATTAGGACATACATCTGCAAAAGGACAACAATTAGATGACCATTATTTTGGTTCTATTCCAACTCGTGCATTAGTTTATATGAGAGATTTGGAACAAGAATGTATGTTGTTGGGAATACCAGTAAAAACACGTCATAATGAGGTAGCACCAAATCAGTTTGAGTTAGCACCAATTTTTGAAGAGACAAATCTAGCTGTAGATCATAACTGTTTATTGATGGATGTAATGCAAAAAGTGGCCGAACGTCATCACTTTAAAGTATTATTTCATGAAAAACCTTTTAAAGGAGTTAATGGTTCAGGTAAACACAACAACTGGTCGTTGGCAACAGATACTGGGGTTAACTTATTAAGTCCAAGTAAAACTCCGATGAGTAATTTACAGTTTTTAACGTTCTTTATCAATACGATTAAAGCAGTTAATGATTATGAAGAATTACTAAGAGCTGCAATTGCTACAGCAAGTAATGACCACCGTTTAGGGGCTAATGAAGCGCCACCTGCAATTATCTCTGTATTTATTGGAGAGCAATTAACAAAGGTATTAGCAGAATTAGAAGGGGTAACAACTGGGAAATTATCACCAGAAGAAAAAACGGATTTAAAATTAAATGTAGTAGGTAAAATTCCAGATGTACTTTTGGATAATACCGATAGAAACAGAACTTCGCCATTTGCATTTACTGGAAATAAATTTGAATTTAGAGCAGTTGGTTCAACAGCAAACTGTGCTAATTCAATGACTACCCTAAATGCGATTGTTGCAAAACAATTAAAAGACTTTAAAATTGAAGTTGATGCTTTGATTGAGTTAAAGGACATGAAGAAAGACGATGCGATCTTTAATGTGTTAAGAGAGTATATTAAGGTATCTAAAAAAATCCTTTTTGAAGGAGATGGATACAGCGAAGCATGGGAAATTGAAGCTGCTAAAAGAGGATTGAGTAATCATAAAACAACTCCACAGGCATTAAAAGCAAGAGCATCTAAGCAAGCATTGGATTTATTCTCAGAATTGGGAATTATGAATCACGTTGAGGTAGAAGCGCGTTATGAAATAGAATTAGAGGAGTACACTAAGAAGATTCAAATAGAAGGAAGAGTTTTAGGAGATATTTCTAAAAACCATGTTATTCCTACTGCTATTCGCTACCAAAATACATTGATAGAGAATGTAAAAGGATTGAAAGAAATTTTTGGAGATGATTTCCTTACTATTGCTAAAGAGCAAATTGTATTGATAAAACAAATTTCTGGACATATAGAAGGAATCAATTCTAAAGTAGAAGCGATGACTAACGAAAGAAAAAAAGCAAATCATCTTACAGATGCGCAAGAAATGGCCGAGGCTTATTGTAATAATGTAAAACCTTATTTTGAGGATATTAGAAATCATTGTGATAAACTAGAGTTACTTGTAGATAACGAAATTTGGACATTGACTAAATATAGAGAGTTATTGTTTACGAAATAAGAGATAACCCTCATAACTTAAAGGTCTGGTATAATGCCAGACCTTTTTTTATGTTAAAAATCTAATAAGTTTTTTTTAAATACATCTTAAAGGATAAAAACGGAATCTAATATTGCTTTAATAGATTTAGTAATTTTTTTCTTATGGAGATTTAAGATAAAATTAGTAGTTCATCGTTATTGTTTTGCATTTCATCGAAAATGAGTGTAACGTGTTGTAAAATAGGTATTTGTATTTGTTTGGTTAAAATAAAGTTCTTTAAATTTGAATCGTAATTAAGAAATTAAAAACACTTCTATTAATTTTTATTTAACTTATTTACAATTACATTTTTTGAAGTGATTCCCCTTCACAAAACCTACATAATAATTTGTATTAATAACCAATTAAATATATTTATTATGAAAAAAGTAGTTTTAAGCATCTCCGCGATGCTATTTGTAGGTGCTGCAGCAATTGCGCAAGCCAACGTAAGTGATGTAAATCAAGTAGGTTGGATTAATGGAGCTTTGGTAGCTCAGGTAGGTTCTTCAAATGACTCACAAGTAACTCAGCTAGGTTTAGCAAATTTAGCTTTTGTTGGTCAAACAGGAGATTCAAATGAATCGGATGTTGCTCAAGTTGGTATTTTTAACATAGCAGCTGTAAGCCAAAATGGTGATAGTAATAATGCTACTATTGGGCAATTAGGTCTTGGTAATATTGCATTAATTGATCAAATGGGTGATAATAATAGTGCATTAACTGCGCAAGCAGGAGCTTTTAACTATGCGTCAACTACTCAATCTGGAGATAATAACAATGCAACAACATTACAATTTTTCGTAGGTAACTCATCAACTATTGATCAAGATGGAGATGGGAATAATGCTTTTGTTGTACAGTCATACTGGTTTAACACTTCTAATATTTATCAATTAGGAGATGGTAACACAGCGATTACATCTCAACTCGGATATGACAATACATCAAATGTTTACCAAAATGGTCTTGCTAATTATGCGCTTACATTACAATTTGGAAACGATCATATGAGTACTATTTCTCAAGCAGGAATTGCAAATGGAGCTATAGTTTTTCAATCTAACTAAGTCTTTACTTGAAGAAGTGAAATTTAAACTTTACTTGTAATTCAGTTTATACCAGTTTTATAGATTTAGATATAAAACTGGTATAAATTTTTAACTAAAAAATATTTTAAAAATGTATCATGAAACCAATAATGTATTTAATAGTATTTCTATTTACAAGTATTGCTTTCTCGCAGGATATTAATCCAGTTCTAGATTCGTATGCTATAAAAGCCTATGAAAGTAACGCTAACGATAGAAATCAAAATAGTAATCTGTTTGTTCAGAATAATAATATTGTAAATATTATGCAAATCGGGAATTACAATACTTCGAATGTAAGTATCATTAGTAATAATGCCAATGTAGTTCTTAGTCAAATAGGGAATGACAATTATATAAATATGTACAAGAAAGCGCCCGAAATTAATCAATCGGTTGTTCAAACTGGGAATAATAATATGGTGAGTGATTTTTCTTTATACTCCAGTGGGGCCATAAATATGTCGATTATTCAAAACGGAAGTAATCTAAATGTTTTTAATAATGGATCAAATTCTATATCCGAGGGAATGAGAATTACTCAAACTGGAAATTCGGGTACAATTTATATTTTCAATCATTAAGATTATGAAGCAATATATTTTAAATATTATTTTAATTGTAATGATGGTGTTCTTAATGCAAAATACATTTGCGCAAGTGGTTTATACAGAGGTTAAAGCAAAAATTGAAATTGAAAAAATAGAAAATTTACTAGCTATTACTGGAACTGTTGAAAATTTAAAAGCAGAGTTTAAAAACATTTCGTATAAACTGTCGGTTTTAAAAGTAGATAAATCAAATTCTAATAAATCCAACAATGCACAAGATGGTAGAGTTACATTAGAACCAATTCAAAAAATAAATCTTTCAAAAACGCAGGTAAATTTTACCCAAGATGATGAAATAATAATCCTGTTATTGATTTATGATGATAATAATGCTGTAATAGGAAAAGATAAAGTAGTTTTTGGTGGAAAGGACGAATCAAGAATAGCCATTCCAACACCTACAGACGGATTAGAAATGATTGGTATTGTTTCAAACGATACCAAGACTAAGTTGGGCAATGATTTTTACGATTATTTTTATTCAGAATATTCGAAATTAAAAATCAAATCACATAAAATCGTTACGGTTCGAGAAGAATTAACCTTCGGAAGAACAACTAGAATAATGATTGATGTTGATGGAGAAATAATAGATGAATTTATTTCAAGACCAGACGAAGAATTTTTAAAATACATGGCTGAATCATCTTCGGCTAAACTTTTTAAGTATTTTAAAAGTATCGAACGACAAAATAAGTTTATCACACAGTATTAAGTTGTGCATTTAATTAGTTGACTTTAGAATAGATTAATTGAATGTTTTTTGGCAGTTATTTTTAAACCCTAAAAATACCAAAATGAAGACAATAACTTTACTATTTTGTTTACTAGGAATATGTTTTACTTCGGTTGCGCAAGATCTAGCATACAAACCTATCAACCCAGCTTTTGGGGGAGATACCTTTAACTACAATTGGTTGCTTAGTTCGGCGCAAGCACAAAATGACTACAAAGAAGATAAGGCTACCGGATTCGAGCAAAAATCAGATCTACAACGTTTCAAAGAAAATCTAAACAATCAGTTGCTTAACAAACTGTCAAATTCTTTATTTGAAGATCAGTTTGGTACAGGAACTGGGACAGGTTTTGGCACTGGTAACGGTACAGGAGGAAGTATTAAACCAGGATCTTATGTTTTTGGAACCTTGTCTGTAGATGTTTACCCGTCTAATTTAGGACTTGTTGTAGATATCTTGGATATAGAAACAGGAGAGCAAACTCAGGTAATTGTTCCTGGTAATTAACAGGCTCGCATTCTTATCGCTTAGTAATAAGTTTTACATTTTTTATCACTAATTAAGTTAATAAAAAATCACTTATGAATCAAAAATCACTTTTTGGAGTTCTAGTAGTTCTTTTATTCTCAGGCTGTGGTGCTTATTTTAATCAACCAGTTGGAGTGCAAAAAGCTATTTATGGAGAGAATACACCAGCCACCTCGGCATTAACTAATATTCCTAAGCCTAAAGAACAAATTGTTGTTGGGGTTTATAAATTCAAGGATCAAACAGGGCAATATAAAGCCATTGAGCAGGGGAGCACATTTAGCACAGCAGTTACACAAGGAGCTACTTCTATTTTAATAAAAGCGCTTGAGGACTCAAAATGGTTTATTCCAATCGAACGTGAAAACTTGGGGAATTTACTTAATGAAAGAAATATCATTAGGTCTACAAGACAGGAGTATTCTACAAAACCTAATGAAAAAGAAGCCCCATTAACGCCTCTTTTATTTGCTGGTGTTTTGCTAGAAGGAGGTATCATATCCTATGATACAAATATAATAACAGGAGGTTTTGGTGCTCGTTATTTTGGAGCTGGAGCTTCGGTAAGATATAGACAAGATAGAGTTACTGTTTATCTAAGATTAGTTTCTACATCAAATGGTAAAATTTTAAATACCGTTTATGTCTCCAAAACAATTTTATCGCAAAGTGTCGATGCCAATTTATTTCGATATGTAAATCTAAACAGGCTTTTAGAAGTCGAAACAGGTTTTACCCGAAATGAACCCATACAATTGGCAGTAACCGAGGCTATAGAAAAAGCAGT